>JAJDNC010000056.1 GCA_022340865.1 Gemmatimonadota bacterium
ATCGTGCTGAATCCGCTGGGCGTGCCGTCCCGGATGAACGTCGGCCAGATCCTGGAGACGCACCTGGGGTGGGCGGCCATGATGCTCGGCTTCGAGGCCAAGACCCCGGTCTTCCAGGGCGCCACGGAGAACGAGATCGGCTCGCTCCTCAAGGTGGCGGGCCTGCGCTGGGTGGGATCCGCCCTGGGCCTCCGGACCGAGCTGCCCGTGGGGCTCTCCGAGGTCGACCAGCTCATGGCCGCCGCCGACCGGGCGCCGGTGGTGATGACCGGCGTGCACGGGAGCGGCTACGGCAGCTCCAACGGGAATGGAAACGGAAACGGAAACGGGAACGGGTACGGGCCCTCGGCCGCGGCGTTCACCGCCGGCATCGGCCAGAACCTGGACGCGTACCTGGGCATGGAGCTGAGCAAGAAGGAGCAGAAGGTCTTCGACGACCTCGTGGACTTCGTGCTCGCCGCCGGCGAGGAGATCGCGGACAAGCGCGGTGAGAAGCTCACCGAGCTGTTCCCGGCGGTGCAGAAGCTCAAGGGCCGCAAGAACGTCAAGACCGGTCTGGACGACGCCGTGGCCGAGCTCCTGGCGCACGCGCAGGTGCTGCCGAACGGGAAGATGTGGCTCAGGGACGGCCGCAGCGGCCGCCAGTTCGACTTCCCCATCACGGTGGGCGCCATCTACATGCTGAAGCTGAGCCACCTCGTGGACGACAAGATCCACGCGCGCTCCATCGGTCCCTACTCGCTGGTGACCCAGCAGCCGCTGGCCGGCAAGGCCCAGTTCGGCGGCCAGCGTTTCGGGGAGATGGAGGTGTGGGCGCTGGAGGCGTACGGCGCCGCACACACGCTCCAGGAGATCCTCACGGTGAAGTCCGACGACGTGCAGGGCCGCTCGAAGGTCTATGAGGCCATCGTCAAGGGCGACAACCTGCCCCAGCCGGGGATCCCGGAGTCGTTCAACGTGCTCGTGAAGGAATTGCAGGCGCTCGGTCTGAGCGTGACTCTCGGCGAGGAAGAGTAGACGACATGATCGATTTTCCCAGGACACGGGAGCAGAGGAGCGCGGACTTCGACTTCATCCGTGTGAAGCTCGCTTCACCGGAAGAGATCCGCGGATGGTCCTTCGGCGAGGTGACCAAGCCGGAGACCATCAACTACCGCTCTTTCAAGCCCGAGCGTGACGGTCTCTTCTGTGAGCGCATCTTCGGTCCGGTGAAGGACTGGGAGTGCCACTGCGGCAAGTTCAAGCGGATCCGGTTCCGCGGGCACGTGTGCGACCGCTGTGGCGTGGAGGTGACGCTCTCCAAGGTCCGCCGGGAGCGCATGGGCCACATCGAGCTGGCGGTGCCGGTGGCGCACATCTGGTTCTTCAAGACCCTGCCCAGCCAGCTCGGATATCTCCTGGGCATGACGCTGCGCGACCTGGAGAAGGTCATCTACTACGCCGCGTACGTGGTCACGAACCCCGGCAAGCAGGAGGTCAAGTTCCAGGAGCTCCTGGACGAGGACGAGTACTACGACCTGCGGGTGAAGGCACGGGACGAGGGCGACGAGGAGTTCCGGGCCGAGATCGGGGCGGAGGCCGTGCGCACGCTCCTCAGGCTGCTGGATTCACCGGAGAAGAAGATCCTGGACCGCAACACCGACGGCCGCGGGCTGGAGCGGCTGGCCGGGTGGCTGCGCACCGAGATCGCCACGGAGACCTCCCAGCACCGCAAGAAGAAGAAGCTCAAGCGCCTGAAGGTGGTGGACTCGCTGCGCAACTCGGGGATGGGCTCCGACGACCGCAACAAGCCCGAGTGGATGATCATGGACGTGGTGCCCGTGATTCCGCCGGACCTGCGTCCCCTGGTGCCGCTGGACGGCGGCCGATTCGCCACGTCGGATCTGAACGACCTGTATCGGCGGGTCATCAACCGGAACAACCGCCTCAAGAAGCTCATCGAGATGCGCGCGCCGGAGGTCATCCTGCGCAACGAGAAGCGGATGCTCCAGGAGGCGGTGGACGCGCTCTTCGACAACGGACGCCGCTCCAAGGCCATCCGTGGCCGGGGCAAGCGGCCGCTGAAGTCCCTGAGCGACATGCTCAAGGGCAAGCAGGGCCGCTTCCGGCAGAACCTGCTGGGCAAGCGCGTGGACTACTCGGGCCGCTCGGTGATCGTGGTGGGCCCGGAGCTGAAGCTGCACCAGTGCGGTCTGCCCAAGGCCATGGCCGTCGAGCTGTTCAAGCCCTTCATCATCCACGAGTTGGAGAAGCGGGGCGAGGCCGAGACGGTGAAGCGGGCCAAGAAGATCGTCGAGCGCGACGATCCCAAGGTGTACGAGGTCCTCGAGGACATCATCAAGGACCACCCGGTGCTGCTCAATCGGGCGCCGACGCTGCACCGCCTGGGCATCCAGGCCTTCGAGCCGGTCCTCGTCGAGGGAAAGGCGATCCGCATCCACCCGCTGGTGTGCGCGGCGTTCAACGCGGACTTCGACGGCGACCAGATGGCCGTGCACGTGCCGCTCTCCTTCGAGGCGCAGCTCGAGGCGCGCGTGCTCATGCTGTCGTCCAACAACATACTGCTGCCCTCCAACGGGCGGCCGGTGGCGGCGCCGACGCAGGACATGGTCATCGGCGCCTACTACCTCACCAGCCCGGGCCTCCTCATCGGCGACCTGGAGCGGGTGGCGAACGACCCCAAGATCGCGAAGACCCGCAGGCAGAAGTCCGAGGCGGAGCTCGACAAGCTCTACGCGAACGCGGCCCACGTGTCTTCCTTCGGGGAGGTCGAGTCGGCCATCGCCCTGGAGCAGATGACCTTCCACACGCCTGTGTGGTTCTGGAGCGCGCTGGCGGAGAACGAGGAGGGCGAGGTCGTGGGCAAGTGGCTGCGCACCACCGCGGGCCGCGTGCTCTTCAACTCCATCATCCCCGAGGATCTGGGATTCCTGAACCGGACCTTCGGGAAGAAGGAGCTGGGCGACCTGGCCTTCGAGTGCTTCACCCAAGTGGGGCTGCGGGGCACCACCGAGTTCCTGGATGCTCTCAAGGACTTCGGGTTCCGCTATGCCACCATGGGCGGCATCAGCGTGGGCATCGAGGACCTGGAGGTGCCCATCGAGAAGGCGGAGATCCTCAAGGAGGCCGACGACCAGGTGACCCGCTTCCAGCGGGCGTACGCCAGCGGCTTCATCTCCAACGGCGAGCGCTACAACAAGGTCATCGACACCTGGACCCACGCCAACAACGACGTGGCCGACGCCATGGTGCGCCACCTGGAGCGGTCCAAGGACGGCTTCAACCCGGTGTACATGATGATGACGTCCGGCGCCCGCGGTAACCGGGACCAGATGCGTCAGCTCGCCGGCATGCGCGGCCTCATGGCCAAGCCCCAGAAGAAGCTCACGGGCGGCATCGGCGAGATCATCGAGAGCCCCATCAAGTCGAACTTCCGCGAGGGGCTCACCGTGGTGGAGTACTTCATCTCCACGCACGGAGCGCGGAAGGGCCTGGCCGACACGGCGCTGAAGACCGCCGACGCCGGCTACCTGACTCGCCGCCTCGTGGACGTGGCCCAGGACGTGGTCATCACGGTGGAGGACTGCGGCACGATCCTCGGTCTGGAGATGAGCGCCCTGAAGGAAGGGGAGGACATCATCGAGCCGCTCTCCGACCGCATCGTGGGCAACGTGGCGCTGGAGGACATCTACGACCCCATCGATGGCGAGCTCATCATCGGTTCGGGCACCCTCATCGACGAGGACTCCGCCGACTCCATCGAGGACGCGGGCATCCAGGTGGTGAAGATCCGCTCGGTGCTCACATGCGAGTCCAAGCGGGGCGTGTGCCAGAAGTGCTACGGGCGCAACCTGGCCACCATGAAGGCCGTGGACATCGGGGAGGCCGTGGGCATCCTGGCGGCGCAGTCCATCGGGGAGCCGGGCACCCAGCTCACGCTGCGCACGTTCCACATCGGCGGCACGGCGTCGCGCATTGCGGCCCAGACGCAGCGCAAGTCCAAGATCGACGGGCTCATCGCCCTCGACCGCGTCACGTTGGTGGAGACGCCCAACGAGGAGAGGATCGTCACCTCACGCGAGGGCCAGATCATCCTCAAGACCAAAGAGGGCCAGATCCGCAGCCGGCTGTCGGTGCCGTACGGCGCCGCCCTGGCGGTGGAGGAGGGCCAGGAGATCTCCTCCGGAGACCTGCTCTTCAGCTGGGATCCCTACTCGGAGCCCATCGTCGCGGACTCGGAGGGCGTCATCGCCTTCGTGGACATCGTGGACGAGCAGACCATGCGCGAGGAGCTGGACGAGTCCACGGGTCGTCGCCAGATGACGATCATCGAGGACCGGGAGAAGAAGCTCCACCCCACCATCCAGATCCGGAAGGACACCAAGAAGGCCGAGCGGCTCAAGGAGTTCATCATCCCGGTGGGGGCACAGCTCACGGTGCACGACGGGGCGAAGGTCCTGCCGGGCGACACCCTGGCGAAGATCAGCCGCGAGGTCTACAAGACGCGTGACATCACCGGCGGTCTGCCCCGTGTGGCGGAGCTGTTCGAGGCGCGCCGTCCGAAGGACCCGGCGGTCATCACCGAGATCGACGGCGTCATCAGCTTCGGCGACATCAAGCGCGGCAAGCGCGAGGTGCACGTCACGCCGGAGCAAGGCCCGTCGCGTACGTACGAGGTCCCCGTGGGCAAGCACATGCGTGTCCACGAAGGCGACCAGGTGCGGGCGGGCGACCGCCTCAGCGAGGGCCCCATCAACCCCCACGACATCCTGCGCATCAAGGGGCCGCGGGCGGTGCAGGAGTACCTGCTGAACGAGATCCAGGAGGTGTACCGGCTCCAGGGCGTGAAGATCAACGACAAGCACATCGGCGTCATCGTGCGCCAGATGCTCCAGAAGGTGCGCATCACCGACGCCGGCGACACGGACCTGCTGGAGGGCGAGAACGTCGATCGGGTGGAGTTCCGCGAGGTGAACCAGAAGGCCATCGTCGAGGGCACCAAGCCCGCGCGCTCTGAGCCGCTCCTGCTGGGCATCACCAAGGCGAGCCTCACCACCGAGTCGTTCATCTCGGCCGCCTCCTTCCAGGAGACCACCAGGGTGCTCACCGACGCGGCGGTGCGCGGCGCCCGGGACGACCTGAAGGGCCTGAAGGAGAACATCATCATCGGTCACCTGATCCCCGCCGGAACCGGCATCCACCGGTACCAGGACGTGGAGTTCATGGTGGAGCAGGCCTTCTACGACGAGGAGATCCTGCCGCTGGCCGAGCCCGGGGAGCTGTTGCCGGGCCTCGGTGTCACCACGTCCTCCGGCTCCGAGGACCTCGAGCTCTTCGAGGAGGAGTGAGGAGGGGCGGCACCTCCTACTGCCGGCCTGACACGGGAGGGGCGTCCCCGCAGGGGGGCGCCCTTCGCTTTGTCGGAGGCGGCGGTGACGCGGGCCCTTCCCTCGGAGGGACGCGCCGCCACGCGCGGTGGTGCTGCGGATTGCCGGGAGGGGCGCAAGTCCAATCCTCGCTCAGGGTCCGCGTCACCGCCGGAAAGCCCAGGCGCGACGCCCCTTGGCGCGTCATTCCGCCCGTTGACACCTCCGCGAAGCACACCTACTTTTCCATGCTCTATCGCATCATGGGTTCCGCACGTTGCACCGCGGGCCCGAGAGCGCGCCCGTTCCGACGGATGAGGAGACCGCAGGGGCGCGTTTTTTTCACGATCGAGGACCCCTAGGCCATGCCGACGATCAGCCAGCTCGTGCGCAAGGGCCGCCAGGCCGTGTCGAAGAAGAACAAGGCCCCGGCTCTTCAGAAGAACCCCCAGAAGCGGGGGGTCTGCACGCGCGTGTACACGACCACCCCGAAGAAGCCGAACTCGGCCCTGCGGAAGGTGGCCCGCGTACGCCTGACCAACGGCTACGAGGTCACGGCGTATATCCCCGGGGAGGGGCACAACCTCCAGGAGCACTCCATCGTGCTCATCCGGGGAGGCCGTGTGAAGGACCTGCCCGGCGTGCGCTATCACATCATCCGTGGCACGCTGGACGCATCCGGGGTCGATGGGCGTCGGCAGAGCCGGTCCAAGTACGGGGCCAAGCGGCCCAAGTAAGGCGGAGAGAGAGATGAGCCGTCGTTCGCGCGCCGAGCACAGGGAAACCCCGGCCGACTCCCGCTTCGAGTCGCCCGTGGTCACGAAGTTCGTCAACTGCCTGATGGTGGACGGCAAGAAGTCCGTCGCCGAGGCGATCTTCTACGAAGCCGTCGAGATCCTCGAGCAGCGGGCGGGACAGCCGGGCGAGGGGGTGTTCCAGCAGGCACTGAACAACGCGAAGCCCGCTCTGGAGGTGAAGAGCCGCCGGGTGGGAGGCGCGACGTACCAGGTGCCCATCGAGGTTCGCCCCGAGCGCCGCTCGGCTCTCGCGACGCGTTGGCTCATCGGCTTCGCCCGGGCCCGCTCGGAGAAGAGCATGGCGGAGCGCCTGGCCGCGGAGCTGCTCGCCGCGAGCCGCGGAGAGGGCGCGACGATCAAGAAGAAGGAAGACACGCACCGCATGGCCGAGGCCAACAAGGCGTTCGCCCACTACCGGTGGTAGCCACATAGCGGGATTCGCCCCCGAGGGAGGGGGGCGCGGAAGGACAATTCGGGACGCGCGATGGCCTGCGGGCCCTCTCCGGTCACGGTGAGCGCGGACGAGTTTGCGAGCTGCCAGTCGCGGGCCGCAACGGCGAAAGCCGCGCTCTTTTTTTCGCCCCGCGCCGGGGGCAGAGACGAAGGCAGTAAGACACAGGAAGAACCACAGGTACAGAAGGAATCAGAGTAGGACGATGCCCAGACTCACGCCGCTCCCGCAGCTCCGGAACATCGGTATCATGGCGCATATCGATGCCGGGAAGACCACGACCACCGAGCGCATCCTGTTCTATACGGGACGGGTGCATCGGATGGGCGAGGTGCACGAGGGCGCCGCGACGATGGACTGGATGGAGCAGGAGCAGGAGCGCGGCATCACCATCACGTCCGCGGCGACGACGTGCCACTGGCAGCGGCAAGGCACCAACTTCCGCATCAACATCATCGACACCCCCGGGCACGTGGACTTCACCGCCGAGGTGGAGCGTTCCCTGCGGGTGCTGGACGGCGCCGTGGCCGTGTTCTGCGCCGTGGGCGGCGTGGAGCCGCAGTCGGAGACCGTGTGGCGTCAGGCGGACCGGTACCGCGTGCCGCGCATCGCCTTCGTCAACAAGATGGACAGGGTCGGCGCCGACTTCATGAACGTCGTCCGCATGATGAGGGACCGCCTGGGTGCCAACGCCCATCCCGTGCAGTATCCCCTGGGCGAGGGCGAGCTGTTCACCGGCGTCGTGGACGTGGTGAGCCGCACCGGCATCGTCTACCAGGACGAGCTCGGCTCCAAGTTCATCGACGTGCCGATTCCCGACGTGCTCAAGGACACGGTCGAGCAGCTCCGTCACGAGCTCCTCGAGGCCGCCGTCGAGCACGACGACGAGCTGGTGGAGAAGTACCTCGCCGGCGAGGAGCTCTCCGACGACGAGTTCCGTCACGCCATCCGGGCGGCGACCATCAAGGGCATGCTCTTCCCGGTGTTCTGCGGCTCGGCCTTCAAGAACAAGGGGGTCCAGGCGCTTCTCGACGGGGTCATCGACTATCTGCCGTCACCGGTGGACGTGCCCCCCATCGAGGGCCACCTGCCGCATCACGACGAGACCCTGGAGACGCGCGAGGCCTCGGACGACGCCCCGTTCTCGGCGCTGGCCTTCAAGATCGCCACCGACCCGTACGTGGGTAAGCTGACGTTCTTCCGGGTGTACTCGGGCTCCCTCCCCGCCGGCAGCTACATCTACAACGCCTCCAAGGGCCGCCGTGAGCGCGTGGGGCGCATCCTGCAGATGCACGCCAACAAGCGCGAGGAGCGGGAAGAGGTGTTCGCCGGCGACATCGCGGCGGCCATCGGCTTCAAGGACGTGAAGACGGGCGACACGCTGAGCACCGAGAACGCGCCCATCATCCTGGAGGCCATGAAGTTCCCGGAGCCCGTCATCTCGGTGGCCATCGAGCCCAAGACGAAGGCGGACCAGGACAAGCTGGGCACCGGGCTGTCGAAGCTGGCGGAGGAGGACCCGACGTTCCGGGTGTTCACCGATCCGGAGACGAGTCAGACCATCATCTCCGGCATGGGTGAGCTGCACCTCGAGATCATCGTGGACCGCCTGCGCAGGGAGTTCGGCGTGGAGGCCAACATCGGCCGGCCGCAGGTGGCGTACCGCGAGACCATCCGCGCCCGCGCCGAGAACGTCGAGGGCCGGTTCGTCCGCCAGACCGGCGGCCGCGGGCAGTACGGCCACGTGGTCATCAACCTGGAGCCCGGCGGGCCCGGAACCGGATTCGTCTTCGAGGACCGGATCGTCGGCGGGGTCATCCCCCGTGAGTACATCCGGCCCGTGGAGCAGGGCATCCGCGAGGCACTGGAGAACGGCGTACTGGCGGGCTACCCGGTCATCGACGTCAAGGTGGAGCTGGTGGACGGCTCGTATCACGACGTCGACTCCAGCGAGATGGCGTTCAAGATCGCCGGCTCCATGGCCATCAAGGAGGGCATTCGGCGTGCGAAGCCGGTGCTTCTGGAGCCCATCATGGATGTCGAGGTGGTCACCCCGGCGGAGTACATGGGTGATCTCATCGGCGACCTGTCCTCTCGCCGCGGCCGGGTGGGAGGCATGACCGAGCGGGCCGGAGCGCGCGTCATCGGCGCGTCGGTTCCCCTCGGCGAGATGTTCGGCTACTCGACGACCCTCAGGTCCCTCAGCCAGGGCAGGGCCGTCTACACGATGCAGTTCGCGCACTACGACGAGGTCCCGAAGTCGAAGGCGGAGGAGATCGTCTCCGCCAACGGCGGGGCTCAGTAGGGCAAACAGCAAACCACCTAGCCCGACCGACCGAAGGGGACAGCGATGGCTAAGGCGAAGTTCGAGCGGACGAAGCCGCACGTAAACGTGGGCACCATCGGCCACGTGGACCACGGGAAGACCACCCTGACCGCGGCGATGACGAAAGTGTCGTCCGAAAAGGGGTACGGCACGAAGTACGTGTCGTACGACGAGGTGGCGAAGGCCTCGGAGTCGCAGGGTCGTCGTGACTCCACGAAGATCCTCACGATCGCCACGAGCCACGTCGAGTACGAGACGCCGAACCGGCACTACGCTCACGTGGACTGCCCCGGCCACGCCGACTACGTGAAGAACATGATCACGGGCGCGGCGCAGATGGACGGTGCGATCCTGGTGGTGAGCGCCGTGGACGGCCCGATGCCCCAGACGCGTGAGCACATCCTGCTCGCCCGCCAGGTGAACGTGCCCCACATCGTGGTCTACCTGAACAAGACGGACCTGGTGGACGACGCCGAGCTCCTCGACCTGGTCGAGCTCGAGGTGCGTGAGCTCCTCAGCTACTACGAGTTCCCCGGCGACGACACGCCGGTGATCCGCGGCTCGGCCATGAAGGCGCTGGAGGGCGACGCCGAGGCGATCAAGAGCATCGAGGATCTCTTCGATGCTCTGGACACGTTCGTCCCGGAGCCGGTGCGTGACACCGACAAGCCATTCCTCATGCCCGTGGAGGACGTGTTCTCCATCACGGGTCGTGGAACGGTCGCGACGGGCCGCATCGAGCGCGGCGTGGTCAAGATGAGCGACGAGGTGGAGATCGTCGGCTTCGGGGCCGGCCGCAAGACGGTGGTCACGGGAGTCGAGATGTTCCGCAAGCTCCTGGACCAGGGCGTGGCCGGCGACAACGTCGGCCTGCTGCTCCGCGGTGTGGGCAAGGAGGAGATCGAGCGCGGCCAGGTGCTGGCCAAGCCCGGCTCGGTGACCCCGCACACGAAGTTCAAGGCCGAGGTCTACGTGCTCACGAAGGAAGAGGGCGGCCGCCACACGCCGTTCTTCAACAACTACCGGCCCCAGTTCTACTTCCGCACCACGGACGTGACCGGTGCCGCGATGCTTCCGCAGGGCGTGGAGATGGTGATGCCCGGCGACAATGTGCAGATGGAGGTGGAGCTCATCACCCCCGTCGCCATGGAGACGCAGCTCCGCTTCGCCATCCGCGAGGGCGGTCGCACGGTCGGCTCCGGCGTCGTCACCGAGGTGATCGAGTAAATCAAGAGGGATGGCGGCCTCCCGGGTGGGAGGCCGCCTCCAGTTGGTTGGATAGAAGCAGGCAGGTGCAGTTCACATGAGGGTTGAGGGAGGGACGGAGCGGCCCCGCTCGCAGTGAGGGTCCGCCGCGCGTAGCGGCGGAGCGAGGCGAGCGGAGCAAGGCAGCCTGGCGAGAGTCCGGCGGCCGAGCGCCCGAGTCGCGCGCGGGGCCGCTCCGTCCCGACCCCGAACGAGAGACGGAACATGGCAGAGAGAATCCGAATCCGACTGAAGGCGTTCGACCACTGGGTGGTCGATCAGACCGCCGCGGACATTGTGCGCACGGCCCAGAAGACCGGTGCGACGGTGCGGGGGCCCATCCCCCTTCCCACCCGCCGGCAGCGGTGGACGGTGCTGCGCTCGCCCCATGTGGACAAGAAGAGTCGGGAGCAGTTCGAACTGCGCACGCACAAGCGGCTCATCGACATCGTGGACAGCCGCCCTCAGACGATCGACGCGCTGACCAAGCTGGACCTGCCGGCAGGTGTCGACGTCGAGATCAAGGTCGACTGACGGAGGGACTCCGGAGATGCCCGGATTGATCGGTAGGAAGGTCGGCATGACGCGGATCTTCGACGACGAGGGGATTCAGGTTCCCGTCACCGTCATCGAAGCCGGTCCATGCCCGATCCTTCAGGTGAGGTCGGGGGATTCCAACGGGACGCGTTGGGTCCAGCTGGGGTTCGGTTCCCAGAGGGCCAAGCGCACGAGCAAGGCCGAGATGGGCCACGCCGCCAAGGCGGGGCTCGAGGCCGCGCCCAGGATCCTCCGGGTGTTCACGCTGGAGGGTGGTGACGATATCGAGGTGGGCCAGCAGCTCACCGTCGAGCAGTTCGAGGCCGGCGACCGGGTGAAGGTCACCGGCCAGTCCAAGGGACGGGGATTTCAGGGGGTCGTGAAGCGGCACGGCTTCGCCGGGCGCCCGGGTGGCCACGGACACCCCATGGCCCGTAACCCCGGCTCCGTGGGCCCCGGCACCAACCCCTCCCGCGTCATCAAGGGGAAGAAGCTCCCCGGACGTATGGGGGGGACGCGCACGACCGTCCGCAACATGCAGGTGGTTCGGGTGGACGGTGAGCGCAATCTGCTGTTCGTGAAGGGCGGCGTTCCCGGCGCCCGTGACGGCTACGTCCTGATTTCGAAGTGAGCCATGTATAAGGCGCGCTACTACAAGGTCGACGGAAAGAAGGGGAAGGCGCGGGCCCTGCCCGACGTCCTCTTCGACGGCGTCGTGAACGAGGGCGTCATGCACCAGGCGGTGAAGGCGTACCTCGCAAACCAGCGACAGGGCACGGCGGCGGCCAAGACCCGCTCCGAGGTGTCCGGCGGCAACAGCAAGCCCTGGCGCCAGAAGGGCACCGGGCGGGCCCGCCAGGGCTCCACCCGCGCGGTCCAGTGGGAGGGTGGGGGCAGGGCGTTCCCGCCCATTCCCCACTCCTGGCGGCAGCAGATTCCGCGCAAGGTGAAGGCGCTGGCACGGCGCTCGGCCCTCAACGACCGGGCGGAGAACGATCGGGTCGTTCTCGTCGACATGCCCGCGCTGGAAAAGCCCAGGACCCGCGAGCTGACGGGCTTCCTCGGCGCCATGGAGATGGCGGGGAAGGTCCTCCTCCTCACCGACGGGAAGAACGAGAACCTCTACCTGTCCGCGAGGAACCTGCCCCACGTGACCGTGCGCCCGTTCGGCCACGAGTCGGTCTACGACGTGCTCTGGGCCCACACCATCGTCATCGAGCGCAGCGCCGTCGAGAAGCTGGGCGAGGCGGCCGCGGACGACGCCGCGAAGGCCCCGCCCGAGGCCAAGGCGGCCAGCACGACCAAGGCGGCCGGCAAGACCAAGGCGGCCGGCAAGACCAAGGCGGCCAGCAAGACCAAGGCGGCCGGCAAGGCCAAGGCGGCCGGCAAGACCAAGGCGGCCGGCGAGGACGAGGCGGCCGGCAAGGACGAGGCGGAGGAGCCCGCCGAGGGCACCGAGAGCGAGGAGGACGGCGATGCGTGAGCCTCAGAGCATCATCATCTCGCCGGTGGTCACCGAGAAGACCACCGAGCAGATGGATTCGCAGAGCCTGTACACGTTCATCGTGGCCAAGGACGCCAACAAGATCGAGATCGGCCAGGCCGTCGAGCACCTGTGGGACGTGACCGTCCTGGACGTCCGCACCATGCGCTACGCCGGCAAGATGCGACGCTCGCTCATGGGGAACCTGTCGAAGAACGCCAGGCCCGGCCGGCGGCCGTCGTTCAAGAAGGCCGTCGTCCAGCTCGGTGAGGGCGATCACATCGAGCTCTACGAGAAGGGTTGACCATGGGCATCAAGAAGTTCAAGCCGATGACCGCGGGCACCCGCTTCCGCTCGACCCTCGAGAACGAGGTCATCACGCGGAAGGGGCCCGAGAAGTCGCTCACCGAGCCGCTGAACGAGAAGGCCGGACGCAATCACCACGGCCACATCACCACGCGGCGACGCGGGGGCGGCCACAAGCGGCGCTATCGGGTCGTCGACTTCAAGCGCGACAAGTTCGGCGTGTCGGGGGTGGTCAGCGAGATCGAGTACGACCCCAACCGGTCGGCGAACATCGCCCTCATCACCTACGCGGACGGGGAGAAGCGCTACATCCTCCACCCCCGCGACCTGAAGGTGGGGGACCGGATCATGTCCGGTCCGGACGCGGACGTGCGCGTCGGATGTACCCTCCCGCTGCATCTCATCCCTCTCGGTACCAGCGTCCACAACGTGGAGCTGAAGCCGGGCAAGGGAGGCCAGATGGCGCGCTCGGCGGGATCCAGCGTGTCGGTGATGGCCAAGGAGGGCGACTACGTGACGCTGCGCCTCCCGTCCACCGAGGTGCGCAGGGTCCGCAGGGACTGCCTGGCCACCATCGGTGAGGTGGGCAACGGCGACCATGAGCTGACCGTCGTCGGCAAGGCCGGCGGGAACCGCTGGCGCGGCCACCGGCCGAAGGTCCGGGGCGTGGCCATGAACCCGGTGGACCACCCGCTGGGCGGCGGCGAGGGCCGTTCCTCCGGCGGTCGTCCGCCGACGTCGCCCTGGGGCAAGCCCGAGGGCAAGAAGACGAGGCACAAGAAGAAGGAATCGACCAAGTACATCGTGCGCGGACGTCGTCGCGGCAAGGCGACGAAGTGATCGCACGCGAACGGCAACGAGTAGGCTCTAGCTGAGGTCTGGGATATGCCACGGAGCGTAAAGAAGGGGCCCTACGTAGACGAGCGGCTCCTGCTGCGGGTGGAGACCATGAACTCCCGCGGGGAGAAGAAGGTGCTGAAGACGTGGGCTCGCGCCTCGACGATCTCCCCGGAGTTCGTGGGGCACACCGTGGCCGTGCACAACGGCAACAAGTTCATCCCCGTGTACATCACGGAGAACATGGTCGGCCACAAGCTCGGAGAGTTCGCCCCGACCCGGCTGTTCCGGGGTCACAGCGGCAAGCTCGCCGACAAGCGGGCCAAGGCGATCTGAGGTGGAGCCAGTCATGGAAGCGAGAGCGATCGCCCGTCATGTCCGCATGAGCCCCCGCAAGGTGCGCCTGGTGGTGGACCAGATCCGCGGGCTGTCGGTGAACGAGGCATACGCGATTCTGCAGTTCTCGAAGAAGATGGCCGCCGAGCCCGTGAGCAAGACGCTCCGGTCCGCGGTGGCGAACGCACAGGTGAAGGCACAGGACGAGGGTGGTGTTCTCGACGTGGACGACCTGGTGGTCCAGGAAGCGTTCGTGGACGAGGGCCCCACGCTCAGGCGTTGGCGCGCGGCGGCCCAGGGCCGTGCGGCGCCGCGCCGACATCGCACGAGTCATATCACCGTCGTGGTGAACACCAAGGACGCCTGAGGGCGCAGGTACGGAAGAAGCGCATGGGACAGAAGACCCACCCCACCGGGTTCCGACTCGGGATCGTCAAGGACTGGAGCTCCCGCTGGTACGCGGAGCGGGACTTCCCGCGCCTCCTGCGGGAGGACGAGACGATCCGGCAGTACCTCCGACGGCGTCTGTCGCACGCGGCGCTGGCCGCGGTGGACATCGAGCGCAAGCCGAGCAAGATCGTGGTGACCTTGCACACCGCCCGTCCGGGCGTGGTCATCGGCAAGCGCGGAGCCGAGGTCGACAAGCTGCGCGACGAGCTCGCGTTGCTCACGCAGTCCGAGATCTCCGTGAACGTGGAGGAGATCAAGCGGCCGGAGGTGGAGGCGTATCTGGTGGCGGAGAGCGTCGCTCACCAGCTGCGTCAGCGCATCTCGTTCCGCCGGGCCATGAAGCGGGCGGTGCAGTCGGCCATCCGCGCGGGGGCGGAGGGCATCAAGATCCAGTGTGCCGGAAGGCTGGGGGGTGCCGAGATCGCCCGCACCGAGGGTTACAACGAGGGACGCGTGCCCCTGCATACGCTGCGGGCGGACATAGACTATGCCCAGCTTCACGCCTTCACCACCTACGGTGCCATCGGCGTGAAGTGCTGGATCTTCAAGGGCGAGGTCGTCGAAGAGCGGCGCGGCCGCACGTATTCCACGGGCGCGTGAGCCAACGAGGAAGGGTCTAGAAGATGCTAGCGCCGAAGCGGGTCAAGTACCGCAAGAAGCACAAGGGCCGGATGAGCGGCAAGGCCACCCGGGGCAACAAGGTGTCCTTCGGGGAATACGGCCTCATGGCCGCCGAGCCGGCGTGGGTGAGCAACCGTCAGATCGAGGCGGCCCGCGTGGCGATGACGCGCCACATCAAGCGTGGCGGCAAGGTCTGGATCCGCATCTTCCCGGACAAGCCCATCACCCAGAAGCCCGCCGAGACGCGCATGGGCAAGGGGAAGGGCAACCCGGAGGGATGGGTGGCCGTGGTGAAGCCGGGCCGCATCATGTTCGAGCTGGAGGGCATCGACGAGCAGACCGCCCGCCGGGCCCTCGACCTGGCGTCGGCCAAGCTCCCCATCAAGTGTCGCTTCGTCGCTCGCGACGAGCAGCTGTAGGAGGAGGACCGGATGACCGCCGACGAGATCAGAGACTGGGACGACACGGAGATCCGGGCGCAGCTCGAGACGCTCGTCGAGGAGCAGTTCAGGCTCCGCTTCCAGGCGTCCATGCTGCAGTTGGAGAACCCGATCCTGCTCCGGAACATCCGGCGGGACATCGCACGTCTCAAGACGATTCTCCGGGAGCGTGAGCTCGCCGGGAACGCGTGACGGACACGATTATGACCGAAGAGAACGTTCAGCAGGAAGAGGCCGTCGAGGCCGCCGCGACCGAAAGCGTCGAGACGTCCGCACCCGCCGCCACGGCTGCCGAGACCGGGCAGACCGCGAAGAGCAGGGGACGCCGCAAGATGCGGATCGGCGTGGTGGTGGGTGACCGGGGAGACAAGACGGTGACCGTGAAGGTGGAGCGCCGCCTCGCGCACCCCCTGTACGGCAAGGGCATGTCGCTGACGAAGAAGGTCCATGCCCACGACGAGAAGAACGAGTACAGGACCGGGGACACGGTACGCATCATGGAGACCCGTCCCCTGTCGAAGACGAAGCGGTGGCGCGTCGTGGAGCTGATCGAGCGACCCGAGTAGGTGCGCGCCGGAACTGACGAGATAGAGAGAACACTGAGATGATCCAGCAGGAGTCGATCCTCCGGATCGCGGACAACACCGGAGCCAAGACGGCGCTGTGCATTCGCGTCCTCGGCGGCTCGCGCAGGCGCTACGCCGGCGTGGGCGACGTCATCGTCGCCACGGTGAAGGACGCCATCCCCAACGCCGGGATCAAGAAGGGCGACGTGGTCAAGGCGGTGGTGGTGCGCACGGCGAAGGAGACCCGCCGAAAGGACGGCACCTACATCCGCTTCGACGACAACGCGGCGGTGATCATCAACCCACAGGGCGAGCCCCGCGGCACCCGCATCTTCGGGCCCGTGGGACGCGAGCTCCGCGAGAAGAAGTACATGAAGATCGTATCCCTTGCGCCCGAGGTGCTGTGATGGCTGTGCGCAAGTTCCACATCATGAAGGGGGATCAGGTCCGCGTGATCCGGGGCAACTACCGGGACATGGAAGGGAAGGTCCTGGAGGTGCTGCCGTCGAAGGACCGCGTGCGGGTGGAGGGAGTGAACACGCGCAAGCGCCACGAGCGCCCCAGCGAGGACAACCCCGAGGGGGGGATCATCTCCTTCGAGGCCCCCATTCATATCTCCAACGTGATGCTCATCGACCCCGCCACCGACGAGCCGAGTCGGGTGCGGGTGCGCAAAGAGGAGGGCGGCGAGAAGGAGCGGATCTCCGTGAAGAGCGGGAATCCGATCCCCAAGCCGCAGTAGACGAGACGACCATGGAACCACGGTTGAAGCGGCACTACCAGGACCACGCCAGGCCCAAGCTCGAGGAGCAGTTCGGGTTCACCAACCCGCACCGCATTCCCGAGATCAAGAAGGTCGTGGTCAACGTCGGCGTCGGAGACGCCGGCCGCGAACAGAAGATGCTCGAGAGCGTGGTCACCGAGCTCGGGGTCATCACGGGGCAGAAGCCGGTGGTGAACCGGGCCCGCAAGTCCATCTCCAACTTCTCCCTGCGCGAGGGCATGCCCGTGGGCGTCTCCGTGACGCTGCGCAGGGACAGGATGTGGTACTTCCTGGATCGCCTCATCGCCACGGCCATCCCGCGCATCCGCGACTTCCGCGGGCTGAGCACGAGGTCCTTCGACGGCCGTGGGAATTTCACCATGGGCGTCAGGGAGCAGATCATCTTCCCGGAGATCAATTACGACCGCGTCCACAAGATCCATGGGATGGACATCACGGTGGTGACGTCCACGGACAAGGACGACGAGGCGTTTGCCCTCCTCCGCGAAATGGGCTTCCCGTTCCGCGGCGAGGTGCCGATCCAGGTCGGCGCCGGGGCGTGACGGACTACTGAGGAGAGACTAGAGAATGGCCAGGAAGGCGCTCATCGAGAAGTCCAAGCGCAAGCCGAAGTTCGGCGTCCGCGTGCGCAACCGGTGTCAGCGTTGCGGGCGTCCGCGCGCATACCTCCGGAAGTTCGGGATCTGCAGGATCTGCTTCCGCGAGATGTCCCTGCGGGGCGAGATCCCCGGTGTCCGCAAGTCGAGCTGGTGAGAGGACCGAAGAAGCCATGATGACCGATCCAATCGCGGACATGCTCACGCGGATCCGCAACGCGTGCACGGCAGGGCACAAGTGGGTGGACATGCCGGTCTCGAACCTCAAGGTCGAGATCGCCAAGCTTCTCACGGAGAGCCATTTCGTCCATGCGCACAAGGTGCTGCAGGACGGGAAGCACGGCCTCCTGCGCGTGTACCTGAAGTATCACGAGGGTCAGCCCGTAATCCGGCACCTGGAACGGGTGTCCCGTCCGGGCCGGCGTCAGTATGTGCGCGCCGACGACATCCCGAGGGTCCGGAACGGTCTGGGGATGGCCATTCTCTCCACGTCGGCCGGCGTGCTCTCCGACCAGGGCGCGCGGGAGCGCGGTGTGGGCGGCGAGCTCATGGCCAAGGTCTGGTGAGGCGAACGAACGATGTCGAGAATCGGAAAGCTACCGGTGGAGGTGCCGCAGGGCGTCGAGGTCAGCCTCGCCGCGGGCACCCTCACGGTGAAGGGTCCCAAGGGCACGCTCTCGCTGCGGCACCACCCCGAGATGAACGTGGTGGTGGACGACGCCGAGGTGCGCGTCGAGCGTCCGTCGGATCAGAAGACCCATCGGGCGCTCCACGGCCTGACCCGGGCGCTGGTGGCCAACATGGTCACGGGGGTCACCCAGGGCTTCACCAAGACCCTGGAGATCCAGGGCGTGGGCTACAAGGCGGAGCAGCGTGGCCAGACGGTGCTCATCACCGTGGGCTTCTCCCACACCGTCGAGTACACGGCGATGGAGGGGGTGACGGTTGAGTGTCCCAACGCCACGACCATCGTGGTCTCCGGTGCCGACAAGCAGAAGGTCGGCCAGACGGCGGCGGAGATCCGCGCCGTGAGACCGCCGGAGCCGTACAAGGGCAAGGGAATCCGGTACCAGGGTGAGCAGGTCCGGCGCAAGGCCGGCAAGACGGCGGGTGCATGATGATGATCAAGCAGAGCAGGATCAGGACCAGCCGCCGGCTGCAGCGCAAGCGGCGTCACTACCGTGTGCGGGCCAAGATCCGTGGCAGCGCAGAGCGGCCGCGCCTCGTGGTATTCCGCTCGCTGAAGAACATCGAGGGACAGCTCGTCGACGATGACGCCGGACGCACGATGCTGGGGTTGTCGACGCTGGCCGAGCAGATGAAGGCCTTCAAGCCCGAGAGCAGCAACCGCCGCGTCGAGCAGGCGTTCGCTGCCGGCAAGCTGCTGGCCGAGAAGGCGAAGGCCCAGGGGATCTCCTCGGTGGTGTTCGACCGGGGCGGTTACAGGTACCATGGTCGTGTGAAGGCGTTCGCCGAGGGCGCCCGCAAGGGAGGTCTGGAGTTCTGATGGCCAAGGATAAGAAGCACGAGCGCCGGGGCAGGGAGCCCAGCGACCTCGTCGAGAACGTCATCCACATCAACCGCGTGGCCAAGGTTGTGAAGGGCGGGCGCCGGTTCTCGTTCTCCGCCCTGGTCTCCGTGGGTGATCAGAAGGGGAACGTGGGCATCGCCCTGGCCAAGGCCAACGAGGTCTCGGAGGCGATCCGCAAGGCCATCGAGCGTGCCAAGCGCTCGATGGTTGCGATCCCCCTCGAGAAGGGCACGCTTCCCCACGAGATCCTGGGACAGTGGGGTGCCGGCCGCGTGCTGCTCCGGCCCGCCGCTCCGGGCACCGGCGTCATAGCCGGCGGCCCGGTACGTGCCGTCCTGGAGGCCGCGGGCGTGCGCGACGTGCTCACCAAGAGCCTGGGCACGAACAACCCCATCAACGTGACGCGCGCCACCATGAACGGACTGCGTCACCTGGTCACGGCGGATCGCGTGGCGCAGGAGCGCGGTATACCGGTGGAAGCGCTGGGGGTGCGTCGTGGCTAGGAAGAAGTCCGCCGGGGAACCCCGGAAGATCGAGATCCGCCAGGTGCGCAGCGTGAGCGGCCGGCCCGAGCCCCAGCGCAGGACGCTGCGGGCCCTGGGGCTCACGCGGAATCAGACCAGCGTGATCCACGACGACACGCCCGCCATCCGCGGGATGATCAAGCAGATCCCGCACCTGATCGCGGTGCGGGAAGTGGAAGAGTAGACATCATGGCTGAGCTTCACGATCTGAGCCCCACAGGAGGCTCCCACCGCGACCGCAAGCGCCTGGGGCGTGGCCCCGGCTCCGGCACGGGCAAGACGGCCGGACGCGGCCAGAAGGGCGCGGGCGCCCGGACGGGGGCCAAGAGCAGGCCGCACTTCGAGGGCGGCCAGATGCCGCTGCACCGGCGCATCCCCAAGCGGGGCTTCACGAACATCCACCGGGTCGAGTACCAGGTGGTGAACCTGCGTGACCTCGACCGCTTCGACGAGTCCGTGACCGTGGAGTCCCTGCGTCAGGCGGGGCTCATCGGCACGTTGCAGCAGCCGGTGAAGATCCTCGGAACCGGCGACCTGGCCAAGGCGCTGAAGGTGGAGGCTCACGCCTTCAGCAAGAGCGCGAAGGAGAAGATCGAGGCGGCGGGGGGCTCGGTGAGCCTCGTCGGCTCGGCAGAAACGGCCTGATCATGGCGAACAACCCCGTCACGAACCTGTTCAAGGTCCCGGAGCTCAAGGACAAGATCCTCTTCACCCTGTACATGCTCCTGATCTACCGGATCGGGGCGCATCTGACGGTCCCGGGGCTCGACGTCGCGGCGCTGAAACAGCAGTTCGGGCAGCTCCAGGGGACCTTCCTGGGTCTCTACGACATGTTCGTGGGCGGCGGCCTGTCCCGGGCCACCGTCTTCGCCCTGGGCATCATGCCCTATATCTCGGCCAGCATCATGTTCCAGCTGCTGGCCGCGGTCTTCCCCACCGTCGAGAAGATGCAGAAGGAGGGGGAGGACGGGCGGATGAAGCTGGAGCAGTGGACCCGGTACACCACCGTGGGTCTGTCCGTCGTGCAGGCCTACGGGTACTCGGTCTTCCTCCAGTCGCTCTCGGGCGCGGTGAAGGAGCCCGGGGCGATGTTCGTCTTCACGACGGTGCTCACCCTCACCACCGGCGCGGTCTTCGTGATGTGGATCGGTGAGCAGATCACCGACCGGGGCATCGGGAACGGGATGAGCCTCCTGATCTTCTTCTCGATCATGGACTCCTTCCCGGGAGCCGTGGGCCGAACGTACGACTCGTTCCACACCGGGCAGCTGACGCTCTTCAGCCTGACCATGCTGCTCGTGGTGCTCGTGGCGGTGAGCGGGGGAGTGGTGGCCATGACCATGGCCGCGCGGAAGATCCCCGTGCAGATCCCACGGAAGGTCGTGGGCCGAGGGCGTATCCGTGAGGGACAGAAGAGCTTCGTTCCGCTGCGCGTGAACTCGGCGGGCGTGATGCCCATCATCTTCGCCCAGTCGTTCATCGTGGTGCCCGGCACCGCGGCGGCGTTCTTCCACTGGCCGCTGCTCCAGGAGATGTCCCAGATCTTCGCGCCCCGGACGACACCGTACTACATCACCTATGGGATCCTCATCATCTTCTTCACCTACTTCTACACGGCGATCATCTTCAACCCGATCGACCTGGCGGAGAACCTGAAGAAGCAGGGTGGGTTCGTTCCCGGGGTGAAGCCGGGCACCCGAACGGCGGAGTACATCGACCGCGTGCTCACGCGCGTGACCCTCCCTGGTGCGATCTATCTGGCGCTCATCGCGTTGATCCCGTTCTGGATCCTCTCGATCTTCAACATCACGACCTTCTACTTCGGGGGCACGAGCCTCCTCATCGTCGTGGGCGTCGGGCTGGACACCGTCCAGCAGGCCCAGCAGCTCCTGCTCCTGCGCCACTACGACGGGTTCATGAAGAAGGGTCGCGTGAAGATGCGCGGGCGCCAGCGGTATATGTGACCCGGCGTGGCTACCAGGCCGGGCAAACAGGCATAGAGCAATGGTGGTGATATTGTTGGGCCCCCCGGGAGTGGGGAAGGGCACGCAGGCCGCTCGCTTGGCCGACGCGGAGGGATGGGAGCACGTCTCTACGGGCGACCTCCTCCGGGCCGCCCGCCGGGACGGCACCGACCTCGGCAAGAAGGCGCAGGCGTTCATGGACGCCGGCGAGCTGGTGCCCGATTCGCTCATACTCGACCTCGTGCGCGATCACCTGAAGGGCGTGGCGCCGGAGGCCGGGATCCTCTTCGACGGGTTCCCCCGCACCACGGCGCAGGCCGAGGGGCTGGGGGGAGTGCTCGGCCAGGTCCACCGCAGGGTGGACGCCGTGGTGGTCTTCGAGGCCCCGGACGAGACGCTGGTCCAGCGCCTGTCGGGGCGGCGGAGCTGCCCGGACTGCGGGGCGGTGTACAACGTGCACCAGAACCCGCCGGCCAAGGAGGGCATCTGCGACCGCTGCGGCGGCACGCTGGTGCACCGCGCCGACGACAAGCCGGAGACGGTGCGCCACCGCCTGGAGGTCTACCAGGAGCTCACCGCGCCCCTCATCGCCTGGTACGAGAAGGCCCAGGCCAGGTTGGTCCGCGTTCCGGCGGACCGGCCGGTGGACGACGTCCAGGCCGCCTTCCGCGCGGCGGTCCGGTAGGCGGGGGCCGGGACGGGATGATCCACCTGCGGAGCTCCGAGGAGATCGACGCCATCGCCAGGGGGGGAGCCATCATCGGCGAGCTCCTGGAGGCGGTGCGCCCGGAGGTCCGGCCCGGTGTGAGCACGCTGGAGCTGGATCGCTTCTGCGAGGACTTCATCTGCTCGCACGACGGAGCGACACCGGCCTTCAAGGGCCTCTACGGCTTCCCGGGGAGCGTGTGCGTCTCGCTCAACGAGGAGGTCGTGCACGGGATTCCCTCCAAGCGCCGTCGCCTCAAGGACGGGGACATCGTGTCCATCGACGTGGGCGTGCGCCTGGACGGGTGGTGCTCCGACTCCGCGTGGACGTACCCGGTGGGAGAGGTGAGCGGCGAGGCCGAGAAGCTCCTGGAGGTCACGGAGAAGGCGCTCTGGAACGCCCTGGACGCCGCGGTGCCGGGGAACCACGTGGGCGACATCGGTGCCGCGGTCATGGCCCTGGTGGGAGGGCGGCCCTACGGGATCATCCGGGACCTGGTGGGCCACGGCGTGGGCAGGGAAGTCCACGAGGAGCCCCAGGTCCCGAACGTGGGGCGCGTCGGACACGGCCCGCTGCTGCGCCCGGGGATGGTCGTGGCCATAGAGCCCATGCTCTCGGCGGGGACGGCGGACATCCGGACCCTGGAGGACGGCTGGACGGTCATCACCGCCGACCGGGCGCTCTCGGCCCATTTCGAGCACACGGTGGCGGTGACGGATGCGGGGCCCCGGGTGCTCACGTCGACGGCCCGTCCGGTGGACGCGTGGACGGGTCCCGGAGGGCCCGGGAACGCTTGAAGGGCCCAAAGAGCCCCGTTATACTACTTAGCTCTACCAGAAACGCGACCGTGGAGACAGCACCGTGAAGGTCCGAAGCAGCGTCAAGCCGATCTGCGAGCACTGCAAGGTGATCCGCCGCCGCGGGGTGGTGCGCATCATCTGCAGCCGCAATCCGAAGCACAAACAGCGTCAGGGGTGAGGTAACCCATGGCACGTATCGCTGGCGTCGATCTCCCGCGCGGCAAGCGCATCGAGATCGCTCTGACGTACATCTACGGCATCGGCCGTTCCCGCGCCCAGGAGATCCTGGGCGTGTGCGGCGTCGATCCCGATCGGCGGACGCAGGACCTCTCGGACGACGACGTGAACCGTCTTCGGCGCACCATCGAGGGCAACTACAAGGTGGAGGGCGCGCTGCGCACCGAGACGTCCATGAACATCAAGCGGCTCATGGACATCGGCTGCTACCGCGGCCTGCGCCACCGCCGCGGGCTCCCGGTGCGGGGCCAGCGCACGCACACGAACGCCCGCACGAAGAAGGGCCCGCGCCGGGCCATCGCCGGTAAGAAGAAGGCGACCAAGAAGTAGGTGACACGCATCAGGTTCAGGTAAGGATACCGTGGCCAACCCGAAGACCCGTACGAAGCGCTCGAAGAAAGTCGTCGAGGCCGAGGGCATCGCCCACATCCAGGCGACCTTCAACAACACGCTCATCACCATCACCGACCACGCCGGCAACGCCGTGGTCTGGTCCAGCGCGGGCAAGGCGGGCTTCAAGGGCTCGAAGAAGTCCACTCCCTTCGCCGCCACCGTCGCCGCCGAGCAGGTGGGTCGGGAGGCCGTCGCGCTGGGGGTAAAGCGCGTGGACGTGCGGGTTCAGGGCCCCGGCTCGGGCCGGGAGTCCGCCATCCAGGCCCTGGCCACGGCGGGACTCTTCATCAAGTCCATCCAGGATGTCACTCCGCTGCCGCACAACGGGTGCCGGCCGCCCAAGAAGCGTCGCGTCTGAGGCACGAACAGAGAACCCCAGGAAGCCATGGCTCGCTACACCGGACCCGTCTGCAAGCTCTGCCGCCGCGAGGGCGGCAAGCTCTTTTTGAAGGGGCAGAAGTGCTACACGGAGAAGTGCCCCGTGGAGCGCCGCGCCTATCCGCCCGGCCAGCACGGTCCCGCCCAGGCGCGGCGGCGCAAGCAGTCCGAGTACGCGGTCCAGCTTCGTGAGAAGCAGAAGGTCAAGAGGATGTACGGGCTGCACGAGAAGCAGTTCCGGAACCTCTTCGAGAGCGCGGCCGGCGTGCCGGGCGTCACCGGCGACAACCTCGTCATCGCGCTGGAGTCCCGCCTCGACAACGTGGTCTTCCGCATGGGCTTCGCGGCGAGCCGCAGCGCGGCGCGCCAGCTCGTCCGGCACCGTCACGTGGAAGTGAACGGCCACGTCGTGGACGTGCCCAGCTACGAGGTCGCGGTCGGCGACGAGATCGCCGTGCGACCGAAGTCCAAGGAGAACCTCTCCGTCGTCTCGAGCCTCGAGGCGCGGACACGGCCGACGCTGCTGGAGTGGCTGGCTCTGGACGAGAAGAGCCGGGTGGGGCGGATGGTCCGCAAGCCCATGCGCTCGGACATCCCGCTGGCGGCGCAGGAACAGCTCATCGTCGAGCTCTACTCGAAGTAATGGGAGCCGGGGCCCCGCGGGGGGGCCGCGCCTGCCAACCAGGTCGCACCAGGAGGAGAACACCGTGGAGATAGATCTGACCGGGCTGGTTCTGCCGGAGCGCGTGGAAGTCGCGGAGAAGTCGGAGGACGGGCGCTCGGCCCGGTTCGTCGTCGAGCCGCTGGAGCGCGGCTTCGGCCACACCCTGGGCAACTCGGTCCGGCGCGTGCTGCTGTCGTCCCTCAAGGGAGCCGCGGTCTGGGCCTTCCGCATCGAGGGCGTGGTGCACGAGCACCAGACCATCGCCGGTGTCGTCGAGGATGTCCATCAGGTGATCCAGAACCTCAAGTCCCTCATCATCACCCTCGACGACGACGTGGACGAGGCGCTCCTGGACATCAGCGTGAGCGAGGGCGGCCCCGTCACGGCGGCGGCCATCCAGGCGCAGGCGGGCGTGGAGATCCTGGACCCGAGCCATCATCTGTTCACGCTGGAGGAGAACCGCGACATGCACGTGGAGCTCCACGTGAACAAGGGTCGCGGCTTCGTTCTGGCGGATCAGCACGAGCTGCCGCGGGGCGCGCCGGTGGACCTGGTGCGCATCGACTCGATCTACAACCCGCTGCGCCGGGCGAACTTCACCGTGGAGGAGACCCGGGTCGGCCAGCGCACGGACTTCGATCGGCTCACGCTCCAGGTGGAGACCGACGGATCGGTGGGCCCCGAGGACGCGGTGGCCTACGCCGCCGAGCTCGTGCGCAAGCATCTGGAGTACATGCTCTACTTCGGCGAGGGCGGCATTCCGGACACCTCCCCTCCGGGGGCGGTGGCGGTGCCCGAGCGGCTGCAGGACCTCTTCGCCCGTCCCATCGAGGACCTGGCGGAGCTGTCGGTGCGCTCGCGTAACTCGTTGCAGAAGGAGAACATCCGGACGCTCGGCGACCTGGTGCAGCGTTCCGAGGACGACATGCTCCAGATCGAGAACTTCGGGAAGAAGTCCCTGAAGGAGATCTCGGACTTCCTGGAGGAGCACGGCCTGCGCTTCGGGATGCAGCTCGAGACGGGTGAGGACGGTCGCCTCTTCTTCGTCGAGGAGGGGGCCGAGACGGCCGGGAGCGGCGAGGAGCAGGCATGAGGCACGGCAAGAAGGGGAGGAAGCTCTCCCGCACGGCGAGCCACCGCAAGGCGACGTTGCGCAACATGGCGACTTCGCTGTTCCGCTATGGCCGCATCACGACCACCACGGCGAAGGCGAAGGAGCTCCGACCTTTCGCTGAGCGACTGATCACGTTGGCGCGGCGGGGTGACGTGCACGCCCGGAGACTCGCGGCACGGAAGATCCAGGACCGGCAGGTCCTGGGAAGCCTGTTCGACGAGATCGCGCCGCGCTATGCCGAGCGCCCGGGCGGGTACACCCGGATCCTGAAGCTCGGCAACCGGAAGGGTGATGCGGCGGAGATGTCGCTCATCGAGTTGGTCGATTAGTTTCCGGCTTTCATCGACGGACCAACCACCGGACAGGAACGACGGACATGGCCGATAAAGCTCCCCGGCGCGGCGCAGCGGGCCTGACAGTGCCCTTGATGATCCTCGCGGTCGTCATCATTGGCGGGTTCTTCTACTGGCTGTTCCTGCAGGCATCGGATCAGAAGGCGAAGGAGCAGATGCAGCTGGACTCGATCCAGGCTGCGAAGGCGAATGCCTACCCGGACGCCCGCGAAGTGGCAGGGACGGACCTCGAGCAGGATCCCGCAGGCCTCGTGGGCGCGCTGGTGAAGGTGGAGCCGCTCCCGGTGGCCAGTGATCTGGGGACGCAGGGCTTCTGGCTGGAGCTTCCCAACAAGAACCCCTTCCTGGTGTCGCTGGACGACAGCCTCATCGCCGACAGCCTGAAGGTGCCCGCGGGTGAGAACGTCGAGGTCGTCGGCATCATCCTGACCATGAGCGACTCGGTGGTGGATTCATGGGTGAAGGCGGGCCACATCAGCCAGGGTGACAAGCTGGCCGCACAGTTCGCCACGAACTATCTGCAGGCGCGACACGTGGAGGTTCAGAAGGGGCAGGCCGGTGGAGGAGCGCCGGGAGGCGGCACCGGAGGGAGTGGCACCGGAGGGAGCGGCGGCGGCGGGAGCTGAAGCTCGCCGCGCCCTGAACGCAGACGAACGAAGACAACGCGGATCGATAGAAGATGGCTCGAGTGTGCTACGTGTGCGGCAAGGGTCCCGGTTCCGGGAACAACGTCAGCCACGCGAACAACAAGACCCGGCGTCGCTGGCTCCCCAACCTCCAGACGGTGAAGATCGTCAACGAGCAGGGGGAGCGCGTGCGCGTGCGTGTATGCACCTCGTGCATCTCCGCGGGCAAGGTGAAGAAGGCTCCGGCCGCCTCGGCGGGGGCGCGCTGAGCCCACGGACGCCCGATCCCGGGCTCCATCGAACCTGGGCCTCCGCGGCGCTTCGCCGCGGAGGCCTTTCTTCGGTGGTTGCCAAGACGTTCTCCCGCACACACCCTTCTGTCCGGCAATCCACAACCCTTCCTCGTGTGCGTGGCCCCTGCAGCATGTCCCGCCCCCTACTGCTGTACGTCCTGGACTCCCTGGAGGAGAACGACGTAGGCGACCAGATCGCCACGCTCCTCGGGCGTCTCTCACGTTCTCGGTTCGAGCCGCGCGTGGTGGCCCTGGGTCCGGAGGGACCGCTGGGTGCGCGCATCCGGGAGATGAAGGTGACCGTGCACCGGCTCGAGGTGTCGGGCGCCACGGGATCGATCCTCGCCGTGCCGCGCCTTCGCCGCCTCGTCGTGCTCCTCAAGGGGGAGATCCTGCACGCCTTCCAGCCCTGGTCCGGCACGGTGGCCCAGCTCGCCGCGCCACGGGCCGTCCGCGTGTTCCGGACCATCGACGATCCGCCCGGGAGCCGGCCCACCCTGGGATTGCGCCTGGGGGCGTTGCTGGGCCGCAGGGCCGCCGCCCGGAACGGGCGCTTCTTCGTGCCCCGCGACGGCATGCAGGAGGGCGTCAGGGAGCGCTTCCGCGTGCAGGAGGTGGGCGTGGTGCCGCCATGTCTGGACATCACCGGCATCCGCGAGCGTGTGCAGAGCCACCGCCGGGAGGAGACCCGCCTGCGCCTGGGTCTGAGCGCCGACCATCACGCCGTGGTGTGCCTGACGGACTTCACCGACCGACCGCTCCTGGACGGCATCCTCGAGGGCTTCGCCATCGCACGCACCGAGCGTCCCGGCGTGCGGCTCCTCCTGGTGGGAAGCGGCCCCGAGGAGGGCGCGGCCCGCTGGCAGGCCGAGGAGCTCAGGCTCGACGACTCGGTGGTGTTCATGGGCCCCTCTCCCGAGAAGTGGTCCCTGCTGTCCGTGTGCGAAGGCCTGGTGGACGCCGGATCCTGGCCTGGATGGTCCCGGACCTCCATGGAGGCCATGGCCGCCGGACTCCCGGTGGTCCGCCACGTTCCCGAGACCGACGGGGGGACGCCTCCGCCGGATGCGATCTCGGGGCCGCCCCTCCAGTTCGCGCGCCGCTTCCTGGCCCTGGTGCGGGACCCAGGGGTCCGGGGCGAGCTCGTGCGGCTCTCCGCCGAGCGCATCAGGCCCCACGACGTGGCGGTGGTGGCCGAGCGCTGGGCGGACATGTACGGGTCGTAGGGGGCGTCGTGGGGCCGGAGGCTCGTGCCGAGCCCGAGCGGCCCCACGCGGGGCTCAGGCGCCTCCGTGCCAATCCTCTCGTCCTCCGCTAGCTTCATGGCCTCCAACGCTGCCGATCCTCCGTCCCACGCTCCACCGGACCTGCCCGTGCCGCGATCCGAAGACCTCTCCCGCATCCGCGCGGGGCTCCTGGCCGCCGCCGAGGCGGTGCGGCCCTTCACCCCCGGGGACGTGGCGTTCGAGACCAAGGCCGAGCGCGGGGATCCGGTGACCGAGGCGGACCGTGCCGCGGACCGGGTGCTGCGCGCTCTCCTCCCCCGGGACGGGGAGGGCTGGCTCAGCGAGGAGTCCGCCGACGACCGGGCCCGGCTGGACGTGCGCCGGGTGTGGGTGGTGGACCCCATCGACGGCACCCGGGAGTTCGTCCAGGGGATCCCGGAGTGGTGCATCTCCATCGGGCTGGTGGAGGAGGGCTCCCCCGTGGCGGGCGGCATCCTGAACCCGGCCACCGGCGAGCTGGTGCTGGGGGCGGTGGGGGAGGGGGTCACCTGCAACGGAGCGCCGGCCTCTGTGCTCGACCCCGAGGACCTGGCCGGCGTCACCGTCCTCGCCAGCCGCTCCGAGCTGCGCCGGGGCGAGTGGGCGCGCTTCGAGGACGCGCGCTTCCGCGTGCGCCCCTGCGGCTCGGTGGCGTACAAGATGGGGCTGGTGGCGGCGGGGCGCGTGGAGGCGACGTTCACGGTGGTGCCCAAGCACGAGTGGGACGTGGCCGCCGGCACCGCGCTGGTGCGGGCGGCGGGGGGCAGGGTCACGCTGGGCGACGGCTCGGAGCCGCGCTTCAACCAGCCCCGGCCGCGCTTTCCGAACCTGGTGGCGGCGGGGCCCCGTCCGTGGGCGGCGCTCCTGGCGCTGGGCCTGAACGGGGACCGCCCCTCGTGAAGGGCGGAGAACAGCCACCCGCGTCACCGACGCCTCCCCACGAGGATCGGGCCTGAGGCCGGGAGGCCGGGCATGCGGTACCTCGTCACCGGCGGCGCGGGCTTCATCGGCTCCAACCTCGTGCGCCACATCGTCACCACCCGCGCAGACGCCGAGGTGGTGAACCTGGACGCCCTCACGTACGCCGGGAACCTGGAGAGCCTCGCCGACGTGGAGGAGGAGCCTCGCCATCGGTTCGTCCACGGCGACATCAGCGACGGCGACCGCGTGGCGGACGTCATGGCCGGGGTGGACGTGGTGCTGCACCTGGCCGCCGAGTCCCACGTGGACCGCTCGATCCTCTCCGACGCGCTCTTCGTGCGCACCAACGTCCTGGGGACGCACACGCTGCTGGCCGCGGCCCTCCAGGCCGGGGTGAAGCGCTTCGTGCAGGTGTCCACCGACGAGGTGTACGGCGAGCTGCCGTGGAGGGATCCCGACGAGGGTGACGCGGAGCACGCGACCTCGGACCGGGGTCCGGGCGCTCCCGGCGGCACGTCGGCCCTCGACCGCGACCCCTTCCCCCGCTTCACCGAGGACACGCCCCTCGCGCCCCGCTCCCCTTACTCCGCCACCAAGGCCGCCGCCGACCACCTGGCCCTGGCGTACCACACCACCCACGGCATGGACGTGGTGGTGACCCGCTGCTCCAACAACTACGGGCCCTACCAGTTCCCGGAGAAGCTGATCCCGCTGCTCATCACCCACGTCCTGAAGGACCGACCCCTGCCGGTGTACGGCGACGGCCTCTACGTGCGGGACTGGATCCACGTGGAGGACCACTGCCGGGCGATCCTGGCGGCGGCCGACGGAGGCCGGGCCGGAAGCGTCTACAACTTCGGGGGCGACGCCGAGCACACGAACCTGTACGTGGTACGCACGCTGCTGCGGATCATGGGCAGGCCGGACGCCCGCATCGAGCACGTGGAGGACCGCCCGGGGCACGACCGCCGCTACGCCATGGACTTCGGCCGTGCGGAGGTCGAGCTGGGGTGGCGACCGAGGGTGGCCTTCGAGAAGGGGCTGAAGGACACGGTGGAGTGGTACATGGCCCACGAGACCTGGTGGCGGCGGGTGATGACCGGGGAGTACCGGGCCCATCACCGGGAGCGGTACGGAGGCTGACGTGCTTGTCAGAACGGCCGGACGGGCCTACCGTTCGATCTGCCCTCTTTCCCGCTCGAGTCAGCGTGCCCTCGCTACCCTGTTCACCATCGTTTCACAACGCATCATGGGTCCGACGTTGACCAAACGAGCCTGGCTGGGATCCCTCACCGCCGTCCTTCTGCTGGCCTCCGCGCTCGGCGCGCAACAGAAGCCGATTCCGGGCGTCGCGCAGCAGATGCTCCAGAACCTCACGCCGCAGCAGATCCAGGCGCGGATCCAGGCGTCGGGGCTCACCCCGGCCCAGATCCGCGACCGGCTCCAGCGCGCGGGATACGACCCCTCGCTCCTGGACGCCTATCTGGGGGGCACGACCACCACCACCCCCGCTCAGGACGCCACGTTCCTCCAGGAGCTCCAGAGCATCGGGGTCCTCAGGGTGGGCGGTCTCCCCGGCGTCTCCGACACCCTGGGGCTCCAGGGGCTGACGGGGCTGGACACGCTCCTGCAGCGCACGGACACCTCGATGATGCCCGGCGTGCCCGACACGACGCTCCACGTGTTCGGCATGGACGTGTTCAGCCGGCAGACCACCCAGTTCAACCCGGTGCTGACGGGGCCCGTGGGGCCGGACTACCGGCTGGGGCCCGGGGACCAGCTGAACCTGATCCTCACCGGCGACGTGGAGCTGGCCTACCAGCTCGACGTGAGCCGGGAGGGGTACATCGTCATCCCCGACGTGGGGCAGGTGTTCGTGAACGGCCTCACCCTGGGCCGGCTCCGGGACGAGCTCTACACGCGGCTGGGAAAGGTGTACAGCGGGGTCAAGCGCACGCCGAACGCCACCACGCACTTCGAGGTGTCCCTGGGGGCTCTCCGCACGAACCAGGTCTACGTGGTGGGCGACGTGCAGCGCCCCGGCGCCTACCAGGTGAGCTCGGTGGCCACGATCCTGGAGGCCCTCTACGCCGCCGGGGGCCCCACGGAGACCGGGAGCTTCCGCCACGTCATCCTGCGCCGCGGCGACAAGGAGGTGGGGGAGTTCGACCTGTACCGTTACCTCACCGCGGGCGAGACGCCGGTGCAGCTCCGCCTCGAGGAGGGCGACGTCGTGTTCGTGCCGCCCGTCGGCACGCAGGTGGCGCTCCGGGGGGAGGTGCGGCGCCCGGCCCTCTATGAGATGCTGCCGGGCGAGGGCCTCCCCGACCTGGTGCGCTACGCCGGAGGCCTGACGCCCAGCGCCAGCCAGAGCCGCATCCAGGTGGACAGGATCCTCCCGGTGGGCCAGCGCCGGAACGGCCGGGACCGGGAGGTCCTGGACGTGGACTACGACTCGGTGGCCAGCGGGGCCGAGGCGTTTCCGCTCCACGCAGGGGACCAGGTCCAGGTCTTCCCCGTCCTGAACCTGCGCCGGGGCTGGGTGCGGATCGACGGCGCCGTGTACCGGCCGGGTCAGTACGAGCTCCAGCCTCGGAGCACCGTCGCCTCCCTGGTGGCCCGCGCGGGGGGACCGCTTCCCGACGTCCTGGCACCCATCCTCCACCTCTCGCGTCTGGACACCCTGAACGGCACTCGGTCCCTCATCAGGGGCTCGCTGGCCGCCGCGGGGAGCCTCCCCCTCGAGGAGTACGACGAGGTGACGCTGTTCGGCCAGGACTCGCTCCTCGTCCCGGACTCGGTGAGCGTGTACGGCCTGGTCCAGCGCCCCGGGACCTACCCCCTCGAGAAGGGGATGAACTCCGAGGACCTCATCCTCGACGCCGGCGGCTTCGCCGAGAGCGCGGATCCGCGACAGGCGGAGGTGGTGCGCACCCGCGGCCTCCCCAGCGGGAACGGCCATGTGGCCCGCTCCATCTACGTGGCGCTCTCCGGCAGGATCCCGTACCCGGACTCGGCGGCGGTGGACTCCCTCCCTCCTCGCGGAGCGGACATTGTCGGCGCCCCCCCCGCGGTGGCGGCCTCGACGGTCCGGCTCCAGCCGGGAGACGAGGTCTTCGTCCGTCAGCTCCCCAACTACCGGCCTCCACGGAGGGTGGCGGTGACCGGCGAGGTCCGGGAGCCCGGCATCTACGTCCTCGAGAGCATGAACGAGCGCCTGGCCTCGGTGATCCAGCGTGCCGGGGGACTCACCCCCCAGGCGTTCGCCGCGGGGATCCGCCTCATCCGCGACAGCGTCACGGTGGCCACCGACGTCCAGCGTGCTCTGGAGAACCCCGGCGGCGTCGACGATCCCGTCCTGGCCGCAGGCGACAGCGTGGTGGTCCCCATCTACGATCCCACTGTCCTGGTGACAGGTGCCGTGCAGTTCAGCACCAGGGTGACCTACCGGAAGGGCATGAACCTGAACGATGTCCTCTCCGCCGCCGGCGGCCTCACGCAGGACGCCGACGGCGCACGCACCAGCGTCGGGTACGCCAACGGCCAACGCCGCACCTTGAAGCGCTTCCTGGGCATGACGTACAGCACCCCGTCCATCCAGCCGGGCAGCAGCGTGTTCGTGCCGCGGAAGGTCCAGGGGGGGCCGGGGTTCGACTGGAACCAGGCCCTCACGCGGATCCTGGCGGTGACCTCCACCATGGCGAC
>JAJDNC010000083.1 GCA_022340865.1 Gemmatimonadota bacterium
TACGACATCGAGCGGGACGACAACCTGGCGCTGCGGGACTACCCGACGCTGGGGCGGGCCATCGAGTTCGTGTACGAGAGGCGGCCGGACCTGAAGCGGTCGAAGGGGGCCGCGGCGGCGGCGCAGGAGGCGCGTGCGGCCGCGGCGCCCGAAGGGGCGGCGCAGGCGGCGGCCATGCCTGAGCCGGAGGCGGCAGGCGAGGCGGCGGCCTCCCCGGCCGGTGCCGCCGGGGCAGGGACGATGCCCCTCCGGGGTTCGCTGGAGGCCGCGCAGGCCGTGCCACGACGCGAGCCTGCGGCCGTGGTGCGTCCGGCGGCAACCCGCTTCCCCCGAACCGGCGTGGAGCTGGCCGAGGGGTCCCGGGTGATCGTCGTCCCCGACGAAAGGGGCGTGGGGGCCGCTCTGGCCGAGCGTCTGGGCAAGAGGGGCGTGGAGGTCCTGGTGGCCGACCCGTCCGCTCCCAGCGAGGCGCTGGTGGCCGAGGTGGAGGGTTGGCGGGAGGGTGGTTCCGTGACGGGGCTCTACTGGCTGCCTGCGCTGGACGCCACGCTCCCGGCGGAGCTCGTGGAGCCGGCGGACCGCAAGGAGGCGCTCCGCCGCCGCGTGAAAGCGCTGCACGCCCTGGCCAGGGCCCTCTACGGCGACTTGGCGGCGCCGGGAACGTTCATGGTGGCGGCCACCCGGCTGGGCGGACGCCACGGCTACGATCCGGAGGGTGCCCTCGATCCTGCCGGCGGAGCGGTGACGGGCTTCACCAAGTCGCTTCGTCGCGAGCGGCCGGAGGCGCTGGTGAAGGCCGTGGACTTCGAGCCGTCGCGCAAGACCGCGGCCCTGGCGGACCTCCTCATCCAGGAGACCCTTTCGGACCCCGGGGTGGTGGAGGTGGGGTACGCCGCCGGTCACCGCTGGACCGTCGGCCTCGGCGAACGGCCGGTGGAGGCGGGAGCGCCGCTGCCTGCGGACTCCGTCTACCTGGTCACCGGAGCGGCGGGGAGCATCGTCTCGGCCATCCTCACGGACCTGGCCGGCACGGGCGGCACGTTCTGGCTCCTGGATCTGGCACCGGAGCCGGACCGGTCGGATCCCGACCTGGAGCGCATCGTCAGCGACCGGGAGGGGCTCAGGGCCGACCTGATCCGACGCCTTCAGACCGACGGCGGGCGTGTCACGCCGGCGATGGTGGAACGCGAGCTCGTCCGCATCGAGCGGGCGCAGGCGGCGCTGGCGGCCATCCTCGCCCTCGAGGAGGGTGGGGCGACCGTGCACTATCGGAGCCTCGACCTCCGGGACCCCGCCGCCGTGACGGCGGTGGTGGGCGACGTGCTGGCCGGAAAAGGCCGTGTCGATGTGCTCCTGCACGCGGCCGGGCTGGAGATCAGCCGCGCTCTCCCCGACAAGTCACCGGAGGAGTTCGCGCTGGTGTTCGACGTGAAGGTGGAGGGATGGTTCAACCTGGTTGCCGCCCTGGGGGACGCTCCCCTGGGCCGGGTGATGGCGTTCAGCTCCATCGCCGGTCGCTTCGGCAACCTCGGCCAGACCGACTACGCCGCCGCCAACGACGTCCTGTGCAAGGCGATCTCCGAGATGCGGCGAAGCCGCCCCGACACCCGCGCCCTGGCCGTGGACTGGACGGCTTGGGGCGAGATCGGAATGGCGGCGCGGGGCTCGATGCCCGCCATCATGAAGGCGGCGGGCATCGACATGCTGGCTCCGGAGGCGGGTATGGGCGTGGTGCGCCGCGAGCTCACGGCGGGCTCGCGCGGAGAGGTGGTCATCGCCGGCGGTCTCGGCGTCATGGTCGCCGAGGACCCGGATGCGGCGCGCCTGGAGCCCTCCGGGGCCGCCGCGTCCCTGGCCACCGCCGGGCCCATGGTGGGCAGGGTGCTCGGGTGGAGCCTCTTCGACGGCCTCGTCGTGGAGACGGAGCTCGACCCTCGCGCACAGCCCTTCCTCGATCACCACCGCATCGAGGGCGTGGCGGTGCTTCCCGGCGTCATGGGGCTCGAAGCCATGGCGGAAGCGGCGGGGGTGGGATTCCCGGAGCTGCACGTCACCGCGCTGGAGGACGTGGGGTTCCACGCCCCGTTCAAGTTCTACAGGGACGAGCCGCGGGCGGTGACGGTCCACGTGACCTACGACGCCGACGGCGAAGACGTGCTCGCGCGCTGCCGCGTGGAGGGTGCACGCGTCCTGGCGGGACGGGACGAGCCGGAGGTCACCACGCACTTCACCGGGACGGTCAGGCTCTCACCGGTGGCGCCCGACGTGATGCGCGCCCGCACCGTACCGGACCCCGACGGCGAGGTGGTGGGCGCGTCCTCCATCTACCGGACGTACTTCCACGGCCCGGCATACCAGGTCCTGGAGCGCGCCTGGCGGAGCCAGGGGCTCGTGGCGGGGCGCTTCGCCGAGCATCTGCCCCCGAACCACGAGCCGGCGGAGCGCGTCACCCTCACCACGCCCAGGCTGGTGGAGCTGGCGTTCCAGACCGCCGGGCTGGCGGAGATGGCGCTGTCGGAGCGCATGGGGCTGCCCTCGGGATTCCGGCGCCTGGAGCTGCTGCGTCCCGCCAACGGGGAGGTGGGGAGCAACGCCCTGGCCTCGCCGTGCGCCGAGGGGTCCGAAGGGGCCTTCGACGTGGACGTGACCGACGCTGCGGGCAGGGTCGTGCTCGCCCTGAGGGAGTACCGCACGTCGGCGCTGCCCGGGCGCGTGAGCCTGGCGGCGCTGCGGGACGACGGGGGATGAGCGCCCGGCCTGGAGTCCTTCCCGGCACCGACGGGGACTCCGCCGACTCGATCCTCGTCCACCTCATGTGGGCGGCGGCGCAGGAGATTCCCGCCGGCGAGGCGTGGCTGACCGAGAGGGAGAGCCGCGTCTACGGTGCCTTGCGCGTCCGCCCTCGAGCGGTGGACTGGCGGCTCGGGCGGTGGGTGGCCAAAAGCGCGGTGCGTGCCGCGCTGGCGCCGGACGCGGCAGTCCCGGGGGAGATCGAAGTGCTCGCGGCCCCCTCGGGAGCGCCTTCGGTGCGGATCCTGTCCGGGGAGGCGACGCCCGTGACGGTGTCCCTCAGCCACTCCGGCGGCGTCGGCTTCGCGGCCGCCGCCGCCGGCTCTCTGGGGCTGGGGTGTGACGTGGAGACCGTCGAGGCCCGAAGCGATGCCTTCGTCGCCGATTACTTCACCGAAGCCGAGGCGCTCTGGATCGAGGCCGGGGGCTCCCTGCGCGACGCGCGCGCGAACCTGCTCTGGAGCGCCAAGGAATCGGCGCTGAAGGCGCTCGGGGAGGGGTTGAGGCTGGACACACGCTCGGTGGAGGTGGAGGCGGTGGAGGCGGCCGGGGCGGACCCGTCCGTCTGGCGGCACCTGGCGGTGGAGGTGCCGGGGGGCCGCACCTTCCCCGGGTACTGGCGGATGCACGGCGGGAGGGCGTGGACCGTGGCGGCGCAGCGCCCCATCCGCCTCGCGAGCCCCCCATCCGAGGCCTACCCTATGGGTGCGGAGGCCCCTTAGCTTTCGTCATCCTCGGAAGACCGTCCAGGGGGGAAGAACGTGTCCGGACACAGCAAGTGGGCTCAGATCAAGCGCAAGAAGGCGGTGGTGGACGCCAAGCGGGGCGCCCATTTCACCAAGCTCATCCGCGAGATCACCGTGGCCGCGCGCAGCGGCGGCGGCAACCCGGACTTCAACCCCCGACTCAGGCTGGCCGTGGACACCGCCAAGGCCGCCAACATGCCCGCCGACAACATCGACCGCGCCATCAAGAAGGGCACCGGTGAGCTGGAGGGCGTGAGCTACGAGGAGGTCACGTACGAGGGGTACGGTCCGGGGGGCGTCGCTCTCTTCATCGAGACCCTCACCGACAACCCCAACCGAACCGTGGCGGACGTTCGCCATGCCCTGACCCGGAACTTCGGGACGCTGGGCACCACGGGGTCGGTGGCGTGGCAGTTCGAGCGCAAGGGGCAGGTGGTGATCGACGCGGCCCGCTACACCGAAGAAGCGGTGTTCGAGGCGGCCCTCGAGGCGGGCGCCGAGGACGTCAGCCGGCACGACGACGAGTTCGTGATCACCGGCGACGCCGCCGACTTCAACGCCCTCCAGGAGGGCGTGAGGGCCAAGGGGATCGACATCTCGTCGGCGGAGCTCACCATGATCGCCAAGAACGAGGTGGCGGTGGCGGGGAAGGAGGCCGAGAAGCTCCTCCGGCTCCTGGACGCCATCGAGGAGCTGGACGACGTGCAGAAGGTCCACTCCAACGCCGATATCGACGAGGACGTCCTCGCCGCGTCGATGTGACGTCTCCCGCCGAGGTCCGGGTCCTGGGCATCGACCCGGGGACGGCGATCACCGGCTACGGCGTCGTCACCCGCCTGAGCGGCGGCTCGGTTTCGCTGGTGGAGTGCGGTGTCATCCGCACGTCGGCGGGGGAACCGCTTGCCAGACGCATCCGTGAGATCTACCTGGAAGTAGAGGCGCTCATCGACCGGCACAGGCCCTTCGCCGTGGCGGTGGAAGACGTCTTCCAGGGCAAGAACGCGCGCAGCGCCCTGACGCTGGGACATGCCCGGGGCGCCATCCTGCTGGCCGCCGCGCTGCGCGACCTTCCCATCGCGGAGTACGCCCCCCGGGAGATCAAGAGCGCCGTGGTGGGCACCGGGAACGCGACGAAGGATCAGGTGGGCTTCATGGTGCAGCAGCAGCTTCGACTGAAGGAGGCTCCGGCTCCCGCCGACGCCGCGGACGGCGTGGCGGCAGCCCTCTGCCACTGCCTGGTGGGGAGCTTCCCCCGATGATCTCACGGCTGAAGGGGATCCTCCTCACCCGCGATCCCGACGGGATCGAGGTGGAGACCGCCGCGGGTGTCGTCTACGAGCTCGCCGTTCCGCTCACGGCGCTCCAGAGGCTACCCCGCCCGGGAGACGCGGTGGAGGTGCGCACGGTCCAGGTGGTGACCGACAGCTCCAGCGCGCTCTACGGCTTCATCGACGAGGTCGAGCGAACCATGTTCCGGCGTCTCCTCACGGCGAATGGCGTGGGAGCGAGCCTGGCGCTCAAGCTCATGAGCACCTACTCGGCGGTGCGCCTGGCCCGGGCCTTGGTGGAGAAGGACCTGGCGGCCCTCCAGCAGGTGAGCGGCGTCGGCCGCAAGAAGGCCGAGAAGCTGGTGGTGGAGCTGGCCGACAAGGTGGCGGACCTGGCTCTGGCCGAGCCGGGCGTACCTGGGGCTCCCGCCGGTGCCAGCGCCCAGGACGCGGTGCAGGCGCTGGTGGCTCTGGGCTACTCCTTCGCCGACGCCGACCATGCCGTCCGGCGGGCCCTGGAGGAAGGGGCGGCGACCGCGGAGGAGCTCACCCGGAAGGCCCTTTCCTACCGCTGATCCGGAGGTGGAGGCTCACCCGCCTCCGCCCGGGGCGCCGACCCCGGCACCAACGCGGCCGAGAGGCGACCGGCGAAGACGCTCCTGCCCCGGCCGTCTTTCGTTGGGTTGCCTCTCGGCCGTTCGCTCCAGGAAACGCTACTCGCCGCCGCCGCCTTTGGGCGCGCGGGTCGACATGATGATGGCGCCCGCCAGGTTCATGCCAGGCGATGCCCCGGAGAGGGTGTTCTGGGCCGTGGTGCCGTTCAACCACTTCAGCTGGTACGCCATGCCCGGCTGGAGCTGGCGGAGCACCGAGATGTCGCCGAGGTACGTCTGATTCTCGTAGACGGCGATCTGGGTGTTCGCATCGACGTTGAAGCCCCGATCCGGCGCGCGGACGGTGAGCCATCGAGGCCGCAGGCGCTGGACCACGTCGTAGAGGCTGGTCACGCCTTGCACGCTCATGATCTCCTCGCGCGTGAGCACATCCGGATTGCCGCCGCTCTTGGTGGGCCCTGCGCTTGCACACCCGCCGAGCATCACGACCGCCGCCGCCACGAGCAGGTACCCGTGTCTGTAGAGAGCCTTCATGGAGCCACCTCGTTCTGAGATGATGCGGTGCGTACTGCAGATCTTCCTGCTATCGGGGAGGGAACTTCAGCCAGCCGCCCACGGTCAACCCCACCGGCCTGGTCTCGAAGCCGGTCT
>JAJDNC010000106.1 GCA_022340865.1 Gemmatimonadota bacterium
CCTACCCGAAGCTCCTGAAGCAGCACCGTGGGGACCTGCCCCGGGGCGGCACGAAACGGGAGCTGCTCGCGCGCCTGAAGAAGACGCACCGGGAGATGGACGCCGCCGTTCGCGAGGCGGGAGAGCTGCACATGATGCAGAACATCCGCCGCTTCGACGGCCTCCCGGGAACGCGGCTGGCGTGGTTCCAGCACGGGGTCCAGCACGAGTCCTATCACCGCGGGCAGCTGGCGCTCATCGCCCGGCTCGTGGGTGAGGTACCGGCTCTCACGCAGCGCATCCACGGAGGGTGACGATGGCCGTTCCTGCCCAACTGTCCACCACCGCGAGGCACGAGACCTTCGCGGGCGTCACGTATCACATCGAAGGCGAGCTCATGCCGGCCTTGCAGATCGGGCTCTCCAACGTGGGCGTCTCCTTCGAGCACCACGTCCTGCCGTGGAAGGATCCCAACGTGCCGGTGGTGCTTCACCCGCTCAAGGGCGGACTCAAGCGCATGCTGGGCGGGATGCCCTTCCTCATGGCGGAGGGTCGGTAGACCCCGACCGCCGGGAGGCTGCAGCGGGGGCGACGGGCGCCGCCCCCGCCGGCCGGCCTCAGTCCTTACCGGTTCCCGCGACGTCCAGTGGCGGCTTCCGGTCTCCCAGGAGCGGTACGTACTTGAAGTCCGCCCCCCGCTTCTCGTCGAACTCGGCGCGCGCCGCGGCGAGCTTCGTCGGGTCGGTGAAGAGGTCCATGGCGGTGAACGCCAGCGTCTTGGCGGCCACCAACATGCCCTTGTCGCCGATGCTCATGCCTCCCGTGGCCACGGCCTGCCAGGAGTGGGCGGCGGTGCCGGGCAACCAGGTGGCGGTGTTGAGCGTGGACATGGGCACGTTCCAGCTCACGTCTCCGGCGTCGGACGACGCATAGGTCTGGTGCGGCGCGAAGGGCTGGATCGCTGCCGCCGCCGACAGGGCCGGCGTGGCGGGGAGCGTCTGCTTGAGCACCTCGGCGAACTTCCGCTCCCGGGCGTCGTACGTCACCCCGCCCACCTGCTTCAGGTTTTCGTAGACGATCTGCTGGAGCGAGTTGAGGGGAAGCTCCGCGTACGAGCCTCCGGTGATCTCGTAGTCCACGGTGGTGCCCGTGCCCTTGGCCGCGCCCTCCGCGGCCGCCACCAGGCGCTGGAAGATGGAGCGGGCCATCTCGGCGTCCGGGTGGCGCACGTAGTAGTAGACCTCGGCGAGGTCCGGCACGACGTTGGGCGCGGCGCCCCCGTTGGTGATGACGTAGTGGATGCGCGTCTCCTGCGGGACGTGCTCACGCATCATGTTCGCCATATAGTCGAGGGCCTCGACGCCGTCCAGCGCGGAGCGGCCGCGGTCGGGCGCCGCGGCGGCGTGGGCGGCGATGCCGTGGAAGCGGAACTTGGCGGAGATGATGGCCAGGTCGTTGCTGGGGCTGGCGTCGTTGCGGTCGCCGGGATGCCAGCTGAGGACGGCATCGACGTCGTCGAAGAGGCCGGCGCGCACCATGTACACCTTGCCGGAGCCGCCCTCCTCGGCGGGGGTGCCGTAGTAGCGGATGGTGCCGGCGTGCCCGGTGCGCTTGAGCCACTCCGCCGCGGCCAGGACAGCCCCCAGCGACGCCGTCCCCAGGAGGTTGTGCCCGCACGCATGGGCGGAGGCCTTCCCCTCGACGAGCTGGCGGGTGGGCACGCTGTCCTGGTTGATCCCCGGGAGCGCGTCGAACTCGCCCATGATCCCGATGACGGGCTTCCCGCTCCCGTAGCTCGCCACGAACGCCGTGGGGATGTCCGCGACGCGCCGGGTGACGGTGAAGCCCGCGTCCTCGAGCTTCCTCTCGAGGAGGGCGGAGCTCCGCGTCTCCTGATAGCCGATCTCGGCGAAGCCCCATATCTGGTCGGCGACGTCGGAGAGCTGGGCGGTATGGGCGTCGAGGAAGGCCGCGACGTCGGCCTTGGTCATCTGGGCGGTGAGGGGAGGAGCGAGGACGAGGGCGGCGGCCAACGCCAGGCCAGGGCGGAAGGTGCGGAGAGAGCACGACACGGTCACGAGCTCCGTTGATGAACGCGGGGTTGAAGGTGGCGAACATGCACCTTCGGGCTCTCCACGACAAGCGTCGGAGATGCACGGCGGGACCGAGCATTCCGCCACCGGATCCCGTCCCGCCGGCGCGGGAAGCCCGGCCCGCGTCGCGTAGGGGGATTGGCCCCCGGCGGATGTCTCCTTAGCGTCCGGAGACGATCCCTCCAACCGGTCACGCTTCCATGAAAGCCACCGCGGACATCCAGGTCATTCCCATCGGCTCCGGCGTCTCCGTGCGCAAGCAGGTGCAGCGCGCTCACGCCATCCTGGTCGAAGCGGGCATCAACGCCCAGCTGCATCCCAACGGCACCAACGTCGAGGGCGAGATGGCCGACATCTTCGACGCCATCCGCCGGGTCCACGAGACCCTCCACGCCGAGGGCACCGTGCGCCTGGCCACGTTCATCAAGCTGGGTTCGCGCACCGACAAGGAGCCGTCGCTGGCGGCGAAGATGTTCTGAGTGGAAGCAGGTGCCGCTGCACGCCGGACGGCTCGGCTGCCGGGACCCTCGCCGACCGCGGAGCCCGTGCCGGCGGCGGGGGAGCCCGTACCACGACCTGCGAGAGCGCCGCTGCCGCCGCCCCCTCGCGCCGCGGCCGACACCGCCGTATAGATGAAGCGGGCGACTCCCCGAAGCCCGCGTACCGTTCTCGAAAGTGCCCTGCCCATGCCCGCGACCCCACGCAGTGACTCCGATTGGGAGCGTCTGCTGGCCGCGACGGTGGAATCTGCCCCCGCCGGACTGCTCGTGGCGGACCCGGAGGGGCGGGTCGTTCTGGTGAATCGAGAGGTGGAGCGTCTGTTCGGGTACGCCCGCGGTGAGCTCCTGGGCCGGTCCGTGGAGGTCCTGCTCCCGGAACACAGCGTGCAGGCGCACACCGCCTTGCGGAGCGCGTTCGCGGTGAGCCCCGACGCCAGGCCCATGGGCGCCGGCCGGGACCTGTACGGCCGGAGGAAGGACGGCACCGAGGTTCCCGTGGAGGTGGGCCTCAACCCCCTGGTCACCGAGGCGGGGACGTTCGTGCTGGCCTCGGTGGTGGACATCACGATCCGCAAGGCCGCCGAGAACGAGCGAACGGCTCTTCAGGAGGAGCTGCGAAGGGCACACCGCCTGGAAGTCATGGGCACCCTGGCCAGCGGCATGGCACACGACTTCAACAACGTGCTGGGTGCCATCATGGGGTACGGCGAGATCGCGCTCATGGAGACCAGGGAGAGCTCCGTGCAGCAGGACCTGGGGGCGCTTCTCGGAGCCGTCGAGCGGGGACGCGAGGTCGTGAAGCGCATTCTGGGATTCAGCCGCGGAGGCGAGCGCGCGATGAGGTCCCTGTCGCTGGGCGCCCCCGTCGAGGAGGCCGTCCACCTGCTCCGTGCGACGATCCCGGCCAGCGTCGATATCCGCCTCGCCCTGCACCCGCAGACGCCGAAGGTGCTGGCCGACCCCGCCGCGGTGCATCAGATCGTGCTCAACCTCGCCACCAACGCCGCACGCGCCATGCCCGACGGGGGCACCCTGGAGTTCGTGCTCGAGCCGTTCTACCTGCTGGACCACGTGGCCCGCGAGCGCCCGGACCTCCGCGAGGGACCCTACGCGCGTCTTCTCGTGCGGGACGACGGGATGGGCATCCCCTTCGAGGTGCAGGACCGCGTCTTCGAGCCCTTCTTCACGACGCGGGAACCGGGAGGGGGAAGCGGGCTCGGACTGACCATGGTCAGTCGCTTGATGGTGGAGCACGGAGGGGACGTGCGCCTAGAGAGCGAGTCCGGTCGGGGCACGACCGTGGAGTGCCTGTTCCCGGCCGTCGAGGGTTACCCGGAGCGGGAAGAGGAAGAAGCCGTCGTCACCGCCTCCCACGGCGGGGGCCAACGCGTGCTGTACGTGGACGACGAGCCCGACCTGGCGAAGGTGGGCCGCCGGCGGCTGGAGTCCATGGGCTACGAGGTGGTGGCGGAGACGGATCCCAGGAAGGCGTTGGAGATCTTCCGTCGCGCACCGGAGGACTTCGACGTGGTGGTCACCGACTACGCCATGCCCGGGATGACCGGGCTCTCCTTGGCCGATGGGTTGAGGGAGCTGCGTCCCGGGCTGCCCATCGTCGTGCTCACAGGGTACCTGGACGTGCTTTCCCCCGAGCGCTTCGTGCCGGCGGGCGTGTCTGTGGTGATCAACAAACCCGTAACGATGTCGGAGCTGGCCCGCACGATACACGGGCTGTTGCACGGACCGTAGGAGCGGAGACCCCTCCGGGGGCCTCCCCTTGACCACCCGCCCGGCGCGCCCCACCGTGCCTGGCCCGGCCGGAAGGGGCCCGGGGCTCGCGGCGCACGTGTGCGTCCTGAGCCGACTGGGGTGCCGCGTCGCCGCAGACCCGCCAGCCTCTCCTCGTGACGGCCGTCGATCACTCGTCCGTTGGAGTCATCCGTGGCCAAGCAGCCTGAAGATCATCCCGTCTCGCGTCGGAACTTCGTCCTCAGCGCCGGCAAGGTCGGCGGCGCGCTCCTGGTAGCGGGCCCCGCTCTGGGCCAGGCCCTGGCGGCGGCACCGCTCAAGGACGCGACGCGCGACCTCGAGAACGGCATCCTGTACACGTCGCGGGGCGCCGGCGTCGGACCGCTCCCGGAGGACCTCTTCTCGGGGCTTCACTGGCGGTTGCTGGGGCCCTTCCGCAGCGGCCGCGTCGACGCCGTGTGCGGGGTGGTGGGGCGCCCCAACGAGTTCTACTTCGGTTCGGTGAACGGCGGCGTCTGGAAATCCCACGACTCCGGCCGCGTGTGGGAGCCCGTCTTCGACGGCCAGCCGGTGGCCTCCATCGGCTCGCTGTGTGTGGCACCCTCGGCGCCGGACACCATCTACGTGGGCACAGGCGAGGCGACGCTCCGCGACTCGGTGGGCTACGGCAACGGCATGTACAAGTCCACGGACGGCGGCAAGACCTGGACGCACATCGGGCTGGAGAACACGCAGCACATCGGTCGGGTGGAGGTGGATCCCACCAACCCGGACATCGTGTTCGTGGCGGCCATCGGCCACTTCTATGGGCCGCACCCGGACCGGGGCGTGTTCCGCACCACCGACGGCGGCAAGACCTGGAGGAAGGTCCTCTACAAGAACGAGAGTGTCGGCGCCATCGACGTGTGCATCGACCCTACGAACCCCAAGGTGGTCTTCGCGGGGCTGTGGAACACGCGGCGCCCGCCGTGGTTCGTGTACGCTCCCACGAACGGGCCCGGCGGCGGCCTGTACAAGTCCACCGACGGCGGCGACACGTGGAAGGAGCTCACCAGGGGGCTCCCGTCGAACGGCATCGGCAAGAGCGGCATCGCCGTGTGCCCCAGCGAGCCCAGCCGCGTGTACGCCGTCATCGACGATCTGGAGCTGCCCCCCGGCGCGCCCAAGCCCTCCGGTCCACCCGCGCCCTACGGTGAGGGCGCCACGGGACAGGGCGGATTCTTCCGCTCCGACGACGGCGGCGAGAGCTGGACGAGGCTCTCCCAGGATCCGCTCCTGTGGGGACGGGGCTGGTACTTCGAGCACGTGGTGGCCGACCCGAAGAACGCGGACATCGTGTACGTGTCCAACGTGATCGTGGCCCGCTCCATGGATGGCGGCCACACCTGGGAGGCCATCCGCGGCTCCCCGGGCGGCGATGACTACCACCAGGCGTGGATCTCCCCCGACGAGCCCAACACGATGATCATGTCCTCCGACCAGGGCTGCATCATCACGCAGAACGCCCGGGGCAAAGCGGACGAGATCACCTGGAGCTCGTGGCTCAACCAGCCCATCGCACAGATCTACCACGTGTCGGTGGATCCGCGCTTTCCGTACTGGGTCACTGGCGCCCAGCAGGACTCGGGGGCGGTGGCGGTACGCTCCCGTGGCAAGTTCGCGGAGATCTCCATGCGCGACTGGGAGCCCGTCGGCGCGGGAGGCGAGAGCGGGTGCACCCAGGGTGACCCGCTCCATCCGGGCATCATCTACGGCGGCACGGGATCGCGCTACGACATGGTGCACAACCACATGATCCCCGGGACTACGCGGCCGCCGGCGGGCCCCGAGCAGGCACGCTCCGACTGGACGCAGCCGCTGGTGCTCTCCCCTGCCGATCCCCGGGCGCTGTACTACGCCGACCAGTACGTCTACAAATCCACGGACATGGCGCAGACGTGGACGCGGATCAGCGACGACCTCACTCGGCCCAAGCCCGTGATCCCGCCCAACCTCGACGCGGCAGCCGCCAACCAGACCGACCGCAACGGCAAGCTGGGCGTGGTCTATACCATCGCACCGTCGTCGCTGCTCGTGCCCATGCTCTGGATCGGCACCGACGACGGCCTCATCAAGGTGACCACCAACGACGGCAAGCAGTGGACGGACGTGACGCCTCCGGCGCTCACGCCGTGGAGCCGCATCACCACCATCGAGGCGTCGCACTTCGACTTCAACTGTGCGTACGCCAGCGTCGACCGCCACCAGCTCACCGACTTCGGGCCGCACATCTACCGCACGCGGGACATGGGCAAGACGTGGCAGGAGATCACCACGGGGCTGCCGGAGAACGGGTATGTGCACGTGGTACGCGAGGACCCGGAGCGCCAGGGCCTGCTCTTCGCGGGCACCGAGCGCGGCGCCTTCGTCTCCTTCGACGACGGCGACCACTGGCAGCCCCTGCAGCTCAACCTGCCGGTGACGTCGGTTCGCGACTTCCAGATCTACGACGGGGACCTCATCGTGGCGACGCACGGGCGCGGCTTCTGGGTCATCGACGACATCAGCGCCCTGCGCCAGGTGGACCTGCCCATGGCCCAGACCGACGCCTTCCTGTTCAAGCCGAAGGACACCGTCCTCTACGACCAGGGTGGCGACGACGGCACGCCGTTCCAGAAGGATGAGCCCCAGGCGGAGAATCCCCCGGAGGGCGCCTACATCGACTACTGGCTCAAGTCCGACGACCCCGGCCAGGTGACCCTGGAGATCCTGGACGACAAGGGCACCGTGCTGGAGACTTTCCCGCCCCAGGGCGGGGGAGGGCGAGGGGGCCGCGGCGGTCGCGGGGGCGGCGCCGGTGGGCTCCCGAGGACGTCGCCCTTGTGGGTGCGCACGCCCGAGATCTTCGCCACGTCGGCGGGGATGCACCGGGTGACGTGGATGCCCTACACCGGCGGGCGCCGGGGCTTCGGCTTCGGCGGGTTCGGTGGCCGGGGCGGAGGTCCCCAACGGCCGGTGGTGACCCTTCCGGGCACGTTCACGGCGAAGCTCACGGTGAACGGGAAGAGCTACCAGCAGACGTTCACGGTGAAGCCGGACCCGAGGTTCTAGTGTGGTGTGGCGCAAGTCCGTTGAGCACCGAGGGT
>JAJDNC010000110.1 GCA_022340865.1 Gemmatimonadota bacterium
GACGGGAAACCTGGACTCGAAGAACGGCAACGCGGTGATGGAGCTGCTCAAGGAGCTGCACGGGGACGGGGCGACGATCTGCATGGTGACGCACGATCCGCGGTACGCGCACATGGCGGACCGGTCGGTGCACCTGTTCGACGGGCAGATCGTCAGCGAGGACGACGCGCGCAAGGCGCAGGAGCTGGAGGAGGCGGGGTTCGACGTCGCCCACTAGCTGGGCGCGTGAAATCGGCGCTCCCACTACTCCCTAATCGTCCGGCGGATTGTATGCGCGGGCGATGAACGTCGGGTCGTCCTGGTAGCCGCGCTCGGACATCAGGAAGTTGTAATAGTGACACACCGGTGATCCGGGATGCTCCCGGCAGATGCGCGGGCGCACCTTGTGCACGGTGCACATGCGCGTCTCCAGGTCCAGGAACCGGCAGACGGTGCCGTACGTCTCGTCCTTCTGATGCCTGAGGACGACCTCCCCGGGCTCCTCCCCTTTCTTCGTGAACCGACGTCGGGCCGTCGCCTCGTCGATGCCGAAGTGCTTCGCCAGCCTCCTGATGTCGCGGGCGGTGACGATGATGCGCGGGTAGGAGCAGCAGTACGAAGGACAGTTGTGGCAGTCGTAGAAGACAGGTAGGGCTTTGCCCATGGAGTGCTCGGCAGAGGTGGTCCGGATCGCAAAACGCCGGAAGCTACCAGCGCGGCGCGGCCCTAGCCAGCGGTGACCGAAGTCCTTCCCTCGCCCTCCCCAGTTCCTCAGATCTCCTCGAGGTTGTGGAACACGTGCACGCCGCGATCGGTGAGGTGCTTGAACACCGCCTCGAAGCAATCCTCCCGCCTGCCCACGACCTCCGGCGGCGCGACGCCGGGCTCGGTCCACAGCCCCTGCGTCACCAGGCCCACCATCGCGGTGCACATGTACCCGGTGGTGCGCGCCATGGAGGACGTCTCGGTGTCGGGGTCGTAGTAGTCGAGGAGGTTGTAGATGTGCCGGACGTTCTTGCCGTCCTTCTTCCCTTCCAGCTCGACCTTCATCACCGTGAGGTCCGGCTCGCCTTCCTCGAACCGCCATGCGTTGAAGAGGAGGCTCTCGGTCACATCCCTCGGGCGCACCAGGCCCGACGCCGCCATGATCTGGTCCTTGGAGAAGAACCCGGACTCGCGCAGGACGCGCATGAGCTCGGCGTGGCCGGGGTAGCGCATGGTCTTCTCCACCATGTTCGGCGTCTTGCACGTGGTCAGCAGCGAGCGCAGGCCGTCGGTGGCGAACGCCTCCAGCGTGCCGAGCCCGGGGAAGTGCACGAGATCCACATCGGAGAGCGCGGGCCGCGTCACCTCCTTGCCCCCGTGCCGAAGGCGAGCCGGGCGTGTGTACTCCTCCAGCACGTCGCCCGGCGAGAACGGCGCCTTGTACTCCCACGGCCAGCTGCGCTCCAGGGGCAGCCCGCCCACCAGGCAGTGGAACGAGGACGTCTCGTCGAGGGCGGCCTCCAGGCGACCCAGGATGAGATTGCTCAGCCCCGGTGCCACGCCGCAGTCGACCAGGCAGGGGACGCCTGCCTTTTTGGCTGCTTCGTTCAGGCCGAACGCATCCTCGGGAAAGAAGGAGATGTCCACCACCGGCTTTCCGGCTTCCAGCACGCGGGCCACGGTGGCGTAGCCCATGAAGCCGGGAACGGCCCCCACCACGAGGTCCGCGTCGGCCACGGCGCGACCGACGTTGTCCGCGTCGCTGAGGTCGATGCATGTGCCCTCGATGCCCTTCTTTCGAAAGCGGTCGACGGTCACCGGGTCAACGTCCGCCACCATCACATTGATGTCGTCCTGCGTGGCGAGGTCACGCACGATTGCGCTGCCGACACGCCCGCCGCCAAGCACCGTGATGTTCAGGGGATCCTCCATCGGGTCACGGGTCAGGGAGTGGCCGGAGAACCTATCGCCGCCGGCCCCGCACCTCGCGCGCGCAACGGCACGGAGCCGTTGCGGCGACCCCGGAATGAGGCACGACGGCGCGCCCTTTTCAAGGGGTCGTGGAGGACATCTGACACGGACTGTCCCACGGCGAGGACACAAGCCGGCGCCTCGGGGTGCCCGACTCCCGACGCCGCAGGCTGCTCCGGATCAGTTCGGCCTGTCGCTGGGGCCCGGATAGACGCGGAAGAGGTGGTCGAGACCCAGAGCCCTCAGCACATGCCAGACCCTCGGCGGCAGGGCGCGGGCCCATACGCGCCCTCCCGGAGGCGTGCCCAGACGGGCCGTCAGGATCAGCGCCAGGTCGGCGAAGCGGGCGCTTTCCAGCCCGCTGAAGTCGAAGACCACGTCCGTCTCGGCGCGGCCTGCGCCCTCGACCTCTGCGTGCACCACGGGGCCGGGATCGAGCCGCAGTCGCCTGTCGCGTCCGTCGTCACGTCCGTTCGGTTCCATGATGCCTCCTCGGTCGAGTCCACCCCCCACATCACACTTGGCCCATCAAAAGTCGTGCCAGGCCGGGCCTACTGGACCCTGGCCCCGAAGCCACCACACCCGGAGATTGGGGAGAGCGTGCACTCCGAAGGGAGGACTTCGTGGGCATCGTGCGAAGTACTGCGGCGGCTCTCGTGGCGTCGGTCATGACGTCGGTGGCCGTCGCGGCCCAACAGACGGGCAAGCAGGCCCGAGACGCCTACTTCAGCGCCGTGGCGGACTTCTTCCGCCTCCCGGCGACGGAGGTCTCGATCCTGGCACAATGGCAGCTGCCCCCCGACGAGATCCCCGTGGTTCTGTTCATAGCCGACCGGGCGGGCGTCAGCGCCGAGGCGCTGGTCGCCCTTCGCTCCTCGGGCAAGAGCTGGTCGGAGCTGGCCCGCCGCTACCATGTGGACGCGTCGCACTTCTATGTGCCCCTGCCCGACGACGCCGACCCGGGCGTGCTGAAGAGGGCGTATGAGCGATTCCGTGCCCTCCCCGTGTCGCGCTGGGGAGAGGTATCCTTGTCGGACAGTGACATCGTCGCGCTGGTGAACGTACGCGTGCTGGCGCGGACGCTGCATCTGACTCCCGCCGAGGTGCTGCGCGCCGCACCAGCCGGCCGCTCGTTCGTGGACGTGTTCGCGTCGCTGATGCGCGAAGACGGCCGGCGAATCCCGCCGACGGGGTGAGGCGGTGCCCGACCGGCGCATGATCCCACTTCCGGCTTGGCGGGAGCTGCCCGTGGAGGAGATGAGGGCCCGCGCGCAGCGCTTTCTCGAGCGGATGCGCGGGCGACGCACGGTGAGGGACTTTTCCGACCGCCCCGTCCCCCGCGACATCCTGGAGCGGTGCATCCTGGCAGCCGGGACGGCACCCAACGGGGCCAATCGGCAGCCGTGGCGCTTCGTGGCGGTGGGAGATCCCGAGATCAAACGTCGGATCCGCATCGAGGCCGAGAAGGAAGAGCGGGCCTTCTACCACGGGCGCGCCACGCAGGAGTGGCTCGACGCCCTGGCGCTCCTGGGCACGGACGAACACAAGCCGTTCCTGGAGCGGGCGCCATGGCTCATCGTGGTCTTCGGCGAGAGCTACGAGCAGCGCACGGACGGTCGCCGGCTGAAGAACTACTACGTCACCGAATCGGTGGGCATCGCCACCGGGGTGCTCATCACCGCGCTCCACGAGGCCGGGCTGGTGACGCTCACGCACACGCCTTCGCCCATGAAGTTCCTCAACCAGGTGCTGGGCCGACCCGACAACGAGCGCCCCTTCCTGATCCTCGTGGTGGGCTATCCCGCGGAGGGCGCCACCGTGCCCGAGATCACGAAGAAGTCCCTGGAGGAGGTCGCCGTCTTCCTGGAGTAGAGGGCGGCCGACGATGGCACGGATCTTCCGATGACCAGGCGGATGTCCGATGTTATCGGGTTGTACCGAGCGGCACGACCACCTCACACCGGCGGAGGTTCCTGGCAGGCGTGGCACTGAAGGCTGAAGATATCCTGACCGCATCCACCGAGGTGGAGCGCGTGCTGGGACGGGTCACCGGGAAGCATCCGGGTGCCACCCTGTTGTGCATCGGCGGACTCCACGGAAACGAGCCGGCCGGCGTGCGGGCCGCGCGCCGCGTGGCGGACGCGCTCGTGCCTCGGAGCGGTGAGCTGCGGGGGGAGTTCGTGGCTCTGTCCGGCAACCGTGCAGCTCTGGCCGCGGGCAAGCGCTTCCTGACCCGCGACCTGAACCGCGCCTGGACGGAGAAGCGCCTGGAGCGCTTCAGGACCGAAGGACGCCTGGACGGCGGCGCGGAGGACCGCGAGCAGGAGGAGCTGCTGGCCGCCATCGAGGACGTGGTGAGACGGGCCCGCGGCGCGGTCTACCTCCTGGACCTGCACACCACGTCCGCGCACGGCGGACCGTTCACCAACTTCGGCGACACGCTGCCCAACCGGGCGCTCGCGGAGCACATCCCGGTGCCCATGATCCTGGGCCTCGAGGAGCTGGTGGAGGGCACGCTGGTGGCGTACCTGGGCCGGCACGGCGTCGTGGGGGTGACCTACGAGAGCGGGCAGCACGAGGAGCCTCGTGCCGTGGACCGCGCGGAGGCGGGGATCTGGCTCGCGGTGGAGGCCGTGGGCCTCCTGCCCGAGGGCCGCGTTCCGGAGGCCGTGGCGGGGCGGAAGCTCCTCCAGGGCGAGACCGACGGGCTCCCCCGGGTGCTGGAGATGTACTACCGGCACTCCGTGGGACCGGCGGATGCCTTCCTCATGAGGCCCGGATACCGGAACTTCCAGCCGGTCCGGCGGAAGCAGGTGGTGGCGGAAGACCGGCGTGGTGACGTGCGCGTCCCGCGTGGGAGCCGCGATGGCCGCGTGCTCATGCCGCTCTATCAGACGCAGGGAGAGGACGGTTTCTTCCTCATGCGGGAGTTCCGCCCGTTCTGGCTCTGGGTCTCCTATCTGCTGCGGAGCCTGGGCGCCGACCGGGTGGTCGGCTGGCTCCCCGGCGTCCGGAGGAACCCCCGTCATCCGGACGCCGTCCTCGTCGATCGGCGCATCGCCCGGTGGTACGCCGTGGAGCTCTTCCATCTCCTGGGTTATCGCATCCAGGAGGATCATGGCGCCCGCCTCGTGATGCGCAGGAGGCGCTTCGACGAAGCGCGTCTCGTCGAGCGCGGGCCCACTCCCGAGGGGTTGCGGTAGGCTCACCGTGTGTGGCCGCTACACCCTCACGTCGGACGCCGACGAGGTCGTCGAGGTCTTCGACGTACCTCCCCTCGCCTTCGCGTACCGCCCACGCTACAACATCGCTCCGGGCCAGGAGGCTCCGGTGGTCGCCCGTGACCGGGGCGGGCGGCGCATGGGGCTGATGCGCTGGGGGCTCGTGCCCGCGTGGGCCGACGAGGAATCCGGCGGCTTCATCAACGCCCGCAGTGAGTCGGTGGCGAGGACCCCTTCGTTCCGGGACGCCTTCCGTCGCCGGCGCTGCCTGGTTCCAGCCGACGGGTTCTACGAGTGGCGCCGGGACGCCCACGCCCGGACGCCCTTCCACTACCGTCCCACCGCGGGAGGGCTCCTCTCCTTCGCCGGCATCTGGGAGCGGTGGAAACGGCCGGGGCAGGAGGTCCGCTACGGCTTCGCGATCCTCACCACCGCCGCCAACGGCGACGTCGCTCCCGTCCACCACCGCATGCCGGTGGTGGTGGCCCCCGACCGCCGGGAAGCGTGGCTCGACGCAGGCACCCCGGCCGAGGTGCTCCGAACGCTGCTGGTGCCTGCCCCGGACGGGAGCTTCGCCGCCCGGCGGGTGTCCACGCGGGTGAACTCGCCGGAGGTGGACGACGCCACGTTGCTGGAGGCCGCGGAGGGCTGAGCCGGTGGGCGCCTCCGGGCTGCGGCGCTGCCGTCCGGACCGCCGCGGATCGCAGGAGATGGCCGAGGCGGCGACCCCGCCTCCTCAGTTCGCGGAGACCGTGCGCTCCTTCGCCCACTCGCGCATGGCATCCATGCGCTCGACCATGGTCACCGAGAGGGGGCGGGTAGCGGCGATCTCCGCCTGCAGAGCCGCGGTGTCGAGGCTCTTCTTGGAGGAGAACGCCGTGTAGAGCGCGCTCACCACCACCTGCTCGATCTCCGAGCCGCTGAAGCCCTCGGTAGCGGCGGCCAGGGCCGCGAGGTCGAAGGTGGCGGCATCGTGTCCGCGGCTGGAGAGGTGGATGCGGAAGACCTCGGCCCGCGTCTCCTCGTCGGGGAGGTCCACGAAGAAGATCTCGTCGAAGCGCCCCTTGCGCAGGAACTCCGGGGGCAGGCGTTGGATGTCGTTGGCCGTGGCCACCACGAACACGTCACCACGCCGGTCCTGCATCCATGACAGGAAGCTCCCGAGGATCCGCTGTGACACGCCGCCATCCTCCGAGCCGCCCGAGGCGAACGCCTTTTCCAGCTCGTCGATCCAGAGCACCACCGGCGACATGCGCTCCGCGGCCTTCATGGCCCGCTTGAAGTTGCCCTCGCTCTCACCGATGTACTTGTTGTAGAGGTTGGACGGGTCGAGCTTGATGAGCGGCAGCCCCCACTCCGAGGCCACGGCTTTGGCGGACAGGCTCTTGCCGCACCCGGGCACGCCCAACAGGAGCATGCCCTTCGGGAACGCGAGCCCGAACTGCTCCGCGCTCTCCGGACTCTTCACCACCGCCTTCCGCTTGGCCAGCCACTCCTTCAGCGTCTTCAGGTCGGCGACACCCGCCATGGTGGTCTCCACCGGATAGTACTCGAGGAGACCGTCCCGCTCCACGATCTGGCGCTTGGCGTCGATGACGACCTGGATGTCCTTCGAGGTCAGCGCGCCGTCTTCCACGATGGCCTTGGTGAGGATCTTTCCCGCCTCCATGAGGGTGAGGCCCGAGAGGTTCTTCACCAGGGCCGCCATCTCCTCGTGGGTCAGGGAGACCTCCACCTCCTGGCGCTCCGAAAGGTCCCGCACGATGGACGACAGCATCTCCCTGAACTCGGCGTCGGAGGGGCCCGGCAGGGTGACGTGGGCCGCCATCTCGTCCAGAGGGGGAGGGAGGTCCACTCCGTCTCCGGTGAGGACCACGGAGCCGTCGATGCTGTCCATGCTCTTGGCGGCGTCCCGCAGCTGGGCCACGAGGAGATCCTGCCCCTGGAGCGCGCCGATGAGGCTCTCGAAATGGTAGAGCGCCGGGATACGGGCCGTGGCCACGTGCCGGAGCGCCTTCACCGGGTCCGTGGTCTGGTAGACGGCGTCGTCCATCCCCGCGCGCACGAGCCCCTGGCTCCGCGTCCATGTGAAGAAGGGCAGCTTGCGCGCGTCGGCGAGGTGGCGCAGGAGCGAGTTGGCCCGGTCCTCCTCCTTGGTGTCCAGGTGGATGAGGCCGTAACGGGAGCGGAGGAGGAGGTCGAGGTCCTTGAGCGCGTCTTTTGCCATGGGAGACAAGCTGTCGGCCGGTGGCGGGCCTGTCCAGACGGACGCCGAAGGCGCCGGGGCGCTAAGCCGCCACGTCGTCGAACGCCCTGCGGATCCGGCCCAGGCCGTCCAACAGCTCCTCCCGCGGATTGCCGAAGCCGATGCGCAGATAGCGGTCCATGCCGAAGTGGTCGCCGGGCACGACCAGGACGTCCTGCTCCGTGCGTAGCTTCTCGGCGAAGTCCGTGGAGTTCATGTCCGCGTCGTAGTGCACGTAGCAGATCGCCCCGGCGTCCGGCGCCCGGTAGCGGAAGCGACCCTCCTGCTCGTCCATCCAGCTTCGGAGGAGGTCGAGATTCGCCCGGACGATGCCGCGGGTGCGCTGGAGGATCTTCGCCCGGGTCCCGGGCTCCAGCGCCAGGGTGGCCAGGGTGTCCGACAGCGAAGCGGGGCTGATGGTGGTGTAGTCCGTGCGCCCCCAGAGCTGGGCCACCACGTCGGTGGGCCCCACCACCCAGCCCAGGCGGAGGCCGGGGAGCCCGTACGCCTTGGAGAGCGAGTTGGTGGCCAGCACCCGGGGGTGACGCCCCCAGAACGAGGGTGTCTGCTCGCCCCGTGCCTCCGCCCCGGCGTAGACCTCGTCGGCCAGGATCCACGCGCCGTGGCTCTCGGTGAGCTCGGCGACGGCGTCCATGGATCCGGGGCTCAGCACCGCGCCTGTGGGGTTGTTGGGGTTGGTCACCAGGACGAAGCGGGCACCGGCCTCCAGGGCGTCCGCGAGGGCGTCCATGTCGGGTTGCCAGCCGGCCTCCTCCACCAGCGGCACGGGGAGGAGCTGCGTCCCGAAGGACTCCAGGAGCCCGGGAACCTGCCCGTAGTTGGGCAGGATGACCGCGGCCTTGCCCTCGCTCTCCAGCAGGTGCCAGAAGCTGGCGAAGTTCGCCTCGGCGCCACCCACCGTCACCAGCACATTGGCCTCGGAGGCGCCGCGGTAGAGGGCGGCGATGCGCTTGCGCAGCTCGTCGGAGCCGTTGGACTGCCCGTACCCGAGGCGCACGCCGTCGATTCCGCTCTCGGCACCCGCGAGCTCGAGGAGCTCCCGGACGGTGAGGGGGTGCACGCCCGACTCCGAGAGGTTGATGGCGACACGGTGCTCGTAGGTGGACTGGTACCGCTCCATCCGGAAGGGGGCGTAGCGCACGACAGCTCCTGGGGAAGTGGCGTGGTGGTGCTCGGAGGGCGGCGGGATGCCGCCTCATTCGTGGGTCGATCCACGCGCGACCACTTAGGACTACGAGAATCCGGGGGCCCGGGCAACCGGCGCCTCGTCGATCCGTCGCGGGCCGTCCGGTGGGGGGGAGGGCTCCCCGGGACCGGGCGTCGGGGAGCCGTCGTCGCCCGGCTCTCGCGTTAGATTGAGGGCTCGACCACCGCGCGGGATCTCACGCGGTGCGGCAGCGCACCCGAACTCCTCCGTCATGAGCAACGTTCTTCTGACCATCCTGGATGGGTGGGGTCACTCCGACTTCGGACCGGTTCCCGGAAAGGGGAATGCCGTCGAACAGGCCCGAGTGCCTCGCTTTCGCGCCCTGTACGACGGCACGCCGCACATTCGCCTGGCGTGCTCCGGCACCGAAGTGGGGCTCCCGGAGGGACAGATGGGAAACTCGGAGGTGGGGCACCTCAACCTGGGCGCGGGCCGCATCGTGTACCAGGACCTCGTCCGTGTGGACCGCGCCATCGCCGACGGCACGTTCGGCGACGCGCTGGGCCTCGCCGAGATCCTCCCCCACCTCGAAGCACACGAGGGAGCGCTGCATCTCCTGGGGCTGGTCTCGGACGGAGGGGTGCACTCCCACATCCGGCACCTCGAAGCGCTCCTGAAGCTTCTGCCCCGCACGCTGGACGTGCGCATCCACTGCATCACCGACGGCCGGGACACGTCACCCACGTCCGGGGCGACGTTCATCGCACGCGTCGCGGAGCTCTGTGAGGACGCTCCCGGGTGGAGCGTCGCTACCGTGAGCGGCCGCTACTACGCCATGGATCGCGACAAGCGGTGGGACCGCACAGCGCGCGCGTATCGCGCCATCGTGCTGGGGGAGAGCGATACCGTCGAGGACACGCCACTCTTCCTGGAGAAGTCCTACGAGACCGACGTCACCGACGAGTTCATCCCTCCGGTGGTCGTCGCCGGTGTGGGCGAGCGGGGGATAAGGGCGCAGGACGCCGTCATCACCTTCAACTTCCGCGCCGACCGGATGCGGCAGATGTGTGCCGCCCTCACGGTGCCGGGCTTCGACTCCTTCGAAGGGGTGCGTCCGCCCTTCACGCACGTCACCACGTTCACGCAGTACGAGGCGAGCCTCCCCGTGCGGGTAGCCTTCCCGCCGGTGGACATCGAGGACTGCCTGGGCCATGTGCTGGCCGACCGTGGCATCGCCCAGCTTCGGGTCGCGGAAACGGAGAAGTACGCCCACATCACCTACTTCTTCAACGGCGGCGTGGAGAAGCCCAACGAGGGGGAGGACCGCAACCTGATCCCGTCGCCCAAGGTGGCTACCTACGACCTGCAGCCCGAGATGAGCGCGCAGGGCGTCTTCGAGGCGGTGGCCCAGGGCATCGAGAGCGGGAAGTACGGCTTCATCCTGGTCAACTTCGCCAACCCGGACATGGTGGGGCACACGGGGGTCATTCCGGCGGCCGTGAAGGCCGTGGAAAAGGTGGACTCGTGCCTCGGACGGCTCATGGACCTGGTGGCCGGACGTGACGAGGAGTGGGTCGTTCTCATCACGGCGGACCACGGCAACTGCGAGAAGATGCTGCAGCCCGACGGGAGCCCACACACGGCGCACACGACCGAGCCCGTGGACTTCTTCGTCTTCGATCCTTCGGGACGTTTCGCGCTCGCCGGTCACGACGGCAGGTTGGCGGACGTGGCACCCACGGTGTTGACGTGCATGGACATCACACCTCCCGAGGCCATGACCGGGACGAGCCTCGTGACGATCCGGTAGTGGACCTGGAGCGGCTCCTGGACCGCGCCTTGTCCCTGGCCGACGACGGCGATTGGGCCGCCGCGGCCGATCTCCTGCGCACGCATCTCGCCGAGTTCGAGGGTGAAGCCGCCGTGCACTGCTGGTTGGGCGTCGCCGAGCGCGAGCTCGGCATGGAAGGTGTCGCGTACGAGCGCTTTCGCCGGGCGCTGGCGCTGAACCCGGAAGACCCCTACGTGCTCGCCACCGCCGGAAACGGCGTGGCCGCCTTCGACGATCCCGAGGCCGAGCAGGCGCTGCGCACGGCGGCCCTCACGGCTCCGGGCGTGGCGGTGGCGCGGCTCCTGTACGGTGCGTATCTGACCCGCGAGGGCCTGGTGAAGGAAGGGCTCACGGAGCTGGATGCGGCGCGGGTCCTCGATCCGGACGATCCCCAGATCGCCTACGAGCAGGCGGTGGCGAGGTATCTCGCCGGCGACGCGGACGGTGCCGTGGACGCGGCGGGGGAAGCCACCCGCCTGGACCCGGACGACGGATGGCCCCGGGTCGTGCTGGGCCTCATGCTTCTGGAAGCGGGTCGCGAGGACGAGGCCGTCGTCGACCTGGCGGAGGGAGCCCGGCTTCGTCCCGACGACCTGGAGGCCCAGCTCACCGCTGCGCTGGCCGCGTGTGCCACGGGCTCGGAGGACCTCGCCTGGGAGATGCTCGAGCGCGGACGCCTGAACGCCGAAGAGGCGGACGCGGCTTTCGTCTCGGCCGTGGAGGACCGCCTGGACTCCGGCCCCCGCGCTGCTCGTACACTGCTCATGGACGAGGTGGTGCCCGACGCCCTCAGACGTCGGCTGCAGGTGCGCCCGTGACGGTCGAGGGCGGAGTGGACGTCACCATTCCCTATACCCTGTTCACGTTGGGCAACGGGCTCACCGTCATCGTTCATCGCGACACGTCGCTTCCGGTGGCAGCGGTCAACGTCTGGTATCACGTGGGATCGAAGAACGAGCAGCCCGGGCGAACCGGCTTCGCCCACCTCTTCGAGCACATCATGTTCGAAGGCTCCGCACACGTTCCGGAGGGCGAGTTCGACATCCTCCTCGAGGGAGCGGGTGGCGTGAACAACGGCTCCACCACCAACGATCGCACGAACTACTGGGAGAACGTGCCCGCCAACGCGCTGGAGCTCGCCCTCTGGCTGGAGGCGGACCGCATGGGGTTCCTCCTCGAGACCATGACCCAGGAGAAGCTCGACCTCCAGCGCGAGGTGGTGAAGAACGAGCGCCGGGAGAGCGTGGACAACCAGCCGTACGGCTCGGCCTTCGAGACCGTATACGAGCATCTGTACCCTCCCCGTCACCCCTACCACTGGCCCGTCATCGGCTCCATGGACGACCTGTCCGCGGCGACCCTGGACGACGTGAAGGGCTTCTTCCGCACCTACTACGCCCCCGGCAACGCGGCCCTGGCCATAGCCGGCGACGTGGACGAGGCCGAGGTGGGCCGCCTGGTGGAGAGGTATTTCGGGTCCCTGCCGGCGGGGCCTCCGGTCCCGGCGGTCCAGGTCCCCGAGGCGACGTTGGCGTCTGACCGGCGCGTGGTGATCGAGGACGACGTGCAGCTCCCGAGGCTCTACATGGCGTGGCACGGGGCGCGCGTGTATACCGACCAGGACGCCGTCCTGGACGTGCTCGCCTCGGTGCTCTCCGACGGCAAGAGCTCGCGCCTCTACAAGCGGCTCGTCTACGACGGCCAGATCGCCCAGGACGTGAGCGCCTTCCAGAACGGCCAGGAGCTCGTCGGCTCGTTCTGGATCGTCGCCACCGCCAAGCCCGGCGTGGATCTCGACGAGCTCGAGGTGGCCGTGCGGCAGGAGCTGGAACGGCTGGTGCGGGAAGGGGTCAGGCCCGTGGAGCGGGAGCGGGCCGTGAACGGGGTGGAGACCTCCTTCGTGCGCTCGCTGGAGCGTGTGGGCGGATTCGGCGGCAAGGCCGATCGGCTCAACGAGTACCACTTCCTCACGGGTTCGCCGGGCTTCGTGGATCGGGACCTGGGGCGGTATCGACGGGTCACCGAGGGCGATCTCTCGGACGCGGTACGACGCTTCCTCCTGGACCGGCACGCGGTCCGCCTCGACGTGGTGCCCCGGGGGCGGCGCGGCGTCCGGGCCGACGGGCCGGCGGGGTGAGCGCCGTGGCTGCCGAACGCCCCGGGGGACGCGACGACGGAGAGAGGACCGCCGTGGACACCCTGGATCGGAGCCGGGCGCCGGAGGTCGGCACGCCCCCGGCCATGACGTTCCCGGAAGTCGAGGACTACCGGCTGGACAACGGGGTGAGGGTGGTGCTCTGGGAGCGCAGCGCGCTCCCGCTGGTGAGCCTCGAGCTCCAGCTCCGGGGCGGGGCCTCGGCGCACCCGGCGGCGCAGGCCGGCCTCGCGGCCTTCACCGCCGACATGATCGACGAGGGTACCACCACGCGTACCGCGTTGGAGATCGCCGACGCCGTGGACGTCCTCGGCGCGACGCTCACCAGCTCCGCGGGATACGACGCCGGCCACGTCCGTCTCTCCATCCTGAGGCAGAAGCTCCGGGAGGGGCTGGCGGTGCTGGCGGACATCGTCATGCGGCCGACGTTTCCAGAGGCCGAGCTGGCACGCGTCCGGAAGGAGCGCCTCGACCAGGTGCTCCAGCGCTCGGCCGAGCCCGCGGCGGTGGCCGAGGACGCGTTCGCGCGGGTCCTGTACGGAGGGGACCATCCCTACGGCGCGTCTTTGCTGGGGACCCGCGAGAGCCTCCAGGCCCTCACCCGGGACGACGTGGTGGCCTTCCATCGCGCGCGGTATGCCCCCGGGCAGGCCACGCTCGTCGTGGTGGGCGACATCGCGCGCGCAGAGCTGGACCCCCTGCTGGTGTCGGCGTTCGACGGGTGGAGCGGGCTCGGCGTGGATCCGGCCCCCCTCTCCGCCGCGCCGGCCCCCGCCCAGCGCGCGATCTACGTGGTGGAAAGGGCGGGCGCCGCCCAGAGCGAGGTACGCCTCGGTCACGTGGCGGTGAGCCGGGGCACCCCGGACTTCTACACGCTGGCGGTGATGAACACGATCCTCGGCGGCTCGTTCACCAGCCGGCTGAACGCGAAGCTCCGGGAGGAGAAGGGGTATACCTACGGCGCGGGCTCCGTCTTCGACATGCGCGTGGCGCCGGGCCCCTTCGAGGCCGGTGCGGCGGTGGCGACGCCCGTGACCGCCCCGGCGGTGGCGGACTTCGTGAGTGAGATCACGCGCCTCCGCGACGAGCCCGTGCCACCCGACGAGCTCACCCGAGCCCGCAACTTCCTCGCACTCCGCCTCCCGCAGCGCTTCGAGTCCGTGGACGACGTCGTCCGGCGCCTCTCCGAACTCGTCGCCCACGTCGTGCCCCTCGACTTCTATGCGGGGTACGTTGCCGCCGTGGGCGACGTCGACGCGCAGGCGGTGGGCGACGCCGCGGGTCGTCACCTGCCGGTGGAGCACATGGCCATCGTCGTCGTCGGCGACCGCTCGCTGGTGGAGGAGCCTCTGCGCGCGTTGGGCCTCGGCCCGGTGGTGGTGCTGGAGCCTCCCGCGCCTGCCGCCGAACCCCTCCCCCCCGTCCAAGAGGAGCAGTAGCAACGTGGGCATCCTCGACATCCCCTTCCGAAAACATCGTCTGGACAACGGCATGAGAGTGGTGCTGTCCCACGACGCCACGGCTCCCGTGGTCGCCGTGAACCTCTGGTACGGGGTGGGGTCGCGGAACGAGACCCCGGGGCGCACCGGGTTCGCGCACCTCTTCGAGCACATGATGTTCCAGGGCTCCCTCCACGTGCCCAAGAACCGACACTTCGAGCTCGTGGAGCGCGCCGGCGGCGCCCTGAACGCCACGACGTGGTACGACCGCACGAACTACTTCGAGACGGTGCCCTCCCACCAGCTCGAGCTGGCCCTCTGGCTGGAGTCGGATCGCATGGGGTGGATGCTCCCGGCCATGGACCAGGAGAAGCTCGACAACCAGCGCGACGTGGTGAAGAACGAGAAGCGCCAGCGCTATGACAATCAGCCCTACGGCGACTGGGACGAGCGCATCCATCGCCTGGTGTATCCCGAGAGCCACCCGTATCACCACACGGTCATCGGGTCCATGGAGGACCTGGACGCCGCGACCCTCGACGACGTGGCGGCGTTCTTCCGCACGTTCTACGTGCCCAGCAACGCGGTGCTCACCGTCGCGGGGGACTTCGACCCCGAGCGCACCATCGATCTGGTGGAAGCCTACTTCGGGGAGATCCCGCAGGGGGCACCGCTTCCGGACCTTCCCGGCGAGACCGAGCTCTCCGCGGTCATCGGGGACACCGTACGCGACGAGGTGGTGGGGGAGGTCCCGCTCCCGCGGGTCATCGTAGCGATGCGCATCCCCCCGTATTCGTCCGACGATTTCGCCGTCGCGGAGGTGACGCAGGCGGTGCTGGGGACCGGGCGCGCATCGCGCCTCTATCGCCGGCTGGTCCGCGAGAAGCGAGTCGCCAAGGACGTGGTGACCTTCGCGTTTCCCCTGCTCACCGGTGCCGGTATGCTGCTGTCATGGATCACCGGGTATCCCGGCTCCAGGCCCGAAGACCTGGAGGTCGCCCTCACGGGGGAGCTGGAAGCCCTGGGAGACACCGCCGCGGAAGAGGTGGAGCGGGCCATCGCCGTAACCGAGACCGACCTGGTCCGCTCCCTGGAGCACGCGGGTGAGCGGGCGGACCTGATGTCGATGTTCGAGCTGTACTTCGACGATCCGGGGCGTCTGAACACGGAGATCGACCGCCTCCGCGCGGTGACGCCCGATGAGGTGCGGAGCTTCGCCGCCGGGCGGCTGGGCCCCGACAACCGCGCCATCCTCACCTACGTACCGGAGCAGGAGCCGTGAGCCCCCTGGACAGGCAGCACCCACCGGAGCCCGGTGCGCTCCGGGACTTCTCGTTTCCGGCGGTGGAGCGCCGCGACCTCCCGGGCGGGCTGGACCTACGCGTCGCCCGGCTGTCCCGCCTGCCCGTGGTGAGCGTGGTCCTCTTCCTGCGCGCCGGCGAGTCCACTCTGGAGGAGACCCGGGCGGGGCTGGCCTGCCTGGCTGGAGACACGCTGGAGGGCGGTACCCGACGCAGATCGGGGAGCGACCTGTCCGAGGCTCTCGAGCGCGTAGGCGCCCGTCTGAGCGTGTCCACCGGCTGGGAGGGCACCAGCGTCTCCCTGTCGTGTCTGGCGGAGCGGCTGGAGGAGGCGCTTCCCCTCCTGGTCGAGACCGTGCGTGAGCCCGCCTTTCCCGAAGAGGAGGTGGCCCGCGCCCGTGACCACGCGCTGGCGGGGATCCGACAGCGCGCCATGGACCCGGCGTCTCAGGCCTCCGACGCGGCCGCTCGCCGCTACTTCGCTCCGGGCGTGCCGTACGCGCGCCCACTGGGGGGCACGGTGGCGTCGGTGGAGTCCCTGGGCAGGGGCCACCTGAGTGGGTACGCCGACGCCTTCTACCGCCCGGGAGGGGGAGGGCTGGTGGTGGTGGGAGACGTGGACGCGGACGAGATCGAGGCCATGGCATCGAGCCTCTTCGGCGGCTGGGCAGGCGCTCCTCCGGCGGCCGACATCTTCGACGTGGAGCCGGCGGCCCGCACCCGGACCCTGCAGGTGGTGGACCGCCCGGGCGCGGTCCAGTCCGAGATTCGAGTGGGGCATGTCGGCATCGCACGCTCGGATCCCGACGTCTTCGCCGTCACGGTGCTCAACACCCTGCTCGGCGGCGCCTTCACGAGTCGACTCAACCTCAACCTGCGCGAGCGCAACGGATTCACCTACGGTGTGCGCTCACGCTTTTCCCTGCGGAGCCGCCCGGGCGCCTTCTCCGTGCGTACCGCCGTGGGCACCGAGGTCACCGCACAAGCGGTTCGCGAGATCCTGGCCGAGATCCAGGGCCTCGTGGACGGCGGTCCCGGCCAAGGCGAGGTGGAGGCGGCCAGAGACTACGTCGCCGGCACCTTCCCCCTCCGCCAGGAGACGGTAGGGCAGGTGGCCGCCCGCGTCGTGGAGCTCATCATCTACGGGCTCGAGGACGACTACCACGACCGGTATCGCGACCGCATCCGGGCCGTGGAGGTGGAGGACGTCCACGAGGTGGCCCGGCGGCACCTGCGCCCGGCGGAAGCACAGATCGTCGTGGTGGGGGACGCCGACGGAGTGGCGCCGGGGCTCGAGGCTCTGGGCCTGGGCACCGTGGACGTGAAAGCGCCCTGAAGGGCGCCCTCCGGCCGAGACCCACATTCGTTCCTGCAACCGGCGGTGCCCCTGTCCGCATCCAATACGGTGTGAGGCGGAATCGGGGCGACGCCGTTCGAGGATTTCACCATGGAAGAGAGAGACTCGGAACGACCCGCCCCGGGTCGACTGAGCACGAGGAGCGTGCACGAGGGGCGCATCGTCAGGCTGAGCCTGGACAGGGTGCGCTTTCCGGATGGCTCCGAGGGGACGCTGGAGATGATCCGTCACCCCGGAGCTTCGGCGGTGTTGCCGGTGGTGGGATCCCTGGACGAGAAGGACCCGGAGATCCTCCTGATCCACCAGTACCGATACGCCGCCGGGGGATACATATGGGAGGTTCCGGCGGGGATCCCGACGGGCCCCGACGAACCGTGGGACGTGTGCGCCGGTCGCGAGCTGGAGGAGGAGACGGGACAGCGGGCCGGGACGCTGCGGGAGCTGACCCGGATCTATACGACGCCGGGGTTCACCGACGAGGCGATCCACCTCTTCGTGGCCACGGGGTTGACGGAGGGAGAGCGGAACCTGGACGACGACGAGTTCATGGAGGTGGTCCGAATGCCCATGTCGAAGGCGCTGGAGATGGTTCGGCAGGGTGAGATCGTGGACGCCAAGAGCGTGGCGACGCTCCTCTTCGCGGCGACGTTCCTGACGGGCGCGCAAGAAGGCGCGTAGGCGTGCAGGCGATTGCACTGTGTCCAACTCCGCCACGCGTAGGCGTCATCTGCATGGGACATGGATCGTAAGAATGAATGGGAGACGGGGCTCTGCCGGGTGGCACGCCCCGTGCATGGATGGGGACGAGGGCGAGGATCCGTCCGAACGGGTGGCGGGCCTCGCGACGAAGAGGAGGTAACTCCGTGGCCAGAGCGAACGTGAGAAAGGGAAGGGCACCTCGCCCCGCGAGCGAGGCCCGGGAGCACCGTCAGCGGCTCGCCGACCTGACGGACAGTGAGGTTGTGCAGGCGTCGCTCGAGGGTGACCCGCGAGCCTTCGGCGAGATCGTGTCGCGATACGATCAGCGGCTCCTCAACTTCGTGTACCGCACCATCGGCGATCGGGAGCGGGCGCAGGATCTCGTTCAGGAGACCTTCGTGCGGGTCTACCGCCACCTGAAGCGGTTCGACCAGACCAAGAAGTTCTCCACGTGGATCTACACCATCGCCAGCAACCTGGCGAAGAACGAGCTGCGGAACCGGTCCCGCAATCCGCTGGTCCTCTTCCAGACCATCAAGAAGAACTGGGACGCGGATCACAGGCCGCTCGAGTGGGAAGACACGCAGTACAAGCCCGACGACCTGTTCAGGAAGCGGCATCTGCGCACGAAGGTGGAGGAGGCCGTGAAGCTGCTGCCGGAGCACCACCGCATCGTGTTCGTGCTGCGGGAGCTCGAGGGGAAGACCTACGAGGAGATCGCGGACATCACGGGGTGCAACCTGGGGACGGTGAAGAGCAGGCTCAACCGCGCTCGCAACAACTTTGCCACCATCGTGGCACCCATGATCGACTGACCTCTTCGGCCAGCGGTCGCGGTGATCCGCCGATACGACGAGACGTGAGGGGTGGGGCGGGGATGTGAGGCCCCGTCGGGGTTACCCGGCGGGGCCGTCGTGTCTGTGGAACCCGTTCGGGCAGGGGGCAGTATCACCGTCTTGGTCGAGGCCATCGTGGCCCCTGTGCCCTCATGTCCACTGCGAGGCGGAAGGCAACGCCCAGATGACCTGCTCGGAGTTCGTGGCCCGCCTTTCCGAGTACCTCGACGGAGGGGCTTCCCCGGAGGATCTCCGTGAAGCGGAGAAGCACCTTTCCGCGTGCTCCTCGTGTCGGCGGTACAGAGACGTGGTGGAGCGTGGCGTGGAGCTTCTGCGCACGCTGCCCTTGCCGGAGGTGCCCGAGGACTTCGGGCCTCGCCTCCAGCATCGCCTCTACCACGTCGACGCCGAGTCCGTCCTGGGAGGGCCGGCGAGCTCCGCTGCCCCCGGCATGACCGTGCTGGGGATGGCTCTCTTGCTTGCGGCCGTGGCCTGGGTGCCTACGCTCCGACCCACGGCTCCCGAGGTCGAGCTTCCGGTCATCGAGGTTTCCCGGCCCCCGATATCGCTGCGCTACCGGACCAGGCTGGCGTACCCCTTCAGGGTGGACCAGGAGTCGTACGGGCTGGGCGAGATGCCACACCTGGTGCGGCCCGTCGACCTCTGGAAGGACCCTCCCGGAAGGCTGTTCCAGTACTCCATCCTGTCCACCAGAGTCCAGAGATCTTCCCTTCAGCGGACCGGTGTTGAAGAAGATCACTAGGGAGCCGCCGTCGCTGGCCGACGTACGCGGCGGCGTGTTCTATCTGCACGGGGACGACGAGTTCCGGAAGGAGGAGATCCTCCGGGCGGTGGTGGACGCCCATCTCGACCCCGGCACCCGAGACTTCAACCTGGACCGCCTGCGCGGGTCCGAGGTCGACATCGAGACCCTCGCCTCGATCCTGGCGACCCCACCCATGATGGCGGAGTGGAGGGTCGTGGTGGTGCGCGAGGTGGAGGCCCTCGCTTCCAGCCCGCGGGCCCGCGACGTCCTCATCCAGGCGGCGACGTCTCCGCCCACGGGCCTGGCCCTCGTCCTGTCGTGCACCGTTCCCCAGGGGTCGCGGGCGAAGTTCTACGGGGAGCTGGCCAAGAGGGCCCTCGCGGTGGGGGTACAGCAGATGGGGGATGCCGACGTCCCCGGATGGCTCATGGAGAGGGCCCGGGACATCCATGGGCTGGAGCTGGAAGTGGAAGCCGCACAGGCGCTCGGTACGGCTGTGGGCGCCAACACCGGGATTCTCGCGATGGAGCTGTCCAAGCTCGCCGAGTTCGCCGGCGACCGCGGCAGGATCACGCTCGCCGACGTGGAGGCCGCCGGTACGGTGCTCCCGTCGCAGGACCGCTGGCGCTGGTTCGATCTGGTCGGTGAAGGACGTTTCGCCTCGGCGCTGGACGGGCTGGGGACGCTTCTGGGGCAGGGGGAGCGCGGTGTGGGGTTGGTCATCGGGCTGACGACGCACTTTCTCCGCCTGGGCGTGGCGTCGGTGGAGGGGGCCGGCGCTCTGGAGGCGGTGCTGCCTCCCCACCAACGGTGGCTCGCCCGGCGCCTGGTGTCACAAGCTCGAAAGTGGCGTCCTCGCGAAATCGACGACGCTCTGGAGGGACTGCTGCGGGTGGACCGCCTGCTCAAGGCCAGCTCGCTCTCGGACAGCCATCTCCTGGAGGAATGGCTCCTGGAGCTGGCGGCCCGGAAGGCGGCCGCATGAGGCGCTGGCTGGGGGTCGCTCTGCTCGTCTCCGGCCTGGCCGTGGCGGTGGCGGCCGGCCCCGCCGGGGCCCAGCGGAGCGCGGCGACGGTATCGGACACCGTGACGCTGGACCGGGTGGATGATCTGGTCCAGGCCGGGCGCACGGAGGACGCGCGCGCGACGCTCTTGAGGTGGTGGTCCCGCGTCCTTCCCCGGGCGTCGCGGCGGGACGTGCAAAGGGGCCTCTGGCTGCGAGCCCGCCTCACCGTCGACCCGTCGCAGGCCGCCCTGGACTACCAGCGTCTCGTGGTGGAGTACCCCGGCGGCCCCTACTCGGCTCAGGCTCTCTTCCGGCTGGCGCAGGCGGCGTGGGAGTCGGGGGATTCGGCCGAGGCCGCACGCGACGTGGCCCGCCTGGCCAGGAACTATCCCGGCAGCCGCGTCGGTGGCGACGCCGAAGCCTGGCTGACGGCCGCGGGCCCGCCACCTCCCGCTCCGGCCGTCGCGAAGAAGGACTCGGTGGTCGCCCCCCCGGCGGCCGCGGTCACCGGGGGGCGGTATGCCGTGCAGCTGGGAGCCTTCTCCAGCGAGACGCTGGCGCGCAACCTGCAGCGCAAGGCACGGGATGCAGGCTTCGAGGCGCGCCTGGTCCGCCTCCCGGGGAGTCGGCTGCTCCGCGTCCGGGTCGGGAGGTTCGGTACCACGGCGGCGGCGGCCGAGGTCTCGAAGCGCCTCGAGACCCGGGGATTCACCGCAGCGGTCGTAACGGACGCGGACCAGGAGGAATCGGTCGGGGGATGAGGCGAGCTACAGCTCGTCCACCACTCGCTTCAGGCGCTCCTGCACGTCATGCGCCAGGGGCAGCATGTCTTCCCGGCCGGCCACGCCCAACTGCTTCACGGGGTCGATGACCGAGACCACCGCCGTGCCCTCCTCCTCGCCCGCGTAGACCACCACGTTGCAAGGCAGCAGCAGGCCGATGTCGATGTCCTCGCCCAGGGCGCGATGGGCGATGGGAGGATTGCACGCTCCCAGGATCTTGTAGGGCTTGAAGTCCACGTCGAGCTTCTGCTTCAACGTGGCCTTCACGTCGATCTCCGTGAGGATCCCGAATCCCTCCTTCTTCAGCTCCTCGCGCACCCGGGCGTCCGCCTCGTCCACCGTGGCCCGCAGGGTCTTGCGGAATCCGTAGGTCAGCTCGCTGCTCATGTGTCGTGTCCTCTGCTCCTCTGCATGTCGTGTTCTTACCTCACGAAGCCACGGCAGGGGGGTTGGGTTCCAGGTCCCTGCACCCGCGGGATCGACGACGGCAGTGCCCCCTCGTCCACGATTCGTGACACGACCACGACGTACCGGTTACGCCCGAGTTCTACAGTTGTGGACGCTGAAGGGGAGTCCGTACCCATTCGAGGAGAGGCACATGACCCGCTCGATTCTGGCCCTGTCGGCCGCGTTGTTACTTGTTGGTCCGGTGAGCCGCCCTGCCCCATCGCCCGCGAAGGCCCCGGCGGGGCGGGGGACCGTCGAGTCTCTGTCGGCGGGTGCCGATGTGCGGCTCACCGGCGCGGGCGCCACGTTTCCCGCACCCATCTACAAGCAGTGGTTCAATCGGTATGCCGCGCAGACGGGCGTCCAGATCAACTACCAGGCCATCGGCTCCGGCGGTGGCATACGCCAGCTCACGGAGCATACCGTGGACTTCGGCGCATCCGACGCGCCCATGAGCGACGAGGAGATGTCGAAGGTGCCGGAAGGCGTGCTCCACTTCCCCACCGTCATCGGCGCCGTGGCGGTCACCTACAATCTGCCCGGCACGGACGCGTCGCTGCGTTTCACTCCCGACGTGCTCGCGGACATCTTCCTGGGCAAGATCACCAAGTGGAACGATCCCCGGATCGCCGGGATCAACGCCGGCGTCAAGCTCCCGTCCACCGACATCCTCGTGGCGCACCGCTCCGACGGCAGCGGCACGACCTTCATCTTCACGGACTACCTCTCCCGGGTCAGCCGGTCCTGGAAGAACGGACCCGGGAACGGTAAGGACGTGCAGTGGCCGGTGGGACTCGGTGGCAAGGGGAACGAGGGCGTCGCGGGCATCGTGAAGCAGACCCCCGGCGCCATCGGCTACGTGGAGCTGGCCTACGCCAAGCAGAATCACCTGCCCGTGGGGCAGCTGAAGAACCGGGCGGGCAACTACGTGAAGCCCTCCCTGGAAGGCGCGACCGCCGCCGCCGCCGGCGTGGCGCAGAGCCTGCCCGCCACCACCGACTTCCGTATCGCCATCGTCAACGCGCCGGGCGCCGACGCCTACCCGATCTCGTCGTTCACGTGGCTCCTCGTCTACAAGACCATGCCCGACGGAGCCAAGGCCAAGGAGCTCACCAGGTTCATCACCTGGGCGCTGAAGGACGGCGAGAAGATGGTCGAGTCCCTGGATTACGCGCCGCTGCCGCCGAACATGGTGGCCCTGGAGATGAAGCAGCTCCAGAAGGTCGAGTATCCGGGGAAGATGTGAGCCGCTGGTAAGCCCGCGGGTCGCATCGCCGCGGCCCGCCCGACCGGTGCGGATTTACCCACACGTTACAGTGGGGCCCCGTGGCCCGTTACGCGCCTGCGAGAGACTGAGGCCGAGGCCCCACAGCCACTTCACGGAGGCAACCCTTGAACACGATCCCTCGACGGCTGCACCTGCCCCTCGCCGCTCTATTCCTGGCGGCGTTGTCAGTCCGCCCCGCGGCCGCCCAGACTCAGGTGGGCGGGGTGGTCTACTCGAACTACTCGTATCAAGTCCACGCGGACTCCGCCGGCGTTCACCAGAACGCATTCAACGTGGAGCGGGCATATTTCAACTTCACGCGGAAGTTCGAGGGCGGCATCGCCACTCGGATCACGGGAGACGTGTACCGGGACTCCAACGGCTCCATCAACGACCGGCTCAAGTACGCATATTTCACGTGGACGCCGAAGGACAGCCACATCGACTTCCGGTTCGGCGAGACCCAGACGCCATGGCTCGACTGGGAAGAGGGGCTCTGGGGCTATCGAATGCAGGGGACGATGCCCATGGAGCGCGCCGGCTATCAGACGTCGTCGGACATCGGGCTGGGCATCGACGGCGCGTGGGCCGAGCAGAAGTTCAACATGCAGGCGTCCCTGATGAACGGAGAGGGCTACCACGCCCCCGAGGGAGGGAAGTACAAGGACGTGGGGCTGCGCGCCTCGCTCAGACTCGTCCCCTCCGACGAAGGCGGCAGCCGCGGCGGCCTGCGTGTCACGGTCCTCGGCGAGGCGGGGAAGAACAACGCCGGGGGCGCCCGCAACCGCATCCTGGGGATGTTGTCCTACAAGTCCAAGGTCCTCCTGCTGGCCGGCGAGGTCGCGCGTGCGACGAACAGCGCCGACAGCGTGAGCGCCGACGTCAAGGGCAACTTGTTCGCGGTGTATGGGACGCTGACCCCGAAGGACTCGAAGATCGGCATCATCGCGCGCGTCGACAACGTGGATCCCAACACCGGCGTGGCCAACGACGCCACCACCCGCTTCATCGGCGGCCTCTCCTACAAGCTCAGCCCCAACGTGCTCCTGCTGGCGGATCTCGACAACGTGAGCTTCCAGGGCACGCCCTCGGTCCAGACGAAGTCGAGGAGCTCGACGCTGTACTTCCATACGCAGTTCACCTTCTAGCGATTCGCGGTTCGCGGACGCTCCGACGGGGAGCGGCGCCGGCGGGGCCGGCGCCGCCCCCCCTGTCTGTTGATCCTCCCTCCGTCCCAGGGGTATCCTACCTGGGTCATGGCCGCCTCCGACGACACCCCTCTCATGCAGCAGTGGCGGGACGCCAAGTCCCGGCACCGCGACGCGCTGCTCTTCTTCCGGGTGGGGGACTTCTACGAGCTCTTCCATTCGGATGCCGAGGAGGGGGCGCGCCTGCTCGGCCTGACCCTCACCTCGCGCAACAACGGCGCCGCGGCCGGGGTGCCGCTTGCGGGCGTGCCCGCCAAGGCCATCGACGAGTACCTCGCGCGTCTGGTGCGCCTGGGACGTCGGGTGGCGGTGTGCGACCAGGTGGAGGACCCGGCCCTCGCCAAAGGCATCGTCAAACGCGAGGTGACCGAGACCATCACGCCGGGAACCGTCCTCGCGGACGGCCTCCTCGCCGAGAAGCGCAACAACTTCCTGGTGGCCCTGGCTCCCGACGGCGCCGCCGCGTTCGGGATGGCTGCTCTCGACGTGTCCACCGGGGAGATCGAGGCCCGCAGGGTCGGGGCTGCCGAGATCGCGGCGGATCTGGGCGGCCTGGAGCCGTCGGAGCTTCTGCTTCCCCGGAGCCTCGAAGAGTCGTGCGCGGCTCTGGAGGAGGTGGACGTCCCCGCCCTCACGTTCCGTGACGACTGGATGTTCGAGGAGGACGTGTGCTCCCGGGCGCTCCTCTCCCTGTACCGACTGCAGTCGCTGGACGGCTTCGGGTTCCAACCCGGCGACGAGGTGCTGATCCGTGCCGCGGGCGCACTGGTGGAGTACCTGCAGGAGATCCGCCCCGGCGGGGTCACACACCTCCAGCCCGTGCGCATCCGCCGGCCCGGCCACGTCATGCTGCTGGACGAGATGACCCGCCGGAACCTGGAGATCGTCGAGGCGCTGCGCCCGGGCGAGGAACGGGGCACGCTTCTCGCGGTCCTGGACGAGACCGTCACGGCCATGGGTGCGCGCATGCTACGCAGGTGGATCCTGGAGCCCCTCGTGGTGCCGGAAGAAATCTGGCGCCGCCAGGACGCGGTGGCGGAGCTCGTGGAGCGGCCGCAGACGGCTTCGGCCCTCCACGATGCCCTCAAGGGGATGAGCGACCTCGAGCGTCTGGCCGGGAAGGTGGGCACGGGGCGGGTCACGCCCCGGGATCTGCTGGGGCTGCGCAGGTCGCTGGAGCGGCTCCCCGCCGTGGGTGCGACGGGTGCCGACGCCGCCTCGGAGCTCCTTCGTGACGTGACCGCCGAGCTGGACTGTCTGGAGGACGTTCGCGACCTGCTGGACCGCGCCCTGGCGGACGAGCCGCCGGCGACCCTCCAGGAGGGAGGTGTCGTGCGACCGGGCTGGTCGGCGGAGCTGGACGACCTGAGGACGGTGCGGGACGGCGCGAGGGACTTCATCGCCCGCCTGCAGACCCGCGAGCGGGAGCGAACGGGCATCGGCTCGCTCAAGGTCGGCTTCAACAAGGTGTTCGGCTATTACCTGGAGGTGACGAAGGCCAACCTCGATCGGGTGCCCGGCGACTACGTGCGCAAGCAGACGCTGGCGAACGGCGAGCGCTACTTCACCCCAGAGCTGAAGGAGTGGGAGGAGAAGGTCTTCGGGGCGGAGGATCGCATCGCCCAGCTCGAGGCGGATCTCTTCACGGAGGTGCGCGCCCGGGTGGGGGCCGAGGTGGCCCGTCTCCAGGCGACGGGCGCCCGGGTGGCCACCCTCGACGTCCTGGGCACGCTGGCCCGGGTGGCGGTGAGCCGGGCGTACACGCGCCCGGAGGTGCACACGGGCTTCGACCTGCGCATCGGCGCGGGGCGCCATCCCGTGGTGGAGACCATGATGCCGAAGGAGGAGTTCATCCCCAACGATCTCGTGCTGGACGAGGACGGCTGGATGGTGATCCTCACGGGACCCAACATGGCGGGGAAGAGCACCGTGCTGAGGCAGGTCGGCCTCATCCAGCTCCTGGCCCAGATCGGGTCGTTCGTGCCCGCGGACGCGGCGCGCCTGCCCGTGACGGACCGCATCTTCACGCGCGTCGGGGCCTCGGACAACCTCGCGCGGGGCCAGTCCACCTTCATGGTGGAGATGAGCGAGACCGCGGCCATCGTCCATGGCGCCACCGACCGCTCGCTGGTGCTGCTGGACGAGATCGGCCGCGGGACATCCACCTACGACGGCGTCTCCATCGCGTGGGCGGTCACGGAGCATATCCACGAGCGGCTGGGGTGCAGGACCATCTTCGCCACCCACTACCACGAGCTAACCCAGCTCGGGGACCTCCTCCCGGGGGTGAAGAACATGAACGTCTCGGTGCGCGAGGTCGGGGACGAGGTCGTGTTCCTGCGCCGCCTGGTGGACGGAGGCGCCGACCGCAGCTACGGCATCCAGGTCGCACGGCTGGCGGGCCTCCCGGAGGACGTCATCGACAGGGCCCGGGAACTTCTCGCCGAGCTGGAGGGAACACATACCCACGGGGGTGAGGGTCTCGGCCGGCGCGGCGCGCACCGGCCTCGCTCGGAGCCGCCCCCGGACCAGCTCTCCATGTTCCCGGTGGAGCATCCCGTGGTGGACCGCCTGCGCGCCCTCGAGCCGGACGGTCTGACTCCCAGGGAGGCTCTCGATCTCCTGTACGAGCTCAGGCGGTCGGCGAAGGGCGGAAGCGAGTGAAGTGGCGCGACGACATCGCGGGCGTTCCCCTGCTCGTGTGGACGGGGGCCATGGCGGCCATGCTCCTTCTCCCGGGATGCGGGGGCGAGGGTCAGATCCAGCAGCCCGCGCCGCTCTACGGCGAGGTACCCATCGAGTACCCCCTTCAGCTCTGGGACCAGGACCGTGAAGGGGAGACGCTCCTGAGAGTGCGGGTCACGGACACCGGCACGGTTGACAGCATCGAGGTCCTCAAGTCGTCGGGGTACCCGGCCTTCGACTCCGCCGCGGTCGCAGGGGCGAGGAAGATGCGCTTCAACCCGGCGCGCAGGAACGGCAAGCGCATCGAAGTCTGGGCGAAGGTGCCCGTGCACTTCTCGAAGCGCCCACGCCCCGACACCCTGGGGGGCCTGTCCTCCAGCGAGTGAGGCTCGCCGCCGCCGCTCCCCTGGCTTCCGGCCGGGCGTGTGGCTAGGCTCCCACCGTCACCGTCGAACGTCCCTCGTCGCCCACGGAGCCCCGGCATGTCCGAGCGCCACCGCCGTCCCTACGACGACGTTCTGCAGATGGTCGGGTGGACCCCGCTGGTCCGTCTCAACCGCGTCACCGACGGCTGCCGCACGCCGGTATACGGGAAAGCCGAGTTCATGAACCCGGGGGGCTCGGTGAAGGACCGCATCGGCCTGGCGATGATCGAGGCGGCGGAGGCGGAGGGCCGCCTCCATCCCGGAGGCGTGGTGGTGGAGGGCACCAGCGGGAACACGGGCCTGGCCCTGGCCCTGGCGGCGGCCATCAAGGGGTACCGCTGCATCTTCACCATGCCCGACAAGATGAGCCACGAGAAGGTGAAGCTCCTGCGGGCCTTCGGAGCCGAGGTCGTCATCACGCCCACGGCGGTGCCGCCGGACCACCCGGAGAACTACGTGATGAAGGCCAAGGCTATCGCGGCCGAGACGCCCGGCGCGGTACTTGCGAACCAGTTCTACAACCCGGCCAATCCGGAGGCGCACTATCGTACCACGGGACCGGAGCTGTGGGAGCAGAGCGACGGCAGGATCAGCCACTTCTTCGCGGGCGCCGGCACGGGTGGCACCATCACCGGCACAGGGCGCTTCCTGAAGGAGAAGAGCCCGGGAGTTCGCGTCATCGGCGTGGACCCCGAAGGATCGTTGATCGGTCCGTACTTCCAGACCGGCGAGAAGGTCGAGGGACATCCCTACAAGGTGGAGGGCCTGGGGAACGACAAGATCCCGGGGACCCTGGATCTGGACGTCGTGGACGACTACGTGACCGTCAGCGACCGCGACGCCTTTCTCATGGCCCGGCGACTGACGCGGGAAGAGGGGCTGTTCGTGGGGGGCTCCTCGGGGCTCATCGTGCACGCGGCGGTGGCCCTGGCCAGGGAGCTGGACGACCCGGACGCCTTCGTGGTCGCCGTGCTGTGCGACTGGGGAGAGCACTACCTGAGCAAGGCGTTCGACGACGACTGGATGCGCGAGAACGGGTTCCTCCCGAGGCCGCACAGGCAGTCCGTGAGCGAGCTGCTGCGCCGGAAGGATGGGGGCTCCGGCCTCATCACGGTGCCGCCCGACACGACGGTGCGCATGGCGCTCTCCACCATCACCGCCTACGACATCGGGCAGCTGCCGGTGGTGAGGGATGGGGAGTGCGTGGGATCCCTGGCGGAGAGCGATCTCATGGCCCGCGTCATCGATGAACCGGGGATCCTGGAAGGCCCCGTGAGCGCCGTCATGGACGCACCCTACCCTACCCTCGACGCGCACATGGAGGCGGACGAAGTGAGGCGCCTCCTCCAGCGCGGCAACGCGGCCTGCGTGGTGCGGGACGGCACCTCGCTCGTAGGCATCGTCACGCGGTACGACCTGGTGCGCGCGCTCACCGGAGCCGCGGTCTGAGACCCCGGGGCGGAGGGGGCGAGACGGTGGTCTCCCGCGGGAGCACAGGGGCGCGGGGGCGGATGCCGTGAGGATCGCCGTGCTCATGGGGGGGACGTCCGACGAGCGGGAGGTGTCGCTCTCGTCCGGGGCCGAGGTGGCCAGGGCGCTTCGGGAAGCGGGCCACGAGGTGGTGGCCGTGGACACGGTCCGCGGCGTCCTCTCGCGTGAGCAGGAGACACGCCTCCTCTCCGAGGGGGTCCGGGTCGATCCGCCGACCCACGCGGATCTGGTGCGCCTGGACGAAGGCCACACGGTAGCCCTGACGCGCGACCCGTCCCTGGGCCCGGTGGACGTCTTCTTCCTCGCGCTTCACGGGGGATCGGGTGAGGACGGGACCATCCAGGGGCTCCTCGACGTGGCGGGGGTGGCCTACACGGGGAGCGACCGATTGGGGTGCTCCCTGGCCATGGACAAGGAGGTCGGCAAGCGCCTGTTGCGCGCCGCGGGCATTCCCACGCCGGACTGGCTCGCGGGGGACGCTACCCCCGACGAGATCGAGGCCGCGCTGGGATTGCCGGTGGTCGTGAAGGCGTCGAGCGGGGGCTCGTCGCTGCGGCTGATCCTGGCCCACGACCGGCGGGAGCTCGAGAGCGCGATTGCCGAGAGCCGGGAGTGGTGTGACCTGGTCCTCTTCGAGCGGTACGTGAGGGGACGCGAGCTCACTGTGGGTGTGGTGGGGGACGAGGCTCTGCCCGTGGGGGAGATCATCCCCGCCCACGAGCTCTTCGACTATGCGTGCAAGTACCAGCCGGGACTGGCACGGGAGGTCTTCCCGGCCGACGTGCCGGACGACGTCGCTCGGCGCGTGCAGGGGCTGGCGCTCCGGGCCCATCGCGCCCTGCGCATGAGGGATTTCAGCCGCGTCGACTTCATGATGGACGAGGGGCGCGGGCTCTGGTGTCTGGAGGCGAACGCGGTGCCGGGGATGACCGCGAACAGCCTTCTTCCCAAGGCGGCGAAGGCGATGGGGATCCCATTCCCCGACCTCTGCCACAGGATCGTTACCCTGGCGGCCGCAAGGATCGGGGGCACACGGGCGTAAGAAGTAATCGAGGGGGACGAGTCCCCGTCCATCGGAACCTGCCCCCGGACGTGGGGGTTTGATCCGATCCCCCACTACGTCTACAGCACGCAGGGCGTGGATGTCGTACACGTACCGCACGTTCGGCTTCGGCTACAGGCTCACCCCTGTGGTCAAGCGGTTGCTCATCGCCAACGTCGCCGTCTTCGGCCTGACGCTGCTGGTGGGCAAGCCGTTCGTGTACGACTGGTTCGCCTTCCAACCCCGGGCGATCTTCATCCGACCCTGGGGCGTCTTCACCTACATGTTCGTCCACGCCGGGTTCTGGCACCTGGCCTGGAACATGTTGTTCCTCTTCTTCTTCGGGCCTCCGGTGGAGGAGCGGTGGGGGTCCCGGGAGTTCTTCAAGTACTACGTCATCTGCGGGCTCGGCGGCGTCGGCCTCAGCTACCTGTTCATGCCGAACGCCATCGTGGGTGCGTCCGCTGCCATCCTCGGCGTGATGCTGGCCTTCGCGATGATCTGGCCGGACGCCCCCATCTATCTCTTCGGCATCTTCCCGGTGAAGGCCAAGTGGCTCGTGGCGGCCCTTGTCCTGATCAACGTCCTCTACATGGTCACCCCCTCGGGCGGCGGCATCGCCTACATGGCGCACCTGGGCGGGCTCGCCACCGGGTTCATCTACCTGAAGAGCGACTGGCGCCTGGGCCGGCCGGTGCAGCGCCTGCGTCAGGCCGCGCGCGCGCGCCGCATGGCCATCGTGCCCCGGGAGGAGCACGAGGAAGCCCCCCGCCGTCCGGCGCGCACCGGTGCACGCCGCGAGGACAAGTCTCTCTACGACGCCGTGGACGCCGTCCTGGACAAGATCTCCGCCGAGGGGATGGCCTCCCTCACCCCCGACGAGCTGAAGCTGCTGGACGAGGTCTCCAAGCGACACCGTTCCAACTGAGCCACGGAACACCCGGGCGGTCGCTCTACGAGAGACGTTGACAGCGCGCTAATATAGTAATATCTATATCTCGTTGATTCCCGAATACGAGCGTACCAGGGGGGGCACATGGAGGAGATCCTGACGGAGGCGGCGGTGGAGGATACCGCCCTCGTTCTCCGCTGCCTGGGCCACCCCCTCCGACTGCGCATCCTCGACGTGCTCGAGAAGGACGGGGAGTGCACCGTCACCCGGATCTACGAGGCCCTCGGCGTGGAGCAGGCCGTGGCCTCTCAGCACCTCACCACCATGTGGGACAAGGGGATCCTCCGACGCCGCAAGGACGGGGTGCACGTATTCTACGGGATCGCGGACGAGCGCGCCCTCAAGGTGCTCGCTTGCGTGCGGCAGGCCAACTGCTGAGGCCTGTCGGGGCGCTATTCGGCCGCGTGCCGCGCCGTCTCGAAGAGGGCCGTCCGCGACTCGCAGTCGACGCCCATGACCTCGCGCAGGACGCATCCGCGGCGGAAGTGCACGTCGCAACGCAGGCACTGTCGCTCCGCCGCGTCGTCCAGATCCAGCATCAGGACCGACAGCTCGTCCAGAGCCTGCGTCACCTCGCGTAGCTTCTCCGCCGGATAGCTTCCCAGGAGGCGCTTCATCTCCTGGTCCCTCAGGTCCTGGAACTGGCCGAGAAGCGCCTTGCCCTCGTCGGTGAGGGTCAGGTCCACCGCACGCCGATTGTCGGGTGCGATGGCCCTGTGCACCAGGCCGCGTTGGACGAGACGGTCGATGGCACGGCTGGCGGCCGCGTTGGACACATCCAGGAAATCGGCCACGTCCGTGACCTTGAGCCGGTACTGCGCGCGCGAGATGAGCAGCAGCAGCTTCAGCTGCGAGAGGGCGAGCTGCGTGCCGCTGGCTTCCTCCAGGAGACGCTCCAGAACCGTCGTCATGGTGGAGCAGTAGATCTGGGACGCGCCCATGAGGCGCTGCAACAAGGCCAGCGTTTCGTCGTTCACATCGGCAGTCCGTCCGGGGGATGCCAAGAGGAAGGGCTGCGCACCGTACGGGTCCGCATCGTTCAACCCCGGTATATAATGACGGGGAGGTATCCTTCTGGACAGGCCCCCGTGTCGGCTCGCCGGATGATTGTCACCTTGCATTAACTATTGTGGGTAGTTAAATATCATGTACCCTCAACAATGAGGGTGGCCGGTCCGGCAGCCGAGTCTCCCAAGCTCATCGGTGGAACCCTCTCCGGGCCGACCCGCCCGCCTCCGGGTGGCGCGGGACGGACTGCCGGACCGGAACACGGCCCGGAGAGGCGCCGCCATCGGAGGTTACCATGGCCACCATCCCTATCGCGGTGGCGCTCCTCGTGGTGATCGGCCTGGTCCGGCTCGTCTTCTTCCCACGCGACACCGGGACCCCGAACCGCTGAGTCCGGAATCCCCGCCGGCCCTCGATGCAGGCCGGTGGGCGCAAGAGGCGGCGACCCGCGGCTGCGGTGCCCGGGTCGCACGAGTCTCCCACGACGCGACTTCGGGTACCGACCATGAGCATCACCAGGCGAACGGCTCTGAAGACCCTGGCGGCGACGGCAGCGGTGTCGCTGATCCCCCGTCGTCTCCGAGCAGGGAAGAGGGCGGCGACCCCGCCACGGGACTCCAAATCCATCCTCTACGACGCCACCCGCTGCATAGGCTGTCGACAGTGCGCCGTGGCATGTGCCGAGGCGAACGGGATGGATCCGGCGCTGGCGCTGTCCGACGATCCCGACCTCACCTACTCCGCCCTCACGGTGGTACGTCGGTTTTGGGTGGCGGGCAAGGAGCGCTTCCGCAAGGTGCAGTGCATGCATTGCGTCGACCCGGCGTGCGTCAGCGCGTGCATGCTCGGGGCCATGCAGAGGGATGCCGACGGGGCGGTGACCTGGAACGGCGACCTGTGCGTCGGGTGCCGGTACTGCGAGATCTCGTGCCCGTTCAACACGCCTCGCTTCGAGTGGGACACCGCCCGTCCCCGGCTCACCAAGTGTCAGATGTGCCCCGAACGGCGCGCCCAGGGTCTCCAGCCCGCATGCGTCGACGCGTGCCGCCGTGGCGCCCTCACGTATGGTACACGGAGCGAGATGCTCGCCGAGGCCCGGCGGCGGATGGCCACGGAGCCCGACCTTTACAACCCCAAGATCTACGGTGAGCGCGACGGAGGCGGGACCTCCGTCCTGTACCTGGCTGCCGCCGGCGTTTCGTTCGCGGAGCTGGGCCTGCCCGACCTGGGGGAGGAGTCGGTCGCCACGTTGCCGGAGACCATCCAGCACACGCTGTACCGTGGCTTCGCGGCGCCCCTGGCTCTGCTGGCGATCCTCGGAGCGGTGGTGCGGCGCAACACCCGGAAGCTGCGTGCGGAGGAGAAGGCGACGCACCAGACCGAGGAGTCCGCTCCCGTCGGCGGCCCGCTCGTCACTTCGCCGGTCCTGCTCCTCGCCTCCCTCATTGTCGTCGGCGTGATCGCGGTGCTGTGGCGCTTCACAGCCGGGCTCGGTGCGACGACGAACCTCAACGACGGCTATCCCATGGGACTCTGGATCGCCTTCGACGTGGTCACGGGGACGGCGCTCGCCTGTGGCGGTTATGCCATGGCCCTTCTGGTGTACGTGGCGAACCGGGGCAAGTACCACCCGCTGGTACGCGCCGCTCTGGTCACTTCCGCCTTCGGGTACACTCTGGGTGGTCTGAGCGTCCTCATCGACATCGGCAGGGCGTGGAACTTCTACAAGATCCCGCTCTTCTTCTGGACCTGGAACTTCAACTCCATCCTCCTGGAGGTCGCGCTCTGCATCATGCTCTACACGATGGTCCTGTGGATCGAGGTATCGCCGGTGATCCTCAAGGGCTGGCGTGAGAGCGAGGTCTCGGGTCTGAGAAGGCTGGCGGTGACCCTGTCGCCCAGGGTGGAGCGGGCCATGCCGATCTTCATCGCCGTGGGCCTGCTTCTCCCCACCATGCACCAGTCCTCGCTGGGCAGCCTGATGCTCATGGCGGGCCACAAGCTGAACCCATTGTGGCACACGCCGATCCTGCCGCTGCTGTTCCTGTTGTCGTGCATCTCCATGGGATACGGCGTGGTGACGCTGGAGTCCATCGTCTCGGCGCGCGTGTTCAAGAGGCCCCTGGAGACGCCGATGCTGCGCGGCCTGGCGGTGCCCGTCGCGGTGGTGATCTTCGGCTATGTGGCCCTCCGCCTGGCGGATCTGGCGTACCGCGGAAGGCTGGGTCTCGTCGGGCAGATGGACGGTCACAGCCTCCTCTTCCTGGGGGAGATGGCGCTCTTCCTGCTGCCCGCCGGCGGCCTCCTTCTGCGCCGCCGGGCCGCCCGGCCGCGCTATCTGATCGCCATGGCGCTCCTGGTGGTGCTGGCCGGTGCGCTGTACCGCTTCTCCACGTACCTCTTCGCGTTCGACCCGGGGCCGCAGTGGTCGTATTTCCCGGCCATTCCCGAGTTCGCGGTGAGCTTCGGCATCGTGGCGGCCGAGCTCCTCGGATATATGATCCTGGTCAAGAGGTTCCCCATCCTGCGGGGCACGTCGCCTGCGCCGGCTCGTGCCCAGGCACCGGAGCCCGTGCCCGCGCGCGTCACCGTCGGAGGAGCTCCGTCACCGTCGCTGGCGATGAGCTACGAAGGCGGGGGGTCGCAGAGGGGATACGCTACGAGGCCCATCGCCGCCGTGGCGGCAACGTTGGGGTTGGTCCTGGTCTCCCTCTCCTCCCCGGCAGCCGGCCCCGGGATCCCTGTCGGGATCGGCGCGGGATCGGTGGATGCGCAGGTGGTGGACACACCGCGAGCCGGGGATCGCCGTTGCCTGACGAGGCGGCCGCAGGACTGCCTCGATCGGCCCGTGCCGGCGGACGAGCCCCACGGAGGCGTGTGCGCGGTGTGCCACGACCTCTGGCAGGATCAGGGCCTGGCCCAGACCGTGCGGGCGTGCTCCGGCGGTGGCTGCCATACCGACCCCGAGAGCATCACGCCCTTCCACGGAACGCTGACGCCAGCCCTCCTGAGCGAATGCACCCACTGTCACGTGCCCCATTCGTTCCGCGTTCCCGGCAACGGGGCGCAGTGCGCCGCCTGTCACCCGGCAGGCGGGCGGGGGGTGGCCTGGGCCGGAGACGTCTCCGTCCAGGGCCCGCCCGGGAGCCTGGCGTTCCATCACGAGACGCACACCTCGGTGCCCTGCACGGCGTGCCACGGGGCGCAGGCGAATCACGGCACTCTCGAGGTGATGTCGGTGGCGGATTGCCGCGCGTGCCATCACCGACCGCCCCTGGCGCAGGACTGCACGCGCTGCCACGACCTGGATGACGTGCGGACCACCGCGCTCATGGTGACACGGATCCTGGACATCCACCTGGGCTCCCTGGACGGGCCGACACGCCAGCTGCCCTTCGAGCATCGGTTCCACTGGAACATGCAGTGCTCGGCGTGCCACACGAGCGAGGACGCGCTGGGCAGCGCGAGGGAGGTCGACTGCTCACGGTGTCACGCGGAGCACCACGATCCACAGAGGGAGTGCACACGGTGCCACGCACCGCCGGCGGCCGGTGCGCACACCCGGGCCGCGCACCTCGGGTGCGGTGGGACGGGGTGCCACGTGAGCGCCCCGCCGGAGATTCGAGACGCCCCCCGGACGCGCCATCTCTGCCTGGTATGCCACCGCGACCGGATGGAGCACATGCCCGGGCGCAACTGTGTGGACTGCCACGTCCTGCCTCCGGGGGGCTCGCCGAACTTCTGACCCGGAGCACCAGCCCCAGGAGGCGTCCTATCTGCGTGGAGGGGCCCGCCGCCGGTCGGGTGGAGAAGAGCCGGCAGCGGGCCCTCGCCGTTGCCTTGTGGCCGCACGCGCCCCCGGCGAGCTTTGGACCTGCGTGAGAGGGAGCGGAGAACCGGAACAGCGGAGAAAGACGATGGTCCAGTCCCCGGGCAGACGAACCAGGACGACGATACGCGCAGGCACGGCCCTGGGTGTCGTGCTCATCGTGAGCGCATGCGGCGGTGGCACTTCGGCGGCTCCGGCGGCGCCGCCGGCCCCCGCACCGCGCGCGCGCCCGGTCACGCCGGACACGACGCGGCCCATTCCCATAGTCCGAACGGACACCGCGAAGGGACAGTTGATTCCGCGCACGGTGTTCGGGGTCGACCTCGATACGGTGCACGCCGGTCGTTTCGACCAGGGCAGGATGTGGACGTTCGAGTACCCGCCCATCAACTACTTCACGCAGACCTACGGCTTCCGCCCGGACTCGGCCTGGTTCGCCAAGGCGAGGCTGGGGGCGTTGCGGATTCCGGGTTGCTCGGCGTCGTTCGTTTCGCCCAACGGCCTCATCATGACCAACCACCACTGTGCCCGCGAGTTCGTCTCGCAGGTGCAGAAGCCCGGCGAGGACCTCCTGGACAACGGCTTCTTCGCCAAGACCCTGGCCGAGGAGAGGCCGGTCAAGGACTTCCACGCCGATCAGCTCATCGACATCGAGGACGTCACCAACGAGGTGAATCAGCGGCTGGCGAACGTGCCCCTGGCCCAGCGTCCCGACCAGCGCGACACGGTCCTGAACCAGATCAAGGAGCGCATCACCAAGGAGCGCGGGGGCGAGCAGGCACACATCCTCGTGCAGATGATCTCCCTGTACGACGGCGCGCGCACCTCGGCGTACATCTTCCACCGCTACACGGACGCCAGGCTGGTGATGGTCCCCGAGATGCAAATCGGCTACTTCGGCGGGGACCCCGACAACTTCACCTATCCCCGCTACAACCTCGACTTCTCGTTCTTCCGCTTGTACGGGGAGGACGGCAAGCCCCTGAAGACGCCCGACTATCTCCACGTGACCACGGAGGGCATCCACGAGGGCGAGCCCATCTTCGTGGTGGGCAACCCCGGTTCCACGAGCAGGCTGCAGACCGTGGCGGAGCTCGAGTTCAGGCGGGACGTCGGCGACCGCGACATCATGGAGCTGCTCCGGTCCCGCATGAAGGTCCTCGACACGTACATCCGAATCCACCCGAAGGAGGCCGCGGCCCGCCACCTGCGAAACACGTACTTCGAATGGTCCAACTCGGAGAAGGCGTACACCGGGCAGGTGAAGGGCCTCTACGACCCCGTGATCCTGGCGCGCCGGAAGGACAGCGAACGGAAGTTCCAGGCCGCCATCGAGGCGGACTCCGCGCTGGCGGGGAAGTACGGGGATCTCATCGACCGCATGGCGCACCTGCAGGCGGAGAAGCGGCAGCAGGCCGGCGGGTTCGGGGCCTTTCTGGCTCTCACCGACCCCGGCATGTCCTCGGCGACGCTGCACCGCGCCCTCCTCGCCTTCCAGATCCTCAACGTCCAGGCCGGAGCCGGGTCGGACGACCAGGCCAAGGGCCTCATCGCAGCGCTCGACTCGGTTCCACAGCAGGACGCCGCGCTCGACGACTCCCTGATGGTGGCGCGGTTCCGGGACTTCGCCACCTTCTACGGGAAGAACAGCTCTCTGGTGAAGTCCGTGCTCGGGGGCCGCACGCCCGAGGAGGTGGCAGCGTCCGTGCACGACCACAGCGCCCTTGCCGACTCGGCGGGAGCGGTCGCCGCCATCGCGGCCAAGACCGTGGCGATGACGGACCCGGCACTGCAGGTCGTACGCGCCTACCTGCCCACGTTCATCCAGTTCCAGGGCATGGTCTCCAACGTGTTTCCCAAGGAGCGCGAGATCGCCACCGAGCTGGGCAAGGCGCGCTTCGCCCTCTATGGAACGTCGCAGCCGCCGGATGCCACCTTCTCGCTGCGCATCGCCGACGGCGTCGTGAAGGGCTACGACTACAACGGGACGGAAGCGCCGTGGCACACCACCTTCTACGGGCTGTACAACCGGCACTTCTCCTTCACCGGCCGCTCCGATTGGGCGCTCCCCGACCACTGGAAGACGCCGCCGGCCGGGCTCGATCTCGCCACGCCCCTCGACTTCGTCTCGACGGCGGACATCATCGGGGGCAACTCGGGCTCACCGGTGCTGGACAAGAGCCTCAACATCGTGGGGCTCATCTTCGACGGAAACATCGAGAGCCTTTCCGGTGACTACATCTACATGCCCAAGGTGGACCGTGCGGTGGCCGTGGACATACGGGCGATCCTCGCTGCCCTGACCCATGTGTACGGCATGAATCGGCTGGCCGTGGAGATGACCACCGGGAGGTTGCAGAGCCGTTGACGAAGCGGCGGTGAAGCGGGCGGAGGTGCGTGAGGCGGTGGGGACGCCGCCGTGGTGCAGACGCCGCGGACGACCCCCGGTCCGGCATCCCGTGCTGTAGGGCTTTTCCCGGCTTGCTCGCCCCTTCGAGCGCCCCTACAATCCGGTGTCCCTGAGGGTGCCAGGCGGGGCCCCCCGCAGTCGGTTCGGCCAGCTGCGGCGGGCCTCGATTCATCGAATGGAGGAGACGCGGCATGGCCGTGGAATACACCACCGATCACATTCGCAACGTCGCCATTCTGGGTCATGGCGGATCGGGGAAGACCAGCCTCGTCGACGCGATGTGCTTCGTGGCCGGCACGTCGAAGCGACTGGGCAACGTGGACGAAGGCCATTCCCTCACCATGCACGCCGCCGAGGAGCTGTCGCACGGCGTGTCGATCCAGTTGACGCCGGCGTATGCCGAGTACGGGCAGACCAAGATCAACCTCCTGGATACCCCCGGCTATCTCGATTTCACCGGGGAGGCCCTCTCGGCGGTACGGGTGGCCGATGCCGCCATCATTGTCGTCAGCGCCACCTCCGGCGTGGAGGTGGGGACGGAGCGGGTGTGGGAGTATTGCGAGGCCCGGGGAATCCCCCGGGTCTTTTTTGTCTCCATGATGGACAAGGAGCACGCGAACTTCGAGGGCGTCTACCAGCAGATCAAGGAACACCTCAGCGAGAAGGCGCTTCCCGTCGAGATCCCGGTGGGGGAAGGGCCGGACTTCAAGGGCATCGTCAACCTCTTCAGCGAGAAGGCGCACATCTTCAAGCAGGGGACGATGACCGGCGATTATGAGGAGACCGACGTTCTCCCGGAGTACCAGGAGCGCGCCTCCAGGTGGGGGACCGAGCTCCAGGAGACTCTCGCAACGACGGACGAGAAGTTGCTCGAGGCCTACCTGGAGGGCGGACGGATCTCCCGGGACGAGGCCGTCGAGGCCATGGCCCGCGGCATGGCCCGCGGCGAGATATTCCCTGTCTTCTGTGGATCCGCGAAGCTGACCTACGGTATGCAGGCGCTCCTCCGGAAGATGGTGGAGCTGTGCCCCAGCCCGGCCGAGGTGCCCCCCGAGAAGGCGACCCGTCCGGGGCTGGACCAGGAGATCGAGGTCCACGCCACGGATACGGACACCTTGGCCGCGCTGGTCTTCAAGACCGCCTCGGAGCCCCACGTCGGAGAGCTGTCGTTCTTCCGGATATACTCGGGCAAGATCACCAACGGCATGGACGTGGTGAATGCCTCCGACGGCACCGTGGAGAAGCTCAACCACCTGAGCATCCCGTTGGGCAAGGACCGCGTGGAGGTATCCGTGCTCCATGCCGGCGACATCGGGGTTGTGGCGAAGCTCAAGCACACCCACACCAACAGCACGCTGTGCACCCGGGAGCGTCCGGTGGAGCTGGAGCGCATCCCGTTTCCGAAGCCCGACATCGCCATCGCCATCAGGGGCTCAAGCCGGAACGACGAGGACAAGCTGGGCGAGGTGCTGCCCCGCCTCCACGAGGAGGACCCGACCTTCATCGCGGAATTCAACGCGGAGCTGCACCAGACCATCGCCCGTGGGCTGGGGGAGCTGCACCTCGATGTCCAGTTCGAGCGCATGGCGCGCAAGTACGGCGTGAACGTCGAGACCGAGCAGCCCCGAATCGCCTACCGCGAGACCATCACGGGGAAAGGCGAGGGGCAGGGGCGCCACAAGAAGCAGACCGGTGGTCGGGGCCAGTTCGGAGACTGCTGGATCCGCCTCTCACCCAGGGCCCGCGGCGAGGGCTACGAGTTCGTCGACTCCATCAAGGGCGGTGTCATCCCGTCCAAGTACCTGCCGTCGGTGGACCGCGGCGTGCAGGAGGCGGCGCAGCGCGGGGTCGTCGCCGGCTACCCGCTCGTGGACTTCGCCGCGGAGTGCTACTTCGGGTCGTACCATGCGGTGGACTCTTCGGACATCGCCTTCAAGCTCGCCGGCTCGCTGGCCTTCAGGAACGTGGCGGAGAAGTGCCGCCCGGTGCTTCTCGAGCCCATGGTGGAGGTCTCGGTGACGACGCCCGACGAGTACATGGGCGACATCATGGGTGATCTCACCTCCCGGCGCGGAAAGGTGCTGGGGATGGATCCCGGCAATGGCCGCACCACCATCAAGGCGCTGGTGCCGGAGGCCGAGCTGTACAAGTATGCGGCTACGCTACGATCCATGACCCAGGGACGAGCGGCCCACACGCGCCGGTCTGCGGGCTACGAACAGGCGCCGGAGCACATCGCGCAAAAAGTTGCCGAGGAGCGCCGCAAAGAGCAGCAAGAAGAGGAGTAGCCTGCCCCAAAAGCCCGCCTGTTCGCTGGGTCCCCGGGATCCCGGCAGGCGGGCATCCTTCTTGCAAACGAGATCCTCCACGACTGTAGTGGCCTTGGACGGGGCCGGGCGACACGCTGGAGGCGCGATTGCTCGCATCCATCCTGACCGCCGTGTGGGTGGTCGCGGCGGGCTCGATGCTGGTGTGGGGGCTCGACTATTATCTCCTGCCCATACCCCAGCGGGCGTACTCATCACTGGCGCCCCTGTTCGCACCAGAAGGGCTGGTGGGGCATGGGTTGGGGATCGTAGGCACGGCCATGATCCTCGTCGGTGTCGTCGGGTACGGCGCGCGCAAGCGGGTACGGCTGCTCTCCCGCTTCGGAGCCCTCAAGCACTGGCTGCAGGTGCACATCTTCCTCTGCACCCTGGGCCCCTTCTTCGTCCTTCTCCACACCACCTTCAAGTTCGGCGGTCTCGTCTCCATCGCCTTCTGGAGCATGACCATCGTGGTCGCGAGCGGCGTGTTCGGCCGCTACGTGTACGTCCGCATTCCGAAGACGCTGAACGGGCGCTTTCTCGATCTGGACGCCATCACCGCGCAGATGGAAGCCCTCGGCACCCAGATCGCCACGCGTACGGGGCTGAAGACGGCCGAGCTCGAGATGGATGTCGCGCTTCCCGGAGCTCCGCCCACAGGACTGCTCGGCGCCCTCGGCCACGCGCTGGCCCAGGATATGGCGCAGCGGCGACATGCCCGTCGCATGCGACGGCTCCTCAGGGACCACGACGTACCACCGGCGCTCCGGCGTCCCATTCTCGACCTCGCCGCCGAACGGCATAAGCTCCGCCAGCAGACGCTCCTGCTCCGGCCGTTCCAGCGGCTCTTCAGGTACTGGCACGTCGTCCACCTGCCCCTGGCGGTCGTGATGTTCCTCGTCCTCGGAGTCCACGTCGTTGTCGCGGTTCTATTCGGATACACGTGGATCTTCTGAGTCCACGTCCCGGCGCAGGGGCACGGTCCCCGAGATCCGGCGCGGTGCGCGCGGCGGGGGTGCTCGTCGCTCTGCTTCTCGCGCTGGTGGCCCCCGCGCGCGCGCAGCTCATCGCTCCCGGGAAGCTCTCGCAGGCGCACGCCGACCTCGCGGGCATCACGAAGTGCACGCTCTGTCACGAGCTGCACCACAAGGGGATCTCCCCTCCGCTCTGTCTGGCCTGCCACAAGCCCCTGTCGCGGAGGATCCAGGCGGGCAAGGGGTTCCACGCTTCGTTGGCGGAGAAGGACTGCGCCGCCTGCCACCGAGAGCATTTCGGAAGGAACTTCGCTCTCGTGCGCCTCGACACGGCCACCTTCGACCACGGCCGCACGGGCTGGCGTCTGGAGGGCCGACACCGAAGTACCTCCTGCCGCGACTGCCACAAGGCCGCGCTGGTCACGGCTCCGGACGTGCGCTCCTTTGCGGGCGAGCACGGCGCCCTGGGCCGAACGTATCTGGGGCTTTCCACCGAATGCCGGTCGTGCCACGCCTCCGATTCGCCGCACGCGGGCCAGTTCCAGGGGCGGAGCTGCCAGGAATGCCACACCGCGAAGGGGTGGAAGGACACCAGCGGCTTCGACCACGACAGGACAGCGTTCAAGCTCACGGGTGCCCACCTGCGGCTGGCATGTGGGAAGTGCCACACCTCGACGCCACGGCGTGGAGGGAAGCCACCCCTGGTACGGTACCGCGGCGTCTCCACGGAATGCGCCACGTGCCACGAGAAGGATTCGCCCCATGGAGGTCAGTTCAGAGGCCGGTCCTGCGCCGATTGCCACGACGGGACCCGATGGAAGCCCGCCGCGAGCTTCAACCACGACCGGGCACGCTTCCGGCTCACCGGGAAGCATCGGGACCTGCGGTGCGCGCAGTGCCATTCCTCCGCACGAGGAACGGGCGGCAAGCGGATCGTGCGGTATCGTGGGATCGCCTTCGCGTCGTGCGGGAGCTGCCACCAGGACCCACATCACGGGGCGATGAGGAAGGAGTGTGCCGCGTGCCACAGCACCGGCGGCTGGTCGCTGCTGGACCGTTCGAGCCTGAAGGGCTCCTTCGACCACGCCACCACAGGCTTCGTGTTGAAGGGCCGGCACGCCACGGTCGCCTGCGCCGCCTGCCACGACGCCAGGAGGGCGTCGCGCCTCGAGGGAATCCACATTCGGTTCGTGCGGGGGACCGAGTCCCATACGTTTCCGCGCCCCCAGGCCGCCAAGTGCCAGGCGTGTCACGAGGACGCTCACGAGGGGGCGTTCGTCCATCGACCCGACGGTGGTGCCTGCGATGCGTGCCACCGGGAGGATGCGTGGGTTCCGGCGACGTTCGACGCCGCCCGGCACAACCGGGAGACCCGGTTTCCGTTGAAGGGCGCACACGTGGCGGTGCCTTGCCGATCCTGCCACGAGAAGGACGGCGCCGCGCACCCGACCTTCCGCCTGGGTTCCGTCACCTGCCGGAGCTGCCATGAGGCCTCGAATCCCCACGGCAACCAGTTCACGGGACGCGCGTGCAGCGACTGCCACACAGTCGCGTCGTTCCACATCGAGTCCTTCGATCACTCGAAGACGCGCTTTCCGCTGGATGGCGCGCACCGCGACGCCCCGTGTTCGGCGTGTCACCACACGGAGCGCACCAAGGGGGGCCGCCTGATGGTGCGTTACCGGCCTCTCGGAACGGAATGCAAGGACTGCCACGGAGGTGCCGCATGAGCCGATCTGCGCGGTGGAGCCAGACCCTTCTCTGCGCTCTGGGCGTCGCAGGAACACCCGTGCTCCTGCTGGTGGCGGCATCCCCGGATGTGGCGGCGCAACAGGCGGTTCAGAGTCCCCACGGGACCCTCCCGGACAGCCTCCAGTGCTCCGCCTGCCACACCGCGAAAGGGTGGACCGTCCTGAGAAAGCCGTTGGGATTCGAGCATGGAGCGGAGACGGGCTTCTCCCTCACGGGTGCCCACACGAGCGTGGCGTGCACGAGCTGCCACACGCACCTCAGGTTCGACCAGCCTGTGGTGAAGCAGAACGAGTGCGCCAGCTGCCACACCGACGTCCATCTGGGGCGCATGCTGCAGGACTGCGCCGAATGCCATACCACCACCTCGTTCCGCCAGGTGGACGGCCAACGGATCCACGCGCGCACCTCGTTTCCCCTCACCGGTGCCCACCGGCAGCTCACGTGTGAGGCATGCCACGTCACGGACGCCGGCGGCGCGTTCTCCCGCGTCGACCCGGAGTGCGCGAGCTGTCACATGAAGGACTACCAGGCCGCGCGCCCCGTGAACCACGTCACTTCCGGGTTTCCCACCACCTGTACCGTGTGCCACAACACGGTGGCCTGGAACGACACGCGGGGCTTCGACCACGCCGCTGTCGCCCGGGGCTACGCCCTGATCGGGGCCCATGCGGTCATCCCCTGCGCGAGCTGTCACCGCCCAGGCGACATGGCGCCACTGTTCACTCCCGCCAACCAGAACGACTGTGTGACCTGCCACCAGGCGGACTACGACCGCGTGCACTCGGGCACGAGCTTCCCCACAACCTGCCTCTCGTGCCACGACCAGAACTCGTGGAAGAACGTCGGGAAGTTCGACCACGGCCTCACGGGCTTCCAGCTCCAGGGCGCTCACGCGAGCCTGCCGTGCAGCTCCTGCCACGCCTCGGACGGAAGATCTCTGCTCTTCCCCAAGCCGGCGAGCCAGCAGGATTGCGTCTCGTGCCACCAGGCGGACTACAACCGGGAGCACGCGGGCTCGGGCTTCCCCACCACCTGTCTCTCCTGCCACAACCAGAACTCGTGGGGTAACGCCACGGTAGACCACGCCGCCCTGGCCGGAGGCTTCCAGCTCCTGGGCGCCCACGCCACCCTGGCGTGCACGGCGTGCCACGCGGTTCCGGGCTACACGTTGCTCTTCCCCAACCCGGCCGGCCAGAACGACTGCGCCACGTGCCATCAGACGCAGTTCACCAGCGCCCACGGAGGACAGGGCTATCCCACCACGTGCGCCATGTGCCACACTGTGAGCGCCTGGACCCCGTCCACGTTCGATCACGACTCGCAGTACTTCCCCATCTATTCGGGGACCCACCAGGGGCGCTGGTCGACGTGCGCCGACTGCCACACGGTGGCCAGCGACTTCTCGTCGTTCTCGTGCCTCGTCTGCCACACGCAGAGCAGCACCGACTCCAATCACACGGGCGTGAAGGGCTACGTGTACACGAGCACCGCCTGCTACTCCTGTCACCGGAACGGGGGAGGCGGCTGACGTGCGCCGGGCCAGGACCCTCTTCGTGGGCGCCGCGGTGGTGGCGGGGGGCATGGTCGCCTCCAGCCCCGGCCACGCACGTGCGCAGAGCCGCGCGCCGGCGCCAGTCCAGACACAGGTACGGCCGAAGGTCACCGTACGCGTCCGCCAGGTGGCAGGCAACACCGTGTACCTCGACATCGGCACGCGCCACGGACTCGCCACAGGCGACACTCTGCGTGCAGCTCTCGACAGCCTCGGGCCTCCGACGGGCTGGCTGGTGGTCACCGCCAGCACCGAGACCATGTCGGTCCTGACCTTCATCGGCGCGGGACTGCCCGTCGTGTCGGGCACGCCCCTCACCCTGTGGCTGCTGCGGGAGCCGGTGGAGGCCCCGCCACCCCAGGCGGTGGCACCGCCCAGGCGCTCCTCCTCCGCGCGGACGACGGAGCGCGCGCCCCCCTCGGAGGCCGGCGTGTTGGGCCAGCCCCACGGACGCTTCGGTTTCGACCTGACCGGCGTGCGGTCCTCCACCCAGGTGGGTGGGTTGAACCCCTCTTCCTCGGTGATGCGCTTCGCTACCCCGGGGCTCGTGTTCGACGCCACGGTGCCCGATCTGGGGGGCGGCTTCAGCCTGCGCACGAACCTCAGGGCGGCGTACCGCTACAGCAGCGGGGACATCATCAACCCGGCCACCTCCGTGAGGGTCTACTCCGCCGTCCTGGAGAAGGACTTCCGGCATGCGCCCGTGCGCTTCGCGGTGGGCCGCTTCCTGAGCCCCGAGGAGGTGTACAGCGGCTTCTGGGACGGCGGCTACCTGCGGTTTGGGGGGCGTTCGTTCGGCGCGGGCGCCATGGTCGGCTTCGAGCCCGACCGCTGGAACGAGCGACCGTCCACGAAGTACCCCAAGGCCACGGTGTTCGCCGACGCCCAGCGGCAGGGGGACGGCTGGCGATGGCACGCCGACGCTTCGGCCAGCGCCGTGCGCCCCAGGGACAGCCTTCCCGACCACACCTTCATCGGCTTCAGCCAGCGTGTCACCACACGGCGGCTGTATCTGTCCGAGGACCTGCAGGTGGACCGGAATCCTGCGGGGGGCCGCTGGCGCATCTCGTGGCTCCAGCTGCGCAGCTCGGTCTCGGTGGGGGGTGGTTTCAGAGTCTCGGCGGGGGCGTCGCGACGGGAGAGCTGGTCTCCATGGCTGCCGGGCTCGCCCTTCCTGCCTCGCAACGACCGGTTGGATGCCGGGCTCGGCTTCTGGCGCGGCGCCGGGGGGCTCTCGGCGGGCGCCTCCGTGAACCGTGACGCGTCGGGGAGGAAGAGCTACGGGGCGACGGCCAGCTACTCCGTCACGCGGCTCCCGGGACTGGGCCCCGTCGGCACTTCCGGCGTGGTGACGCGGTGGTCCGGCCCCTTCGGGAGCACGATGTCCGCCGCGCCGTCTCTGACCCTGGCGCTGACTCCGGCGTGGCTGCGCCTGGGGTATCGGTACAGCCGGTCGGATTACCTCCGGAGCTCCCTCGTCACGAACACGGTGGAGGGCTCTCTGGATGTTCCCTTCGCGCCTTCGATGCGGCTTTCCCTGACCATGTCGGAGTCCTGGGGTGGCGTGCTCTCGAGCCAGTACATGTACCTTTCGCTCTACCGCATCTTCTGATGCACGTGGACTTCGACACCCTCGTCATCTGGGCCGTCGCGGTCGGGCTGACCCTGCTCACCGCCCTCCCCATGATCCTCCGCCTGCGCAAGAACGAGCGGCGCACGGAGGAAGCCCACATCGAGGCCTTGCGCTACGGCCTCCACGAGCCCGTGTCCCTGCACCCCGTCATCGACCCGGAGCGGTGCATCGGCACGGCCAGCTGCGTCTCCGTGTGCCCCGAGGGTGTTCTCGGGATCCGGGCGGGGCAGGGGGTGGCCGTCACCCCGGCACGGTGCATCGGGCACGGCCTGTGCGAGCGCAGCTGCCCCATGGACGCCATCCAGCTGGTGTACGGAACGGAAAAGCGCGGGGTGGATCTGCCCCGGGTGCGCGAGAACTTCGAGACCAACGTCCCGGGGCTCTACGTGGTCGGAGAGCTCGGGGGGATGGGCCTGGTGGCCAACGCGTTCGAACAGGGCCGACAGTGCGTCGAGGGCATCGTCCGCGAGAAGGATCACGGGCCCGACGACGTTCTCGATGTCATCGTCGTCGGCTGCGGTCCGGCGGGCCTGGCCGCGTCGCTGACGGCGCTCCACCGGGGGCTTCGCTATCTGACCCTCGAGAAGGAGAGCCTGGGCGGCACGGTACGCCACTATCCCCGGAAGAAGCTCGTGCTGACCCGCCCGGTGAAGGTCCCCGGCTACGGCAAGCTCCCTGTGCGGGAGGTGGCGAAGGAGGAGCTCATCGATCTCTGGGAGGACATCGCGGCGGAACAGGGGCTCACCGTGACCACGGGGGAGACGGTGGCGGCCGTGGACCACCTGGCGCCACGCCACTTCAGGGTGACGACGGACAAGGGAGCGTACGAGGCACGACGCGTGATCCTGGCCGTGGGCCGCCGCGGCGTCCCAAGGAAGCTGGGCGTCCCGGGCGAGGACACCTCCGTGCACGTCGCGTACTCGCTGCGCGAGCCGGAGGCCTATTCCGGCGACCGCATCCTGGTGGTGGGGGGTGGAGACTCGGCGGTGGAGGCAGCGCTGTCACTCGCCGAGCAGCCGGGAAACGAGGTGCGGGTCTCGTACCGCCGTAACGCGTTTTCGCGCATCAAGCCCGCGAACCACGACCGCGTCCAGGCCGCCCTCGCCGCCAACATGATGGAGGTGCTCTGGTCGACCACCCCCGTCGAGGTACGAGCCGACGCGGTGCGCCTGGCGGGAGAGGGAGGGCATCGCATCGACGTTCCCGCCGACCAGGTCTTCGTGTTCATCGGCGGGGAGCTCCCCACCGGATTCCTCCGCAAGTGCGGCGTGGAGATAGAGACGCACTTCGGCGCGCCCTGAACGCAGACGGCCGCGCCTCCTCGAGGAGGCGCGGCCGTGGACAAGGCCGTTGCTCGCGGGGGGTCAGGCCGTCTCGACTTCTCCCACGAGCACCTGCTCGATCACCTGCTGCAGCGCCTCCTTCGGATAGGCGCCCACCACCGCACCTACAGCCTCTCCGTCCTTGAAGAAGCCGATGGTGGGGATGGAGCGGATCCCGAACTGGCCCGCAACACCCTGGTTGTCGTCCACGTTGAGCTTGGCGAAGCTCACCTTGCCCGCGTACTCCTCCGAAAGCTCTTCGATGACCGGGCCCACCATGCGGCACGGACCGCACCACGGAGCCCAGAAGTCCACAACCGTCACACCCTGCGTCTGCGCCACCTTCTCGTCGAAGTTGGCGTCGGTAAGCTCGAATACGGCCATTGTCTCCTCGCCTCGTTACAGGACCCCGCGGGGTCGCTAATCATAGGATAGCAATATATGAATTTTTCTATGTAACACCAAGGGGTAGCTATGAGGTTCCCAGGACGGGTCTACACGGGGCGGCACCAAACGCTCCCCACACGCCACCGGCGGCGCTCGCCACCATTGGGCCGTGGGGGATTCCCCCCCTCCTCGGAGACCTGCTAGAATACCGGAAGGCAGGTTCGGCAGGGTCGTCCGCGCACGGGGGGCCGTTGTCGCGGAGGCCCGGCGAGGAGGTGGAACGCCATGCCCATCTACGACTACATGTGCCTCGAGTGCGGACACGAGTTCCAGCGCGTGGAGCGCATCTCCGAGCACGAGCAGGCGGACCCACGATGCCCGAAATGCGAGAGCGCGAAGGTGGAGCGGGTGCTCACCGGCGCCTTCGTCAAGACGGGCAAGAAGAGCTGACGGAAGCCAGCGGCCGGGTGGTACGTCCGACCCGCATCCGCTAGCTTCCGGACGCCGCCAGGGGCATCCCGGGCCGATCGACGACCAGGACATCGTCGGCGGTGCCGTGGATTGAGAACGACCCTTGGAACCTGATCCGGTTCAGACCGGCGGAGGGAGCGCGGCGAGCGCGGCAGAGGGGGTGAAGGCCCCCCTCCCCTGGTGGCCGTGGGTGATCTGCGTCACCCGCGGCCGCTCGCTTTTCATCCCGCCGAAAGCGCGATCTGCCCTCGAGGGAGAGTGTCATGAGCGACAGCGAGAAGACCCGACGCGACCTGCCCATCGCCCCCGACCACAGCAAGGGGAGACACGGGAACGGCACCTCCCGTACGGCGCCACCGACCGAGGACGTGGGCACCGACTATCCGGCGGCGTTCCCCAACTCCCGGAAGGTGTACGTGGACGGCACCCGCGGCATCCGCGTCCCCATGCGGGAGATCCATCTGTCGGGAGGGGAGCCGCCGCTCCGTGTGTACGACACCAGCGGCCCCCTGGGCGGAGACATCCGCCAGGGCCTGCCCCTGCTCCGCGAAGCGTGGATCCGCGAGCGCGACGTCCACGAGACCGAGCGGTCGCGCCGGCCCGCCGCCGAGGTGGAGATGCCGGCCGGGCTGGAGCGGCGCACGCTCCGTGGGGGCGCGGGGCCCATCACGCAGATGGAGTGGGCCCGGAAGGGGGAGGTCACGCCGGAGATGGAGTTCGTGGCGATCCGGGAGGGGATGGACGCCGAGCTCGTCCGCTCGGAGGTCGCCCGGGGCAGGGCCATCATCCCCGCGAACATCAATCACCCCGAGCTCGAGCCCGTGGTCATCGGGCGGGCCTTCAAGGTCAAGATCAACGCCAACATCGGGAACTCGGCCGTCTCCTCGTCCATCGAGGAGGAGGTCGACAAGCTGCGCTGGGCGACCCTCTGGGGCTCCGATACGGTCATGGACCTGTCCACGGGCAAGCACATCCACGAGACGAGGGAGTGGATCCTGAGGAACGCGCCGGTGCCCATCGGCACCGTGCCCATCTACCAGGCGCTGGAGAAGGTGGATGGCGTGCCGGAGGATCTCACCTGGGAGCTCTATCGCGACACCCTCGTCGAGCAGTGCGAGCAGGGCGTGGACTACTTCACCGTTCACGCGGGGGTGTTGCTGCGCTACATCCCGCTGACCGCGAACCGGCTCACGGGGATCGTGTCCCGGGGCGGCTCCATCATCGCCAAGTGGTGCATGGCCCACCACGAGGAGTCGTTCCTGTACACGCGGTTCCGTGAGATCTGCGAGATCATGCGCGCCTACGACGTGTCGTTCTCCCTGGGGGACGGCCTGAGGCCCGGGTCGATCAGGGACGCCAACGACGAAGCCCAGTTCGCCGAGCTCGAGACCCAGGGCGAGCTCACGCGGATCGCCTGGGAATACGGAGTCCAGGTCATGAACGAGGGGCCGGGACACGTGCCCATGCATCTCGTGAAGGAGAACATGGAGAAGCAGCTCGAGTGGTGCGACGAGGCTCCGTTCTACACGCTGGGACCGCTCACCACGGACATCGCGCCGGCGTACGACCACATCACCAGCGCCATCGGCGCCGCGCAGATCGGCTGGTACGGCACCGCCATGCTCTGCTACGTGACGCCCAAGGAGCACCTCGGCCTGCCGGACCGCGACGACGTGAAGAGGGGCGTCATCACCTACCGCATCGCCGCCCACGCGGCCGACCTGGCCAAGGGCCACCCGCGGGCGCAGGAGTGGGACGACGCGCTCTCCAAGGCCCGCTTCGACTTCCGCTGGCGGGATCAGTTCAACCTGGCGCTGGACCCCCAGACCGCGCTGGAGTACCACGACGAGACGCTGCCGGCGGAGGGCGCCAAGGTCGCCCACTTCTGCTCCATGTGCGGGCCGAAGTTCTGCTCCATGCGAATCTCCGACGACGTCCACCGCTACGCCGCGGAGCACGGGCTGGCCGACAACGAGGCCATCGAGGCCGGCATGGAGGAGATGGCCGGAAAGTTCCGCGAGAAGGGCGGGGAGATCTACGTGGAGGCCGGGGACTGAGCCGCATCCCCTTCCTGGGTCGATGGCGGCGGCGGTCCGCTTCCGCTCATCCGCAGGGCACCTTGGCCAGGATCAGGTGGAGATAGGACGTGGCCATGTCCTGACTCTTCTGGCCATGGTCGCCGTTCTTCACCAGGACCGTGATCCGTACCGAGCCCTTCACCGCGATGAACATGCCCGGGAGGAAGGGCAGCGGCGTCTTGGCTCAGGTCTGGCCGCTTACGGGGGCAGCCATGATGAGGGCGAGCACGTAACCCAGCAGGATCGCGCGCATGATCGCCTCCTCACACACCTGGTTGGCTCTGCGTGGGAGGGGCAGACGCGTCCGGTCGGGCGCCTTCCCACTACGTGAAGACTAGCGCCTCGCCCCCGTCCGCCTATCGCCGAGCCCGACCCGCCTTCGCCGCCATCCGCCTTCCCTGGAGGACCTCGACGCTCACCAGCGCGATTGCCACAGCCCAGGCCAGGATGTACACCTCCGGACGGCCTATGTAGATATCCGCGGCCACGTACGCGGACGCGATCAGGACGGTGAGGATCGTGATGGGCGCGGCGAACCGGCTGTACTGCCGGAAGGTGATGCGCACGCCCTGCTTCTCGGCGAGGCCGACGGTGGTGACGTTGGCCGAAGCGCCTACCACCGTGCCGTTGCCGCCGAGGCAGGCACCCAGCGACAGGGCCCACCAGAGGACCTCGGTGTTGCCCGTGAGGTCGGGGATGAGCTTGATGATGATGGGGATGCTCACGGCCACGTACGGGATGTTGTCGATGAACGCCGACAGGATGGCCGACACCCAGCAGATGAGGACCGCGGCGAAGAGCAGTGTCGCCTGGTCGCTCAGGCCGAAGCCGTCACGCACCCGAAAGATCGTGTCGGCCATGCCGTTGGCCACCGAGGTGATGAGCCCCGTGTGTACGGCGGCTCCCACGATGATGAACAGGAAGAGGAAGAAGCTCAGAGTCGGCCACTCGATGTCCTTCTCGATGACCTCCAGCACTCCGTGGGCCCGCTCGTGCTCCGTAGGCTTGTGCGTCTTCAGGTACAACCAGTCCTGCACCACCAACGCCACGGCCGCGCCGATCACCGCCGGCACCGCCACGGGGGTTCCGGTGAGCGCGTGCGTGAAGAACCCCACCAGGATCCCGGCGCAGATGACGAGCATCCACTTCAACAGCCTCGGATTCGACAGCTCCACCTCCTGCTCGACCTGGGTGGTGCCGACGGCATTGGCGTACTCGTCCTTGTAGTACCAGCCGAGGTACCACTGGTGGACCACGAGCATGATCAACACCGGGGCGGTGAGGTTCCTCACGAACTCGAGGAAGCTGAGGCCGGCCCCGGAGCCGATCATGATGTTGGGTGGGTCGCCGATGAGGGTGGCGGTGCCGCCGATGTTCGATGCCACCACCATGGGCAACAGGATCGCCGCCGGCGCCAGGCCCATGCGGCGGGCCATCCCCGTGGCCATCGGGGTCACGAAGATCACCGTGGTCACGTTGTCCAGGAATGCCGACATGATGCCGGTGAACCATGCCACCAGCCTCGACGCCAGCCTCGCCGAGCCCCTGGTGCGCGCCAACAACCTGCCCACGGCCCAGGTGAACGCCCCCGTCGACTTGAGCACGCCCACCACCGCCATCATGCTCGCCAGGAGGAGGAGCACGTTCATGTCCACCGAGCGCGCCGCGTTCTGGAAGCTGATGAGCTTGAAGGGGGTGAAGTAGGTCACCGCCCATAGCAGCGCGGCGCTGGCCATGGCAACCAGCACACGGTGCGCCGCCTCCATGGCGAGGAGGACGAACAGAGCGACGATGACCACCGCCACGATCCCCTGGGAGATCGGGTCCGTGGTGCTCTTCGGTCCCGCCTCCGCGGCCAACAAGGGGGTAGGGAGGGTGGCCAGGAGAAGGGCCGGGAGCGCGAGAGCGTACGGAGCCAGTCGTCTCGGGGAGTTGGACATGCACCAGAGGTCGAGCGGTGATCGATATGCCCCGAGTCGAAGATCCCGGAGCCGGAAGGCGCCAAGAATGCGGGGCCTTCCCTCCCTTGTCCAGGGTCGGCACCAACGGTGCCCCGCCCACGGACGGGGTGACAGGGTCCACAGCCGTCGACGGGGGGCCAGCGGAAGCCGAGTCAGTATGGGCGTCGGTGGCGGCCCGCGCTACATTCTCGATGTCTCATCCGAGGTTTCCCACCGACGATCCACGGGAGCTCCTCCCTTGAACCGCATACTCGTCACCGGGGCCGGCGGACAGATCGGCTCCTGGCTGGTTCCGAAGCTCCGCGAGTTGTACGGCGAGAGCGCCGTCCTCGCCACCGATATCCGCTCCCTCGGCCCCCAGATGACGAAGGCCGGCCCCTTCCAGGTGCTGGATGCCACCGATGCCAGGGCTGTCGGACAGGCGGCCATGCGCCACGACGCCGACGTCATCTACCACCTGGCGGCCATCCTGTCCGCAGTGGGAGAGCGGGACCCGCGCCTGGCCTGGCACGTGAACATGGGCAGCCTGGAGGCGGTCCTGGAGGTGGCGCGGGAGCAGCACTGTGCCGTGTTCACACCTTCGTCCATCGGCGTCTTCGGACCCGACAGCCCCAAGGACCCGGCGCCCCAGGACACGATCCTGCGCCCCGGCACGATGTACGGGATCACCAAGGTGGCCGGGGAGCTGCTGTGCGACTATTACCACCGCCACTTCGGTGTGGACGCCCGAGGCGTGCGCTTTCCGGGGCTCATCTCGTACGGCGCCCCACCGGGAGGAGGCACGACGGACTGGGCGGTGGACATCTTCTACCAGGCCGTCGAGAGCGGACGCTACACGTGCTTTTTGTCCGGCCGGACGCAGCTGGACATGATGTACATGCCGGACGCCATCCGTGCGGCCATCGGGATCATGGAGGCGGACCCGGAGCGTCTCGTCCACCGCAACGCCTTCAACGTGACGGCGATGCAGCTCACGCCCGAGGGCCTTGCGGAAGAGATCCGCAAGCATCTGCCGGCCTTCACCATCGCGTACGACATCGATCCCGTCCGCCAGGACATCGCGGACTCGTGGCCGGACCGCATCGATGACACGGCGGCACGGGACGAGTGGGGCTGGAAGCCCGACTTCGATACCGTCGCCATGACGACCGACATGTTGACGCACCTGAAAGGATAGAACCATGCCACTGGATCGACTCGGCACAGTCCTCGCCGCTCACGTACACGGCCTCGAGGAGGCCGGAACCGCCAAGGGCGGGGAGCACATTGTCGTGGGGGTCAGGCAAGCCACCGGAGATCGCGGTCCCCGCTTCCTTCTCCACGATCAGGGCGACAAGGAGTTCATCCGTCTGAACTCGAACTCGTACATGGGGCTCGGATTGCATCCCGAGGTCATCGCGGCCGAAGAGCGTGCCACCCGCGAGTTCGGTGCCGGTCCCGGCGCCGTCCGCTTCATCAGTGGCACCTACGACGCGCACGTCGCCCTGGAGAGGCGGTTGGCCGCGTTCCACGGTCGCGAGAGGGCCATGGTCTTCTCCTCGGCATACGCCGCCGTCGTGTCCACCATCACGCCGTTGGTCACGGAGGAGACGGTGCTGATCTCGGACGCCCTAAACCACAATTGCATCATCAACGCCATGCGGCTGTCGCGGCCGGCGGGAAAAGAGGTCTATCCGCACCTCGACATGGATGCGCTGGACAAGGGACTGCAGACATGGAAGGGAAAGGCGCGTCGTGCTCTGGTGGTGACCGACGGGATCTTCTCCATGCGCGGGGATCACGCGCCGCTGGACCGGATCACCGAGATCTGCCGTCGCCACGACCCCGATTACCCGGAGAACGTGGTGGTGGTGGTGGACGACTCCCACGGTGTGGGGGCCTTCGGGAAGACCGGTCGGGGCACCGAAGAGCACACCGGCAGCCCGCCCGTAGACGTGCTCATCGGGACGCTGGGGAAGGCGTTCGGGGTCAACGGGGGCTACGTGACCGGCTCGGAGGCCCTGGTCCGGTTCCTGCGGGAATCCTCCCAGATGTACATCTACTCCAACCCCATCACCGTGGGGGAGGCCGCCGCCGCCCTGAGGTCGCTGGAGATCGTGGACTCACCGGAGGGTGCTGCGCGGCTGAAGAAGCTGCGCACGCTCACGAAGCGATTCGAGGAAGGCCTGGGTGCCGCAGGGATCGAGACCATCCCCGGTGCGCATCCCGTGGTGCCCCTCATGATCCGTGACACCACGAGGACCCGGGACCTGGTACGCCATCTCTTCGACAGCGGGGTGCTGGTCACCGGACTCGCGTATCCCGTGGTTCCCCGCGGCGACGAGGAGATACGCACGCAGATCAACGCCGACCACACCGAGGCCGATCTGGACCACGTCCTGGAGCTGCTGGGAGCGTACAGCAGCCGGTCGTGAGGCGGTCGCCCTGAGCACCGCGGGCGGCGGGGCCGCCGGGGTCCCCCCGGGGGCCGTGTTGCCGCGCTTCGGTACCCTCGGCGCCCGACGGGCTCGCGGCGGACGACGAACCGCTAGTGCGCGGAGCGCCCGGAGGGTGCACTTTCAAGCGGCCCCCCCCCGGGTCCGCCTGTCGCCGCGAGGATCGCATGCAGAAGGGTCAGGTATTCTCCGTCTTCGTGATGCTGCTCCTGCTGGGCTTCGCCGTCGTGCTCGTCGACGACCGCTGGATGAGGACCGCCATGGCGATCGTGCCGGCCTTGGCGCTCGTCCAGAGGAGCCTCGCGCCCGCCGCCACGGTCGAGCGGACCCGGCCGAACCAAGGTGAAGACCGCCGCGTCGATGCCCCGGTGCGGGCGCACGTGGAGGAGTTGCTCGGCCACATCCGGGAGTTCTACACGAACGTCCACATGATGGGGCACGGCGAGCTCTCTCCGGAGGAGGCCAAGGGGTGGACGGCGCAGCTCGAGCGCGAGCTGAACAGCCTCCTGGCGCGCATCATGGACAGCGCCGGTGCCGTGCGGTCCGCCGGCCAGCAGAGCCAGTAGAACGAGGGGCTGAACGTCGGGACCCGAACCTCGGCCTCGCCGAGGCGGTCTTCCCGCCGTCCTCACCCCGTCGTCTTCCGCGGCACCGGATGCAGCGGATGCGCCTCCGTGTTGAAGATCACGTGGTCGAAGTCCAGCGCCGACGGGTCGGCGAGCAGGTAGGCGTACTTGAGGGTCTCCGCCAGGAAGAACGACTCCATGCGGTCGCTCTTCGCGTCGGTACGGACGTCCTTCAGATCGGCGAAGCCGTTCGCCACCTGCGTGGCCGTCACGATCCGGTGGAAGATGTCCTCCCCCATGTCCCTCCAGCGCTCGTCCCCAGTGAGGGTGTAGAGGTAGTACGCCGACTCGAGGGACTCGGGGCGCAGCGGGTAGCCCGGTGAAGTGATCTTCATCGTCGTGTAGTCGAAGGACTCGGGCTCCACCCCGAAGGTGGTCCACATCAGGTACTCCGAGTCCATCAGCCGTTCCGCCCGCGGCAGATCGCCCCCGAGCGCCAGGACCGCCGGCAGGTACGCCTGCAGGGCGCCCGAGGTAGTGCCCGTGCGCTTGCCGGTGTTCATGTCCACTCGACCGTACCAGAGGTGCCCGTTCACGGTGTCCGCCACGTACTCGTTCATGGCGTCGCGGCTGGTCTCCCACATGTGCTGGAAGTCGGTGTCGTCGAAGAGCAGCCACGACTTGAGCAGGTACTCGTAGTACGAGTCGATTCCCCCGCCCACGTGGCTGTTGGTGTTCACCCAGTGCCCGTCGTTGACGTCGATGACGCTGCCCACCAGCCCGAGGGGGCTGCGCCGATCATAGAGCTGGGTGACGGCCTTCTTCACTGCGACCATGTATTTCGGGTTCCCGGTGAGCCTCGACAGCGTTCCGAACTCCAGGGTGAGCGTGCCGATCTCGGCCGGGTTGCTCAGCGAGTCCCCTGGCGCCCCCGTGACGAGGTTCACGTACCGGTAGGGCATGCCGGTCTTCGACTTGAACGCGGGGAGCAGGCGGTTGCCCAGGTCGGTGGCCAGGGTCAGCCATCGCGGGTCGCCGTTCAACTGGTACGCCGACAGGAGCCCCCCTAGAAGACGGATCGTGACCTCGAAGACCTGCACGTCCATGTCGTGGTCGAAGGACAGATGGTCGAGGATCAACGCCTTCGCCGAATCCGCCTGCTGGGTCAGGCCCATGAGCACCATGGTGTCGTAGCCGTCCAGGGGGGTCATGAGCAGCGGAGACGAGTACCAGTCGCTGTACCCGCCACTGAGGGGCTTCAGTGTGTCGTGTCCCCAGGCATACTCCACGTATCCTTCCCAGGCGTGCATGAACGCCGCCTTCACCTCGCCGGCGAAGGCGGAGTCCGTCGTCAGGCCAGGTGCGGCGTGCACGGGACGGATGGCCGGCGCCGCGGACTGTCCGGTCTCGGCCGGGCGGCCGCAGGCGACGAGGAGAGTGAGCAGAACGACGTGGAAGACGAGGCGGCGTCTCATGAGCTGGTATCCATCCCGATGGACGAGAGCTGAGGATCCAGAGGTTGGCGTGGCGTTCACCAGAATGGCTCGGGGCGGGGGCTCCTGCAATCCGGTCGCGCTTCCGCCCCCCTCGTGACGGGGCATCGCCACCGCACCTGGTGTTGCCTCGGCTCGAGGCCCGAAGGCAGCTTGGTGCATTCACCAGCACGGAGCGCCAGGTGAGCGACAACGCCACTCTCCTCCTCATGACGCCGGGTCCCACCCGGATTCCGGAACGCGTCCTGCACGCGGGCACCCGACCGCTCCACCATCGCACCCCGGAGTTCTCCGACGCGCTGGCCGAGACGCTGGATCGGCTCCGGCCCCTGTACGGGACGGTCGACGCGGATATTCTGCCGATACACGGTACGGGCCGGGCCGGCCTCGAGGCCGCGGTGGTGAACGTCTTCGACCCCGGCGACACGGTGGTGGCGTGCTGCAACGGCAAGTTCGGGGCGATGTGGGCGGACCTCGCAGAGATCTACGGCCTGCGGGTGATACGGGTGTGCACCGACTGGGAGCGCACCGTGGACCCTGCCGAGGTGGCCACTGCGCTGGAGGGACACCCGGAGGCGCGCGCGGTCAGCGTCGTGCACTCGGAGACGAGCACGGGCGCCCTGAACCCGGTGTCCCGGGTGGCGGAGGTCGCCCGTGCCCGTGGGGCGTTGGTCCTGGTGGATGCGGTCAGCTCGCTCGGCGGCACTCCGTTCCGCTTCGACGCATGGGGTGTGGACGTCGCGGTCACGAGCTCCCAGAAGTGCCTGATGTCCAGCCCCGGCCTGGCGTTCGTGGCGCTCTCCGCGGCGGCCCGGGCGGCCGTGCACCGCGGGAGTCTGCCCAGGGCGTACCTCGATCTACGGAGCGTCCTCGCGTCCCTCGCGGGTGAGCGCCCCGAGACCCCGGGGACGGCTCCTGTCATGGTGGTCCTGCAGGTGCGGGAGGCGCTGCGCATGATCGACGAGGAAGGGCCGGGGGTGGTCTTCGCCCGTCACCGGGACATGGCGGCGCACGTGCGCGGGTGGGCCGCCACGCGGGGTCTCGGGCTCGCGGGGAGCGGCATCCTGGAGCGTTCACCCACCCTCACGGCCCTGCTCCTTCCCGACGGCGTCGATGCCGCCGCGGTCCGCGTGGCGATGCGGAACAGGGGCATCGACATCGCCACCGGACGGGGCACGCATCGGACCTCCGCGGTGCGCATCGGCCACCTGGGTGACATCCGGGTGGCCGACGTCGAGCGTACCCTGGCGACTCTGGACGAGGTCCTGCGGAGCGACGACCTTTGTCGGGCAACTCCCCACGGTGCATAAGGCATTCTCCCCCATGGCATTTCGGAGACCACCCTCTTTCTGCCCCTTGCGCCGGAACGGTATGTACACGAGCCTGGGCCGGTGCGTCCGGTTCCCAGATCCTGTCCCTTCGCACCGGCCGGGTTGACACGCCATGAGCACAGCCGTTCAGGGCCTCGCGGGCCTCGACGCCGAGACCCTGGAAATGACCCTCGAAGCCATCCGCGAGTTCTCGGACCAGAGCCTACCGCTGGACCGCCTCCTGGAGCTCGATCGTACCCACGAATTCCCGGAGGAGACGGTCCGGGCCATGTGCTCGGAGCTGGGCGTCCAGCTCCTCTTCATCCCGGAGGCGTACGGGGGGATGGGCGGAGGCGCCTTCGACGTGTACCGCGTCTGCGAGCTCATGGCGGGGATCGACCTCGCGGTGGCCACCGGTGTCCTCGCCACGTTCCTGGGGAGCGACCCCATCGTATTCGGCGGCACCGAGGAGCAGAAGGCGCGCTGGCTCGGCCGCATCGCCGAGGAGGGGCTCCTCATGGCCTACGGAGCCACCGAGCCCGAGGCCGGGAGCGACCTGGGGGCCCTCCGTACCACCGCGACCCCGGTGGTGGAGGACGGCGTCGTCACCGGGTACCGGATCAACGGCGCCAAGATGTGGATCAGCAACGGGGGGTACGCCGATCTGTACTCGGTGCTCGCGCTGGCCCCCGGGGGCCCCACCTGGTTCGTCATGGAGAAGGGCGCCGAGGGCTTCGCCCCCGGGAAGCCCGAGGACAAGCACGGCATCCGCGCCAGCAACACCGCAGCGCTCTCGTTCGAGGACGTCCACTTCCCCGTGGAGAGCCTGGTGGGCGGCGTCGAGGGCCAGGGGCTCGTGCAGGCCCAGCTCGTCTTCGGGTACACGCGCCTCATGGTGGCCGCCTTCGGTCTGGGGGCCGGGTGGGCGGCGCTGGAGCGAGCGCTCCGGTACTCCACCACGCGCATCCAGGGCGGTGCGCCGCTGTCGCAGAAGCAGGGCTACACCCACAAGCTCATCGTTCCCCACGCGTGCCGCCTGGAGGCGGGGCGGGCCTTCATCGAGGAGACCGCGACGCGCATCGACTCCGGCGAGGGCACGCTGAACACCGAGGGGGCCATCGCCAAGTACCTCGCCACCGAGGCGGGGAACGGCGCCGCCGACGCCGCGATCCAGGCCCACGGCGGCTACGGGTACGTGCGCGAGTACGTCGTGGAGAAGATCCGACGGGACGTGCGCATCACCACCATCTACGAGGGCACCTCCGAGATCATGGAGATGACCATCGCCCGGGACCGCTGGCAGACGCACCTGAAGACCCGCGGCCGTCACTACCACGACGAGGCCGCGGCGCTGGAAGCGCTCCACGCCAAGAGCCCCCGGGTCGGCGCGGAGACGGCGGCGCGGGTCGCGCATGCCCTCGCCGAGCTGATGGAGCGGGCCAGGGCACAGCGCCTCACCCGGCATCAGCACGTGCTCTTCCGCCTGGGTGAGCTCATCGCCTGGGCGGAGGGCGCCGGAGCCTTCGCCCGCCGGGCGGCCGCCGCGCTGGACGGAAGGCTCGCGGAGAAGTCGGATCGCCGCATGGACCCGGAGACGCTGGCGTCCATGAGCCGGGTCTACGCCAGGGATGCCGCCGCACGGATGGCGTCCGAGGGCGTGCGCTGGGCGGTGGGCGCCGGCGGCGTCGCCCCAGCGGAGCGGGCCGCCTTCCAGACGGCCCTGGACCTGGACGGGCTGTTGGCCGCCCAGGAGGGGCTGGTGGACGACATGGACAAGGTTGCCGAGGCGCTGTACGCCGCGGTGGAGGCATGAGCATGGAGCGCGAGCGCGCAGTCGCCGTCGTCGGAGTGGGTGCCATCTTGCCCGACGCTCCCGACGTTCCCGCCTTCTGGGCGAACCTCTCCGGGGGGCGCTACTGCATCAGCGACGTCACGGACCGCTGGGACGCCGGGCTGTACTACGACCCGGACCCCAAGGCTCCGGACAAGACGTACACGAAGATCGGCGGCTGGGTGCGCGAGTACGAGTGGAACCCCATGGCGTGGCGCATGCCCATCCCACCCAAGGTAGGGGACATGATGGATCCCGCCCAGAAATGGGCGGTGGCGGCGAGCCGGCAGGCCCTCATGGACTACGGCTACCCCGGGCGGCCCCTGGACCCCGAGCGCGTCGCGGTCATCGTGGGCAACGCCCTTGGCGGCGACTTCCACCTCCTCTCCGCGGCGCGGATCCTCTTCCCGGAGGTCGGCGACGAGCTGAGGAAGGCGCCCAGCTTCCAGGCGCTCCCCGCCGAGGTTCGCCAGGCGGTCATGGAGGAGCTGGTGGCCGGCGTGCGAGGCCGCATCCCGGACATCACCGAGGACACCATGCCCGGCGAGCTGGGCAACATCGTAGCCGGCCGGGTGGCGGCGCTCTACGACTTCAAGGGTCCCAACTACATCACCGACGCCGCGTGCGCCTCGGCCATGGCGGGGATGTCCGCTGCGGTGGAGGGGCTCATCCAGGGAGACTACGACGCCGTTCTCACCGGTGGCATCGATGCCAACATGAGCGCGTCGACGTTCGTGAAGTTCTGCAAGATCGGCGCGCTCTCCGCCACGGGAAGCCGTCCCTACGCCGAGGGCGCCGACGGCTTCGTCATGGGCGAGGGCGCGGCGGTCCTCCTGCTCAAGCGCCTGGCCGATGCCGAGCGCGACGGCGACAAGGTGTACGCCGTCATCCTGGGCGTGGGCGCCTCCAGCGACGGCAAGGGGAAGGGAATCACCGCGCCCAACCCCGCCGGCCAGCGCTTCGCCGTGGTGCGGGCGTGGGAGAAGGCGGGCGTGGCACCGGCTCCGGGCGACATGGTGGAGGGCCACGGCACCTCCACCAAGGTGGGGGACGTCGTCGAGGTGGAGACCATGCAGTCGGCCTTCGCAGGCCAGGGACTTCCTGTGGGCTCCGTGGCTCTGGGGTCCGTGAAGTCGAACATCGGCCACCTGAAGGGTGGCGCCGGTGCCGCCGGGGTGCTCAAGGCGACCCTGGCCCTCCACCACAAGGCGCTCCCCCCCACGGTGAACTTCCGGGCGCCGAACCCCGCCATCGACTTCACCACCTCGCCCTTCCGCGTCAACACCGAGATGCGGACCTGGGAGAAGCATGGCTCCAACGGCGACGCCGTCCGGCGGGCCGGTGTGAGCGCATTCGGATTCGGCGGCACCAACTTCCACATGGTACTGGAGGAATACATACCCGGCCGCCACCGGCCTCGGCGCGCCCAGATCCCCGGAGCGGATATGATGCCGACGCCGGAGCCGGTCGGTGGGAGCGGGACAGGCCTGAGCGGGGTCTCGTCGTCCACGGGGTCCGCCGAGGCCGTGAAGGCGCCCTTGCGCGGGGCCCTGGTCGTGGGCGGTGGAACCGAGGCCGAGGTGGCCGCGCGGCTGCGCGAGGTCGCGGCCCGCGCCGGTGCCGGAGACGCTCACGGGCCGACTCCTCCGCGGAAGCGGGAGCTGGCGGCCGAGGTACGGGTGGCCATCGACTACGGTGACGCCGCGGAGTTGGCCGACCTGGCGGGGAAGGCGGTGACGGCGCTGGAGAGCGGCGAGGAGGGTCGCTGGAGGGCGCTGCGCAACAAGGGCGTCTTCCTGGGTCGCGGGCAGCCGGGGAAGGTGGCCTTCCTGTTCACGGGGCAGGGCTCGCAGTACGTGGGCATGCTCGAGGAGCTGCGCTCCCGGGAGCCCATCGTGGCGGCGACCTTCGATGAGGCGGACGCGGTCATGACGCCCCTTCTGGGAGGCCCGCTGAGCGAGCGCATCTTCGTGGACGGCAACGACGCCGAGGCGGTGCGCCGGGCCGAGGAGGGGCTGAGCCAGACCGCCATCACCCAGCCCGCCGTACTGGCCGTGGACATGGCCCTGGCACGCCTCTACGCGGCGTACGGCATCACGCCGGACCTGGTCATGGGGCACTCGCTGGGCGAGTACGGGGCCCTGGTGGCGGCGGACGCCATGGATTTCGGTGACGCCCTCACGGCTGTAGCGGCGCGAGGCGACGCCATGACCCGCCTGGCCATGGACGACAAGGGCCTCATGGCGGCGGTCTTCGGACCCCTGGAGGACGTCACGGCCGTCGTGGACTCGGTGGAGGGCTACGTGGTCGTGGCCAACGTGAACAGCACGAAGGAGTGCGTCATCGGCGGCGCCACCGACGCGGTGGGTCGCGCCATGGACGCGCTCCAGGCCGCCGGATACCGGGTGGCGCAGCTGCCGGTGAGCCACGCGTTCCACACGCGCATCGTGGCTCCGGCGGCGGACGTCCTCCGCCAGGTCCTGAGCTCGATGAGGCTGCGGGCTCCGCGCATTCCCGTGGTGGCCAACGTGGACGCGTCGTTCTATCCCACCGGCCCGGACGCGGCGGCGAGCATCGTCGACATCCTCGGCCGGCAGATCGGCTCGGCGGTGCAGTTCGTGAAGGGCCTCGAGGCCCTCTACGACGCCGGCACCCGGGTGTTCGTGGAGATGGGCCCGAAGCGAGCCCTGTACGGCATGGCCGAGGATGTGGTGGGGGGACGGGAGGGCGTCACCACGATCTTCACCAACCATCCCCGCACCGGGGACATAGTGAGCGTGAACCGGGCGCTGTGTGCGTTCTACTCGCTGGGGTTGGGGACCGGGGTGGAGGAGACGACGACCATGGCGCCGGAGGCGCGGCGCGAGGAGATCCCCGCTCCCGCGGCTCCGCTGCCTTTCGCGAGACCCGCGGCGCAGACCCCTGCGGCCCCGACGGCGGGAGCCCCCGCCGCTCCGGTGTCCCCTCCATCCGGGGCGATGGGCGCGGGACCGTCCGCGGCCCCGGAGGACCGGTACGTCACGCTGGGGCGCATGTTCGCAGACTTCCTGGACCGCTCCTTCCAGACATGGACGGGTGGTGAAGCCCGGGAGGCGGAGCCGGTGCGCATCGGCATCACCGGTGCCGCCCTGGGACTCCCCGGGGGGAAGAAGGTGTTCGACGAGGACAACGTCGCGAGCATCCTGCGCGGGGACCAGTACATCGCGTCCGTGCCTCAGGAGCTGCGCGGCGCACAGTTGGATCGGCACATCACGCGCCTGGTGAAGGGGTCCAACGGGGAGGCGCGCTTCGAGACCATCGGCGACCCCCAAGAGGTCATCAAGCTCGCCGGACGGGCGGGTACGCTGGACCTCGCGGACGAGTTCGGCTTCCCCGAGGATCGGGTGGCCGCTCTGGACTGGGTCTCCCGCCTCGCCATCGCCGCCGGCATCGACGCTCTGCGGGATGCGGGGATCCCCCTGGTGCGACGGTACAAGACGACGAGCACGGGCTCCAAGCTGCCGGTGGGGTGGGCGCTCCCCGAGGAGATGCGGGACGAAACGGGCATCGTGTTCGGCTCGGCGTTCCCCGGCTACGACCAGTTCGCCCGGGCCGTGAAGGGCTACTACGAGGACCGCGCGCGCCGGGATCGGTTGGAGGAGCTGGAGCGGCTGCGCAACCGCATGACGGACGACACGGCCCGCGCGGAGGTGGAGGCCAGCATCGAGGCGGTGGAGAAGGAGCTTCGCGACACCCCCTACAGCTTCGACCGACGCTTCCTGTTCCAGGTCCTCTCCATGGGGCACGCCCAGTTCGCCGAGTACATCGGCGCCCGGGGCCCCAACACGGCCACCAACGCCGCCTGCTCCACCGGGACCCAGGCCATCGCGGTGGCCAACGACTGGATCCGTACGGGACGGTGCCGCCGGGTCATCGTCGTCACCGCCGACGACATCACCACCGACCACATGTTCCCCTGGTTCGCCTCGGGCTTCCTGGCGTCGGGCTCGGCGGCCACCGACGCGCGCGTGCAGGACGCCGCGCTCCCCTTCGACCGCCGCCGCCACGGCCTCATCATCGGCATGGGAGGCGCGGCCCTGGTGCTGGAGGACCTCGCTGCCGCCGCCGAGAGGGGCGTGTGGCCCATCTGCGAGGTGCTGGGCACCGTGGTGGCCAACAGCGCCTACCACGGGAGCCGCCTGGACGTCGAGCACATCGCCGAGGTCATGGAGCGCCTCGTGACGGACGTGGAGCGGCGCTGGGGAATCTCCCGCTACGCGATGGCACCCCAGACTGTCTTCGTATCCCACGAGACGTACACTCCCGCGCGCGGCGGAAGCGCCGGCGCGGAGGTGCGCGCATTGCGCCGGGTCTTCGGTGCCCACTCGGACGACGTCGTGGTGGCGAACACCAAGGGGTATACCGGCCACCCGATGGGGGTGGCCATCGAGGATACCCTCGCGGTGAAGATGCTGGAGACCGGCGTCGTGCCTCCGGTGGCGAACCACCGGGAGCTGGATCCCGAGCTGGGCACGCTGAACCTGTCCCGGGGCGGGAGCTATCCCATCCACTTTGCCCTGCGCCTCGCAGCCGGCTTCGGCTCACAGATCAGCATGAGCCTGCTGAGGTGGACACCTCCTCCCGACGGCGCACGCCGGACCCCCGGTGATCTGGGCTTCCGGCACCGCATCGCGGACATACGGGTGTGGACCGAGTGGCTCAGGCGTGCTACGGGTTACGACGCGCCGGAGCTCGAGATCGTGCAGCATACGCTGCGGGTGAAGGACCAGGGCCCTCCGGCGGTGGAGCCGATGGCCCTACAGGCGGCCGCTCCCGCCGTGGCGGCGCCGGTGCCCCCGATGCAGGCTCCCGCGGTCGCCCCCGCGGCGCCTACGCCTGTTGCCCCGGCGCCCGTGCCTGGTGCGCCCGCACCTGCCACCTCGGTGCCGGGCGTGACGACCCCAGTGGCCGGCTCCACCGCTCCCCGCAGCGAAGCTCCACCGGAGACGGCACCGACGGCCGAAGCCACGGACCCGGTGGCCGAGCAGGTGCTGCGGATCGTGGCCGAGCAGACGGGCTACCCTCCGGACATGCTGGCCCTGGACCTGGACCTGGAAGCGGATCTGGGGATCGACACGGTGAAGCAGGCGGAGATGTTCGCGGCGATCCGTGCGGCATACGACATCGAGCGGGACGACAACCTGGCGCTGCGGGACTACCCGACGCTGGGGCGGGCCATC
>JAJDNC010000064.1 GCA_022340865.1 Gemmatimonadota bacterium
GGCGTCCTGGGCCTGCAGGCGCGACTCGAACCGCCGGGTGGCGGCGTCGATGGCGAGTGACCGCTGCAGGACCTGGGGATCCAGACCGGGGATCGGCGTCCGCTGTGCGCTGGGTGCGGGCTCCATGAGCTGCGCGGACGGCGACGGCTGCACGCCCACGCCCGTCACGGTGAGCGCCGCGGTGAGCGTGTCCGGCGAGGGGAGCTCCGCGTCTCCGGTACCTACGGGGCGGATGACGGTGACCCGGTAGCGATCACCCGAGATACCCGAGGGAAGGAAGAGGCAGTCCGAAGAGTTGTACGACTGGTACTGACCCACCGCCAGGGAGACGGTGTCGGCCTGATCGCAGCTCTTCGCCGGCGTGCTCACGATGAGATTGGCGGTGCCCTCGACGCCCTCGATGGTGGCCGTGATGGCCGTGGTGCCGTCGTCCACCGCGGTGGCGAGGCCCGAGGCGGAGATGGTGGCGACGGTCGTCGCGGAGCTCGACCAGGTCGCCGTGACACCGGTGACCTGGTTGCCGCTGGCATCCTGGGCCGTGGCGGAGAACTGCTGCGTCGCTCCCACGGCGTTGAGGGTCGGGGTCGCGGGCGTCACCACCACCGTCGTCACCACGGGCGCCATGCCGTCGCCGTGGCTGCAGCCCGCCAGACCCGCGAAGACGAGAACGACCAGGGGAGTGCGGAGGGTCTTCAGGTGTGTCATCTCCGTCGGGCGAGTGATGTGTCGCCACCGAGCATGGGACGCGCCCCCTCGAGAGACAAGGCTCATGACCGGGACAGGTGGCGATGGACGGCGTCCCCCGGCGCTTCCCACGGGCGTGCCGCGGCCCGCAGCACCGAGCCGTGCGGCAGTGGGTGCCCGGCTCACCGGGGGCGCCGACACGACAGCGCGTGCCGGCGCCCCGATTTCCGGGAGCCCCCCTACACCCTCAGCGTATCCCCCTTCCTCGCCACCAGCGCGTAGAGCACCGGCATCAGGTACACGCTGATGAGCAGCCGGGAGAAGAGGCCGCCGACGATGACCTGGGCGAAGGGCCGCTGCGAGTCGGAGCCCACACCGTGGGAGAGCGCGGCCGGGAGCAGGCCCACGGCGGCCACGAGGGCGGTCATCATGATGGGCCTCAGGCGCACGATGGCCGCCTCGCGGGTCGCATCCGAGATGCCGACGCCTCCTCGCCTCAGCTCGTTGGCGTACGAGATGTAGACGACCGCCGTCTGCACGGACACGCCGAACAACGCGATGAACCCGATCCCCGACGACACCGAGAGCGGCGTGTGCGCCAGGAGCAGGACCAGGAGGCCTCCCACGGGTGCGGAGAGGACCACCCCCACCACCGTGATGAGCGGGAACTTCACGTTGTTGTACAAACCGAAGAGCAGCAGGAAGATCACCAGGACCACGAGTGGGAGGACCACGCGGAGCTGCGCACGCGACGCAGTATATTCGCTGTATTCACCGCCCCACTTGATGCGGTAGCCTGCCGGCAGATGTACCGCCGCGGCCACCTGCTTCTGCGCATCCTGCACGGCACTGGCGAGGTCCCGCCCCTCGACGGAGAACTGCACGCCGATGAAGCGTGACGCGGCTTCGCGATAGATGAACGCCGCGCCGTTGGACACCTTGATGGTGGTGAGGTCCTTCAAGGGCACCTGCTGCCCGCCGGGGGTCGCCAGCAGGATGTCCCCGATCTCCTCGGGAGTCTGACGGAACTGCGGCTCCAGGCGCACCACCAGGTCGTACAGCCGTTCGCCCTGCTCGACCTGCGTGGTGGCGCTCCCGCCCACGGCTGCCTCGATGAGGCCGTTGATGTCGTCCACGCTCACGCCGTAGCGCGCCGCCTTGGCGCGGTCCACCTGGATGGTGAGGGAGGGCTGGCCCAGCTCCTGCACCACCGTCACGTGCTTGATGCCGCGCACGTGCTGCATGACGGCCTTCACCTCCCGGGCGTTCTTCTGCAGCACCTGCAGGTTCGAGCCGAAGATCTTGGCGTCCAGGGCGCTCTTCAGCCCCGTCTCCGCCTCGTCGACGGCATCCTCCGCCGGCTGCGTGTAGTTGAAGATGATGCCCGGGAACTGCTTGAGCTTGGTGTTGATGGCGTCGATGAGCTGCTGCTTCGTGCGGTACGGCCCCTTCCACTGGTCGTACGGCTTCAGACCCACGTAGAACTCGGCGTTGAAGAAGCCCGTGGGGTCGGTCCCGTCGTCGGGCCTGCCGTGCTCGGAGGCCACCACCGTCACCTCCGGGAAGCTGCGGAGGACGTTTCGGATCTGCGGTACGATGCGCGAGGACTCGTCGAACGAGATGGTGTACGGCATGGTGGACCGCACCCAGAGGGCCCCCTCGTCCAGGTGCGGCATGAACTCCGCACCGATCGCGGGGAGCAGGAAGAGCGAGAGCACGAAGAGCAGCGTGGAGATGCCGACGGTGGTCCAGGGGAACCTCAGAGACACGTCGAGGCTCCTCACGTACATCTTGTTGATCCACTCCAGGATCGCGTTGCGACGTTCGCGGACTCCGTGACGCAGGAAGATCGCGGACAGCACCGGGAGCAACGTCAGAGTCACCAGCAGCGAGCCCACCAGCGCGTAGATCGTCGTGTCCGCCATGGGCTTGAACAGCCGCCCCGAGGGACCCGAAAGCACGTAGATGGGCAGGAAGCCGGCCACGATCACCGCGATTGAGTAGAAGATCGGGCGATCCACCTCCCGAGCCGCGTTGACGATCACGTCGACCACAGAGAACTCGGTGCCCCACCTGGCGGCGAGCTGCCGGTGGATGTTCTCCACCATGAACACGCCGCCGTCCACCAGGATGCCGAAGTCGATGGCTCCTATGGAAAGGAGGTTTGCGGGTATGTGCCTCAAATCCAGGAAGATGAAGGCGAAGAGCAGGGCCAGGGGGATCGTCACCGCCACGATGAGCCCGGAGCGTACGTCCCACAGGAAGAAGATCAGCACCACCACCACCAGGAAGATGCCCCGCAGGAGGTTGTCCTCGACGGTGCGGGTGGTGAGGTGCACCAGGTCGCTCCGGTCGTAGAACGCGTGCACCTTCACGTCCTTGGGCAGGATCTGGCTGTTCAGCTCCCTGGTCATGGCCTCGACGCCACGGAGCACGTTCTGGGTCTGCTCCCCCTTCCGCATGAGGATCACGCCCTCGACGGCGTCGTTCTGGTCGTTGTAGCCGAACTGACCCAGCCGTGGGGCGTGGCCGATGACCACCTGGCCCAAATCCTTCACCAGCACCGGGGTGCCGTCGTTCACTGCCACGACGATGTTGCGGATATCATCCAGCGTGTGCACGCGCCCCAGGCCGCGCACGTAGTAGAACTGGCCGCCCTCGGAGTAGAAGCCGCCCCCGGCGTTGCCGTTGTTGGAGGTCAGCGCCGTGGCCACGTCGTCCACCGAGAGCCCCAGGGACGCCAGCTTCGTGGGATTCAGAAGAACCTGGTACTGCATGGTCTGGCCGCCGAAGCCCGACTCGTCGGCCACGCCCGGCACCGACTTGTACGCCTTCGAGACCACCCAGTCGTTGATGTTCTTCAACTCCATGGGCGTCCTGTCGGGGCTCTGCATGACGTAGCGGTAGACGAGACCCGAGGGGGAGAAGAGCGGGTCCATGCTCGGCGTCACGCCCTCGGGCAGATCGACGTCGGAAAGGCGCTGGAATGCCTGCTGGCGGGCGAAGTAGCTGTCCGTTCCGTCCTGGAACGTCAGGCGGAGGCTGGACAGACCGTACAGGGAGATGGATCGGATGATCTTGAGCTTGGGGAGCCCGTTCATCTCGATCTCCAGCGGCACGGTTATGAGCCGTTCCACCTCCTCCGCGGCGTGCCCGGGCCACTGCGTGGTGATCTCCACCATGGGCGGCGAGAGGTCCGGGTACGCGTTGACGGGGAGCCGACGGAACGCCCGCACTCCCAAGCCCACCAGGAGGAAGGCCAGCAGCACCACCAGGAAGCGCTGGTGCAGCGAGCCCCTGACGATGCGGTTGATGAGCGAGGGCTTCTGGGGCGCTCCCTCGCGCTCCGGGAACTCCTCGGGGCCGGCTGCCGGGCCGTCCACGGGCCCGCTCACTGGGTCAGCGCGAACTGCAGGAACAGCTCGCCCTCGGTGACGACCTGGTCTCCGGACTCCAGGCCTTCGGTGATCTCGTAGTGCTCGTCCACCCGGTTCTTGCCGAGGGTCACCGTGCGCCGCTGGAACCGGTTGTTGCCCAGCCCCACGAACACGAAGGGCCGGTTGTCCTCGTCGCGCTCCACCGCCGAGATGGGCACCAGGAGGCCCCGCTGCTCACGCGCCGAGTGGATAGCCACGTTCACGTACATGCCCTGGCGCAGACGGTGGTCGGGGTTGGGGACCGTCACGCGCACCGACGTGGCGCGCGTCTCCGGGTCGATGAGGTCGGCGACGTAGTCGATGCGCCCGTGGAACTGCATGTCGGGGTAGGCGTTGCTGGTGACGTCCACCGAGTCGCCCCGTTGGACGTGGGCGAGGTCGCTCTCGAAGATGTTGCCCAACACCCACATGCGGGACACGTCCGCCACCGTGAAGCACGGCGTCTGTGCCGCGGTGAGGAGCTGTCCCGGCGTGATGAGCTTCTGCACCAGCGTTCCTTCGATGGGCGCGCGGATGACACCTCCCTTGGCGGTGATGGGCTTGCCGGCCTTGAGGGTCTCCAGATCCGCGGAGTCGGCCCCCAGGGCCACGAGCTGCTGGAGCGCCGCCTCCATGTCGGCCTCGGCCGACACCGCGTCGGTCTGCGCCTGCTCCATGTCGCGTCGCGCGATGGCGTCGTTCTTGAAGAGCTGCTCGTCGAGGTCGGCGATGCGCCGGGCGTTCTCCGCCTCGGCCTGGGTCTTGCGGAAGTCGGCCACCGCCGCCGCGAAGTCCGGCGACGCGACGACGGCCAGGGGTTGGCCGCGCTTCACGGGCCTGCCCACCTCCACCAGAACCTGCTGGACCGGGCCGGAGATGGGTGCGAGGACCTGGGTGGACTGGTCACCGTCGAAGGAGACCGTGCCGGTCGTGGACACGGTGAGATGGTAGGTGGTGGGGGTCACCTGGATGACGTGGATCTGTGCCACCTGGTTGGCGGGCAGGGTGATGATGCCCGTGGTGTCGGGCGCGGTGCTGTCCTCCGCCTCGGGCGCCTTGGAGCAACCCGCGACGAGGAGGGCCGGCAGGATCCACCAGGTGGCGGCGAGGGCCGCGCTCTTCCTGATCATTGGTTGCCTCCGGAGGTTGCTGTGTGCGCTGCGTCCGCCGTGTTCAATGGGGCGCCCACGGCGAGCTGGAGCTGGGCGATGGCGTCGTTGGCGCCGCCCAGGGCTTCCGCCAGCTGGCTCTCGGCGTCGATGAGGGCGCGCTCGGCGTCCAGCACGTCCAGGGCCGAGGAGCCGCCCAGGCCGTAGCTCACCGACGCGATGTGGTAGGCCTGCTGCGCTTCGGGGAGGAGCTCGCTCCGGATGTACTCGGCCTGCTGCATGGCCGTGACCGCGGTGGCGTACGCGGTGCGCACGTCCTCGTCGACCTGTGCCGTGAGGTCGTGGCTCGTCGCCGCCAGCTCCCGCTCGTAGTGCTTCGCTTCGGAGATCTGACCGTTGTGGTGCTGCCAGAAGTAGAGCGGGAGGGAGAGCCCGATGTCGGTCTCCGTGCCGGTGGGGCCGCTCTGCAACCTGTTCCGCGACAGGGTGACCGTCAGGTCCGGGAGCCACCATTCCCGCTGCAGGTTCGTCAGGGCGTGGGCGCCGTGCCGCTGCTCCGCCAGGCTGCGGAGATCCGGCCGTGACTGCCGGGCCAGCGTCAGGAGCGATTCCAGCGAGCCCACCGAGTCGGGCATGCTCAGCGAGTCCGCGGGCTGCAGGGGGGCGCCGAGATCGCGGGCGAGCAGCCTGTTCAACGCTGCCCGGGCGTTGGACACGTCGAGCCGACTCGCGATGAGCGCGTTCTGAGCCTGAGCCCGGTCCACCTTGGCCTTGATGACGTCGAGCTTGGCCGCCGTGCCGCCGGTGTAGCGGTCCTGGGTCTTCGACACGAAGTCGTCCGCGAGCTTCACCGCGTTACGGAAGTCCTGCTCGTGGCGCGTGGCCACCAGGAGCGCGTCGTACGCCTGCGCCGTCTGCGCGGCGATCTGCTGGCTCGCCTGGGTATAATCGAACTCCGTGGCATGGAGATTGGAGTGCGCTGCGCTCCCCGAGAGCCTGAGCTTGTCCGGGAACGGCACGCCGAATTCGAGGCCAGCCGCCCTGGACTTCGGCGTGTACGTGCCGATGGGGTCCGGGAGCTCGACGGCCTCCCAGACCCGTGCGCGCGCCTGCGACACCTGCTCCCGGGCCGCCTGGAGCTGGGGGTTGTGCGCCAGAGCCGTGGCCACAGCCTGCCGGCGCGTGAGGGTGAGGGGCGGCACCGTGTCGGGTGCGGCCGGGATCGCTGAAGCCACCGCCGTTCGGGCGGGGGGGACGCCGCCGAGGGCGGTGCTTCCCAGCACCGCGACGGCGGCGAGCATGGATGTGAGCATGGTCTCCCCTTGTGGGACGCACGCGCCGGCGCCCCTGCGGGGCCGGCCTACGTGGTCGGGACAGGTCCACTCCGGCGCATGGGTTCATGCGCCCCTGCGGCGCGAGCCCCGGGGACCGCTCGGGATGCCGCCTCGGCAGGTATCGGGCCGGGCTGTCCACCACACACGTCGTGGCGGCCGGCCGTGCTGCCGGGCGGGCTAGAGGGTCTGGAGGGTCGCGCTCCGCGGCGCGGGGGGGCCGCGGGCGAACTTCGAGGAGGAGCGAACCGCCGCACGGCTGAGGACCGGCGTCGGGGCGGGGGCGTTCTCCCGGGACCAATCCCAGCGCAGGCTGTACGCCGGCGTGCCGGGCACGGCCAGCGTCTGCATGGCCATGCACTCCGGGCACGGGCCGGGATGCTGGGTGAGGTGGTGGGAGCCCGCCGACGCGATCTCGAGGGGACCGCTCTGGTGGTAGTGCACGTCGGCCAGCGGCGAGGCCATCACGAGCAGCGCTTGAGCCACCAACGCCAGGAGCGTGGTGGCGACCATGCGCCTGCCGCGTCGACGGTTCGTGTGGCTGAGCATGCCCTTCGTCGTGTCCCTACCGGTGCAAGGAAAAACGGAACGAGAATAGATATCGTGTATCGTGCGCCATGGCAACGAACGGCGTGCGCATCATCGCGGAACGGACCGTCGTTGCTACCGACGGTTCCTATGATGCCGCTACACCTCCCGGAGGATGTCCGCCGGATGCAAGCGGCCCACGCGAGCGGCGGGCAGGAAGCTCGCCACGGCAGCGAGGAGGGCCAAGACGCCCAGCAGGGCGGCGAGGGTCGGCGGATCGTAGGGCGTGACGCCGTAGATCAGGAAGCCCATGATCCGGGCCGCGGCCACGGACGCCGCTCCGCCCAACAGAAGGCCGAGGAGGGTCAGGCGCACCCCGGTGGACCCCACGGTCCACACCGCACGCCCGGGGCTGGAGCCCAACGCCATTCTGAGGCCCATCTCCGCACGACGCTGCACGACCTCGTGGGCGACGATGCCGTAGAGTCCGATGCCGGCCAGCAGAAGCGCGAAGAGAGCCACGACGATGAGGAACCCGGCCACGAAGCGCTGCTTCGAGAAGGCGTCGTTCACGACCTGTTGGAGGGAGGCCACCCGGGCCACCGGAAGGTCCGGATCCACCCGGTGGAACACGCGGAGCACCTGGGCGGCCAGCTCCGGGCGGGAGGCGCTGGTCCTGACGACCCAGCTCGGGGAGAACCACATGTGGACCAACCTGAAGTCGCGGCCGGTCACCTGAGCGGCGGGAACGTAGACGGTGGGGGTCTGCCAGACCGGCATCCCGGCGCGGCCCCACCCGGACGCCTGCTGGACGTTGCCCACGACGCCCACCATCCGCATGTCGCTGGACCCCACGTCCAGCATGGAGCCCAGGACCTGCCTGTTCTTCAGGTTGCTGGTCACGAAGGCCTGGTTCACCACGCCCACGAGCTGCCTGCCCGCCTCGTCGGCGTCGTCGAAGGCCCGGCCCCGCAGCACCGGGATGCGCAGGGTCCGGAAGAACCCCGGGGTCACGTAGACGACGTTGGTGTTGTGATAGGCGGTGGAGTCCTCCTCCGGGAGACGGAAGCCCTCGTTCAGGGCGCGCTCGTAAGGCAGCGTGAGCGCGACGCCTGCGGAGGTCACGCCGGGGATCCGACGAATTCCGGCGAGGGTCTCGTCGAAGAGCTGCCGGACCTCCTCCGCCTGAGCATAGCGGGCGTCGTCCAGGGAGAACCGGACGCTGAGCACATTGTGGGCATCGAAGCCCGGATCCAGCCCCTCGAGGCGTTCGTAGCCGCGCACCAGCAGTCCCGTGGCGTAGAGGAGCGCCGTGACGATGGCCACCTCGCCCACCAGGAGGGACTTCCTCAGGAGGTGACTGCGTCCCCCCACGGCGCCGCGAGCGCCGCTCACCAGGACCCGGAGCACTCTGGGGCTCATGGCCCGGACCGCCGGAGCCAGCCCGAACAGCAGGGTGGCAACGAGCGTGAGGCCGAGAACCATGGCCAGCGCCGTGCGATCCATGCCGATGGCCTGCCAGATGTCGAACTGCCTCCGGATCAGGGTGCTCAACCCCGACAGGGCCGCGTAGGCCACCCCCAGGCCCGCCGCGCCGCCCAGGAAGCCCAGCACGAGGTTCTCGGTCACCATCTGGCGGACCAACGCGCCGGTGCCGCCGCCCAGCGCCTGCCGGGTGGCGATCTCCGACTGGCGCGCCAGCGATCGAGCGATGTTGAGTCCCGCCAGGTTCGCGCACCCCACCACGAGCATGAGGGCGACGGCGCCCAGCAGAAAGAGCAGGGGCAGACGCAGGCCGGCGGTGAGGGCCGCGTCGAGGGGGACGAGGCCGAAGCGGAGCGTCGGTGCGTTCTCGCTCGAGGACTGCGGAGGCTGGATGGAGGCCACGCGGGCGTCGGCCTCCTGGAACGTCATCCCGAGTGGAAACCGGACCAGGACCGTGTAGTTGGCACCTCCGCCTTCGCCGGTGGTGGTGGCGCGCAGAGGAGTCCACACGTCCGCCTTCGTGTCCGACCGGAAGTCCGCCGGCATGACGCCCACCACCGTGTAGGCCTCACCCTTGAGTCGGATGGTTCGGCCGATGATGTCGGGATCGCCACCGAAGGTCCGGGTCCAGAGGCCGTGGCTCAGAATGGCCACGGCGGGGCCCCCGGGAACGTCCTCCGAGGCGTCGAAACCGCGGCCGAGCTCCGGGGGAACGCCCAGGACGTGGAAGAACCCGGCTCCCACACGCTGCTGGCGCACGTAGGCGGCCGCCTGGTTCGCAGTGAGGTTCACGCCGCCCACCCCGTCGGAGTAGACCGCGTGCTCGAAGGGACCCTGGTCACGGATGCGTTGCCAGGTCCTGCCGGTCATGTTGGTGCTGCCCGGATCCTTCCCGTAGGCCGGCCGGTAGAGCACGGCCTGGGCGAGATGGTCGGGGTGCGGATAGGGCAGCGGCCGCCACAGCACGGCATGCACCACGCTGAAGACCGATGCCGCGAGCCCGATGCAGAGGGCCAGGGTGAGGATGGACGTGGTGGAGAAGAGCGGGGTCCGGATCATCCCGCGCAGGGCGAAACGGAGGTTCCGGCCGACCTCGTCGAACAATGCGAGGCCCCGCTCCTCCCGGGTGCGGGCCTGGGCACGCTCGGTGCTCCCGAACCGGATGCGGGCCTCCCGGCGGGCGGCATCGGGATCCATCCCCCGGCGCATGAGGTCCTCGGCCAGACGGTCGATGTGGAACGACATCTCCTCGTCGAGCTCGCGGTTGAAGTCCTCACGGTGTCGGAGGAGCCGCAGACGGGCGCGCAGGCGACGGAACATGATTGCCTCCTAGGCCTCGCTGGGGCGGGTGTCGAGAACGTTGGAGACCGCCTCCACCATGCGGGCCCAGCGGTCGGTCTCCCCGGCGAGACGACGGACGCCCTGACGGGTGAGCTGATAGAACTTCGCGCGGCGCGAGTTCTCCGAGACGCCCCACTCGGCGGAGATGAGGCCCCGGTCCTGCAGTCGGGCCAACGCCGGGTAGAGGGATCCCTGCTCCAGGCTGAGGAGGCCCCGCGAGGTGGCCTCGATGCGCAACAGCACCCCGTAGCCGTGGGTCGCACCCAGCGAGAGGGCCTTGAGGATGAGCATGTCCAGGGTGCCGGGGAGAAGCTCCTTGGTCATGAGCATGGCAGGGATCCTCCAGCTCGAATGTGGGCCGGGGTTCGACGGACCGGCCGAGTGGTGCCGGACGCCGGTGGCGGCACCGCGGAGACCGGAGCCGCGAGCCCGCGGGGTCGCGCTCCGGGAGTATAGGCCATCTCTCCTAGATTAGCTAGGAAAGAGCGCCTGAGGAAGATGCCCACCGACGGCCCTACCGCGGGGGCACGTCCCGGACACCCGCACCCCGTCGGCACCCGCCGCAAGGAGGGCAGCCCATGGCGCCGAGCCCTCCCTACTTTCCCGAAGCGCCCATCTCCGCGAGCTTCCGCCTTTCAGGGAGTGTCGTGGCCTGGAGGTCGGAGCACATCGCCGGCCGGCGGCCGCGCAGGCAGTGCAGGCGCTCGAGCCTGCGGAGCGGTAGGTGCGTGATGGGTGTGTCGCGTGGGGAGACACGGCGGGACGGAAGTCGGCGAAAGGAAGCAGTGGAAGCAGCAGGAACGGCAGCATCGGGCCTGACCCTGCGCAGGACGACCAGGAAGGGCCTCCTGCTGGTGCCGGAGTTCCCCTCCGACTCGTTCTGGAGCTACCGCTACGTCATGCGGCTCATCGGCCGGAAGGCCGCCTTTCCCCCCCTCGGTGTCCTGACGTTCGCCGGGTACATGCCCGACGACTGGGACCTGGAGCTCGTCGACCTGAACGTGCGTGCGCCGTCGGCGGGCGCGCTGCGCGCCAAGCTCGCCGACGCCGACGCGGTCTTCGTCAGCGCCATGTCCATCCAGAAGCGCTCCCTGGTGGACGTGCTTCGCGGCCCCGCCCGGGACCTGGACGTCCCCTTCGTGCTGGGCGGCCCCTTCGCCTCGTCGTACCGGGACCAGATCCTGGACCCCCAGTCCGAGTCGGACCGGATTCTGCACGACGGGCTGGACGCGCTGGTGTGGGGCGAGGCCTACGCCTCCGTCGACGAGCTGCTCTCGTGGCTGGCCGAGAGGCCCGTGCACGATGCGGGTACGCCACGGCTGTTCATTCCCGAGGCCGTGGCGTGTGTCGATCCCGGGTCGAGGGCGTACCTCAACGACCGCTCCATCTTCCGGTCCCTCGACGAGGTGCCGCTGCCACGCTGGGACCTCATGCGTGTCACCGACTACCACTCGATGATGATCCAGACCACCGCCGGGTGTCCATTCCGGTGCGACTTCTGCGACATCATCCAGTTCAACGGAGGCTTCAACAGGCCGAAGGCTCCGGCGGCGGTCACGCGGGAGCTGGAAGCGCTCCTCGCCACGGGATACCGGGGCAGCGTCTTCAGCGTGGACGACAACTTCATCGGCACGCCGGCGGCGACCTCCGAGATCCTCGACGCCATCATCGAGTTCCAGCGGGAGCACGGGTACCCGTTCTCGTTCTACACGCAGGCCAGTGTGAACCTGGGAACGCCGAAGCTCCAGCACCTCATCGGGAAGATGAAGCAGGCGGGCTTCGATGCCGTGTTCCTCGGCATCGAGAATCCGGACGAGGACGCGCTCCGGGGCATGAACAAGAAGCAGAACATCAAGGTGGACGTGCCGGAGACCATCGCCGCCATCCAGGCCGCCGGCATCGAGGTCTATGCCGGCTTCATCTTCGGCAGCGACTCGGACGTGCCCGGCACCGCCGACCGGATCGTGGAGTTCGTGAAGCGTACGCGCATCTTCACCGCCATGACCGGCATGCTCACCCCGGTGCCCCACACGCCCCTGTGGGAGCGCCTCAAGAGCGAGGGCAGGCTCCAGCCCGCCGAGTACTCGGGGAACAACACCGACGACGCGGTGCAGTTCGTGCCCCTGCGCATGACGGCGGAGCAGATGTACCAGGGGATCCACGACATCCTGTCACGGCTCTTCAACCCCGCCGAGTCGTACCGACGGGCCATGGACATGCTCCACTCGGTGCAGCCCCACATCTTCTCCGGGCGGCGCATGGAGCTGCGCTACCTGAAGAGCGCGCTCCTGTCGTTCTGGAAGCAGGGCCTCCGCCGCTTCGACCGGGCGTACTTCCGCTTCCTCTGGCAGGCCGGCCGGCTGGACCGGAGGGTGCGGCGGCGGGCCCGCAGCGACGCCCGTCAGCTCAAGCGCCTGCTCCGGAGGCTCCACCGGGACGGCGTGGTGCGGGTGCAGGGAGACCTGGCCCGGATGGAGCAGCTCGTTGGGGAGGCGCACGACTACCTGGTGCGCTTCCGCCCCGACGCGCGCCTGGACCAGGTCCGGGAGTGGGCCGCCGGCGTGCGCGCCCGGGCGAGCATGGGATCACTGTCGGTGGACGACGCCCGCGTCCTCTACGAGAATGCGCGCCGCTACCTGAAGGTGCAGATGCGACTGCATCGCTTTCCCGGCGTGGCGCTGTCGAGGGCCGTCGAGGCGGCCATCAAGGGGCTGCACTACGAGCGGGTGATGAACGCCGTGGTGGAGGGAGAGGGGCGCGGCTGATCCGCTAGGCCCGTGCGGCCAGCGCCCGCGCCGCCTGCACCGCCGCGCCCACCACCTCGGTCTCGTCCGCCACCTCCAGCCGTCCGGCGTGCATGAGCACCCGGCCGTCGCAGATGGTGGTGTGGACACAGTTCCCATTGGCCGCATACACCAGCGCGGAGACGGGATCGTGTACCGGCTGCGTCGATGCGCGGGAGAGGTCCACCAGGATGAGGTCCGCGGGAGCGCCGGGCTCCACGCTCCCGCTCCCCAGACGGAACGCCCGGGCGGGCGCCTTGGTGGCCAGGGACAGGGCGTCGCGCGCCGTGAGCGCGGTGGGATCCTCGGCGCGATGCTTCTGCACCAGCGCCAGCATCTTCATCTCCTCCACCATGTCCAGGTTGTTGTTGGACCCGGCACCGTCCGTGCCCAGGGCGACATGGAGTCCGGCTCCCCTCGCGGTGCCGTAATCGAAGATGCCGCCGGTGGCGAGCTTCATGTTGGCCGTGGGGTTGGTGACGACGGTGGCGCCGCTCTCGGCCAGAAGGTCCATCTCGGCGGCGTCCAGATAGACGCCGTGAGCCAGCACCAGCCTCGGGCTCAGGAGTCCGAGGCGCTGGAGGAAGAACGCCGGCCGCACGCCATGCTTCTCCACGCAGGCCTCGACCTCGCTCCGTGTCTCCGAGAGATGGATGTGGACGATGAGGTCGTTCTCGGCGGCCAGCGCGCCCATCCACTCCAGGCTTTCCGGCGCCACGGTGTAGATGGCGTGGGGGGCCAGGGCCACCTGGATGCGCGGGTCCAGCGTGTCGCGCTCGGCCACCTGCTCGAGCACGGCCTCGCGCTGCGCTCCCGCCGCGACGCCGCTGGGATCGCCGTGGTCGATGAACACCGAGCCCACGTGGGCGCGCAGGCCCAGCTCCCGCACCGCGCGCACCACCCCCGGCCGGTGCCAGTACATGTCGTTGAAGTAGGTGGTCCCCGACCGGATCATCTCCACCAGGGCCAGACGGGTGCCGTGGTAGACGTCCTCCTCGGTGAGGAGCGCCTCCGCCGGCCAGATCCGCGTCTGCAGCCATTCCATGAGGGGTAGGTCGTCGCCGTAGCCGCGAAAGAGCGTCATGGCCGCGTGGGTGTGGCCGTTCTTCAGCCCGGGGAAGGCATGGAGGCCATGGCCGTCGATGACGCGGTCGGGGGTCGGTTCCGCCGCGGGCCGCGGGGACCCGGTGTCGGGAGCCGGGTCGTCGGCTGCCGGGGATGCGCCGTCGACAGGGGCGGCTTCGCCCGTGGATCCCGAGGCGGATCTCCTCGGCTCCCGGGCTTCCGGCCCGCGGATCCACGCGATGCGCCCCCCGTCCATCCCGATGTCCCGCTCCTCCCCCTCCACCATGCACCCGCGGATCACCAGCGTCACGGCACGCCTCCGATGATGTTGACGCCACCCGCCGGCCTTGTGCTCGGGGCGTGGGCGTTTCCATGCTTCTCTGTCCGCCATGTGACCATGTCGGGCACGTTGAGCCGGCCCATCCTACCGGCGGTGAGCGTGAAGGTAAACGGCGTCCCCTATCGCAGCATCTTCCCCGACGGCGACCGCCGGTCGGTCCGCATCGTGGACCAGACCGTGCTGCCGCACGAGTTCCGCATCCTCCGCCTCACCGACGTGGAGGGAGTGGCCCGCGCCATCTCGGAGATGCAGGTGCGCGGCGCGCCGCTCATCGGCGCCGCCGCCGCCTACGGCCTCGCCCTCGCGCTCCGGCGGAGCGCCGACGACGCCGCGTTGGCCCGTGCCCGGGAGCTGCTGCTGTCCACGCGGCCCACGGCCGTCAACCTGCGCTGGGCGCTGGACCGGGTCTCGGAGGCGGTGCGGCCGCTGGCGCCGGAGGGACGCGCCGAGGCGGCGTATCGCCTCGCCGGAGAGATTGCCGAAGGCGACGTGGAGCGGAACCGCCGCATCGGCGAGCACGGCCTTCCGCTCATCCGCGCCCTGGCCGCCCGCCACCCCGACCGTCCCGTGGAGATCCTCACCCACTGCAACGCCGGGTGGCTGGCCACGGTGGACTGGGGGACCGCCACCGCACCCATCTATCTGGCGCACGACGCGGGGGTGTCGGTGCACGTCTGGGTGGACGAGACCCGGCCGCGGAACCAGGGCGCGAGCCTCACCGCCTGGGAGCTCGGGCACCACGGGGTGCCCCACACCGTCATCGTGGACAACGCGGGCGGCCACCTCATGCAGCGGGGCCGCGTGGACCTGTGCCTGGTGGGGACGGACCGGACCACCGCCACGGGAGACGTGGCCAACAAGGTGGGCACGTATCTGAAGGCCCTGGCCGCCCGGGACAACGGCGTGCCCTTCTACGTGGCGGCGCCGTCGTCGTCCATCGATTGGGGCCTGGAGGACGGCGGCGACATCCCCATCGAGGAGCGCTCCGCCGAGGAGGTCACGCGGATCACCGGGCGCAGCGACGACGGTGGGGTGGCGACCGTCAGCGTGGTTCCGGACGGCTCCCCCGTGGCCAATCCCGCCTTCGACGTCACGCCGGGGCGGCTCGTCACCGGGATCATCACGGAGCGGGGCGTCGTGCAGGCGAGTCGCGAGGGCCTGGCGAGCCTGTTCCCGGAGCGTGCGGGAGCACGCACGGAGGGGGTGACGAGGCCATGAACGTCGGAGGCCGGCGAGGTGGAGATGAGCTGCGCTCCGCCGTCGCCCACGCGGCGCGGCGGATGAGCGAAAGCGGCCTGAGCTCCGGGACGTCGGGCAACGTCAGCGCCCGCACGGAAGGCGGCATGCTCGTCACGCCTTCGGCGGTTCGCTACGCGCAGATCGGCGCAGGCGACATCGTCCTCATGGACCTGGAGGGGCGGGTCCTCGAGGGGGAGCGAAAGCCCACCACCGAATGGCCCATGCACGCGGCCCTCTACGGTGCGCGCCCGGATGCGGGCGCGGTGGTGCACGCCCATGCCAGGTTCTGCACCACCCTGGCCACGCTGCGCCGGGACATCCCGGCCTTCCACTACATGGTGGCCGTTGCGGGCGGCGACTCCATCCGGTGCGCCGCGTATGCGACGTTCGGCACACCGGAGCTCGCGGGGCACGCGGTGGCGGCCCTCGAGGGCCGGAACGCGTGCCTGCTGGCCAACCACGGCATGGTCGCGCTGGGAGCCTCCCCGGACGCCGCGCTGGAGCTGGCTGCCGAGGTGGAGTCCCTGGCCGAGCTGTATTGGCGCGCGCTCCAGGTGGGGGAGCCCGTGCTCCTCACCGACCGCGAGATGGCCGAGGCGCTGGAGAGGTTCCGCGATTACCGATAGGGGGGCTGCCGGCCTTGCCGCTGGTTTTGTTCCGCTATCGGGACGCGACGTAGCAGCATATCCTGGGTGACCGATTCAACCAGATCCCTTTGCGAGGACCGCTCCATGGCAAGCGCTGCGAAGAAGGCGTCCGCCGCACCCGCGTCGTCTCCCGAGGCCATAGCCGAGGCCGTCACCGAGATCTACCGGGGTCCGGCCTGGCACGGCCCGTCCGTGCGCGCGGCTCTGAGAGGTGTCACCGCCGCCCAGGCCTCCTGGCGGCCCGCGCCGGGAAGGAACTCCATCCACGATCTCGTGCTCCACCTGATCTACACCAGGCATCGGATGATCGGCCGGCTCCAGTCCGTCCAGGGAGGCAGGAGCGCACGATTCCCTCGCCCCATGCGATCCTCCTGGTATCCTCGGGGCCCGGCGCGACTGGACGAGGCGACCTGGAGCGAGGACCTGAAGCTCCTGGAGCGATATCAGGACAGCGTGCTGGCGGCCCTCGCCGGCACAGATCCGGCGACCCTGGCACTCCGTCGCCGCGGCAGCGCGCGCACCGTAGGTGCCGAGCTCATGGGAATGGCCTTCCACGACGCATACCATGCGGGACAGATCCGCATGCTGGCCCTGATGGCGCCGAAGAAGCGCTAGACCGGAGGCCAGCAGGGAAGGGGCACGGCGGCGGTCCAGGCATGCATCTCGATTTCGACTGGTCCGACGCGACACACCCGTCGGGCATCGCCGGATACGAGATCGTCGGGCGGCACCAGGGATCGTCCTACCCGGTGGTGAGCACCTCCACGACGCGATCCCGGTATTCCGGTGTCGTCTGCGGCTACGTCGTCGGCCGGAACCTCCCCGACTGGCGCTGGCAGATCAGGGCCCATGCCAACTCCGGCGAGTGGGGGGAGTGGACCGGCTACCGGCGCTTCGACTTCGCTCCCTGTCGGAAGGCCGACGCGAGCATGTGCTCGTCCGGGTAGGGCTACGCTCCCTACGCTTCGTCCACCGTGGCTGCACGCGCGCGGTACATGAGGCCGTAGAACATCTCCAGGTAACGCCGCGTCTCCTGCCGCTCCAGCGACGAGATGTGTCGCCAGAAGCCGTAGATGCGGGACAGACGCAGGAACACGTCGGCGTACCGCTCCCACGTGTAGCGCGCCCGCACCCGGGCGAGCGCTCCCTCGGAGATCGCCGTCCAGACGGAGGGGTCCGCGGCGGCGCGGCGGAGGAAGCCGGCCATGAGGGCCGCCGCCTCCCCGCCCGCGTTGGGATCGAGATGGAACCCCGACACGCCGTGCTCCACGATCTCCAGAGGACCTCCGTAGCGGGTGACGAAGACGGGGAGCCCCGAGCTCATGGCCTCCACCACCGTGAGGCCGAAGGCCTCGAAGAGGGCCGGCTGCACGAAGGCGCCGCGGGTGTCGGCCACGTACCGGTAGAGGCCGCCCACCGTGGTCTTGTCGGTCTGCATCTCGAGCCAGCGCACCTTGCCGTCCAGGCCTGACCGGTCGAGGAGCGCATGCATCTTCTCCGCCTGCTCCCGCTCGTCCCGGTCCTTGCAGCGTCTGGGGTCCAGCGACCCACCCACCAGCAGGAGGTTCGCCTGCTCCTGGAGCTCCTCGCTGTCGGCGTACCACGCCAACAGACCGGTGATGTTCTTGATGCGGTCCAGCCTCGACATGGCGAACAGGACCGGCTTGCCGTCATCTTCGAGGCGGCCGCGCGCACCTCGCTCGGAATCCCCGTGCACCATCGCCGACACGTCCGCGGTGAGCTGTCCGGGGCGGCGCTCCACGTCCGAGTACGGGAAGAAGGTGTCCGCATCGGCGCCGGGGGAGACGATGTTGAACTTGGGGTCGAAGCAGTCGATGCCGGACACGACGCGGTACAGCCCCGGAAGCGAGAAGGACTGGTAGCTCTCGTACTGACCCACGGTGCTGTCCGTGCCGGCGATCTCCTGGTACGTGCTGGTGATGATGAAGTCCGCCGTGTTCATGGCGATGAGGTCTGCCGTGAACTGACACGAGAAGTGGTTGACGGGCTCCAGGTCCTTCCAGTAGAGGTCCGAGTGGAGGTACTTCGCCTTCTCCAGCGCGTGGGCGATGTTGCACTGGGTCACCCCGAGCCGGTGGGCGAGGATGGAGGCCACCAGGTTCCCGTCCGAGTAGTTGCCGATGACCATGTCCGGCCGCCCGCCCAGCTCGGCCTGGAGCTCCCTCTGCGCTTCGACGGCGTACCGCTCGAGGTAGGGCCACACCTCGAACCTCGAGATCCAGCGGCGCACGACGTCGTGCTTCTGGTTGCGGAAAGGTATGCGCAAAATACGCGCATTCCGGGTGCCGAGGATCGGCTCCAGGCGTTGGCCACAGGTGGTGTCGCCCGCCTCCGGGATGAGGCGGGTGAGAACCACGATCTGCGGCTCCACGTTCACACCCTGCTCGTACAGGGAATGACGCATGGCGCGCTCGAGCGCCCGCACCTGGTCGAGGATGTACACCACCTGACCGCCCGTGTCGGGCTTGCCCAGAACGTTGGCCTGTCCGAAGTAGCCGTGGGGGGAGAGGATCGCCACGGAGAAGATCATGGGCACGCGCTCCAGGAAGCGCGCGAGCGCGTCCGGCTCCGGATCGTCCAGGACGGCGGCCAGAAGCCGCATGGTCTCCCTCGTCCTCTTGGGCGTTCGACCCCACCCGGGCTCGAAGCCCAGTTGCTGCAGGTCCCGGGACCACTTGTTCCCCCGCCGCGCGTTCGCCAGCAGGCTGTCGGCCTCGGCGAGGGCCTGGCGGAGCTCCTCTCCCTTCCCCATGGAGGGATTGAGCATGAGCTGTCGGCCGTTGACCTTGTGGACGCGGAGGAAGCCGTGGAGCAGCTCGGCGCTCTCCGCCGCGGCGCCCCCGAGGCGCTCGCAGAGGTACCGGTTGAGAAACTCCACTCCCTGCCCGATCTCCGCGGTGTCGGAGATCTTCGGGAAGCCGCGCTCGAACGGCGTGAGGTCGACCTCGAGGGCGTAGCGCTCCCGGGCGCCCGGGCGGACGGTGCTCTCCTTTACGGCGAGGTACTCGGCCACCGAGAGATCCCCCAGGTGCAGCTCCTGGAGGTGCACCTGGACGTAGCGCCAGCGGGCGACCTCCTCGCGGACGGCCAGATACGCCATGGGCGGAAGGACGAGCGCCTCCTGGGTGCGGTGGATGACGTCGTCCAGGAAGGTGCCGCGCAGAGGATCTCCCGCTGCCGTCTCCGTGAAGGCCTGGAACTCCTCCGCGAGGTCGGACCACAGGAAGAAGGGCCGCTTCCTCCCCCGGAGGCGGTGGAAGAACTCGTAGACGGGCTCGCGGTGGATTCGGATCACCTCTGTCAGCTCGTCGATCATTCCATGGCCTCGTCGTGGGTGCGGATCGTCCCGAAGAAGTCGTAGTGCTCGATGCCCTCGAGGACACCGCTGGCATACTCCCCCTGCGCGAAGTAGATGCGGGGATACCCTCGCAGCGGCTCGAGCTCCTCGGTGTGGTTGCCCACCACCACCCCCAGCGTCTCACCGGCGAGCATGTCGGCATCGTTCCCCGAATCGCCGGCCACCAGCAGGCGCTCGGGAGCCAGGTTCCACTTGAACAGCAGAAAGCGAATGGCGGTTCCGGGAGAGGCGCGACCCGGGAGCACTTCCAGATGCGTGCCGTGGTCGATGATGGGCGTGGCCTGGAGGCCGGCGTTCCGGAGGCGGCGGCGTACCTGTGCGAGGCTCGGAGCGTCGGAGCCGAGTTGGTAGCGGAGGCGGTACCGCGTCGACGCGCCCGGATCGAAGACCAGCCCGCACACCTCGTCCATGGCCTCCCGGACGGCCTCCGGCTCCCAGCGATGCTGGATCTGTCGGTCCCACGAGCGGTCGTGCACGAGTCGCGTTCCGTAGTGGATCTGCGTGCCCGACGCCGTGATCATCAGGTCCGGTGAGCCGAGGCCCAGGTCGTCGAGGATCGCCAGCGCCTGGTCCAGCGTCCGTCCCGTCGCGATGCCGAACCCCACTCCGTCTCCCGCTCCGCGAAGTCGCTCCACCAGCGACCCCAACGCGTTCTCGTCGCCGGTGAGCGTATCGTCCACGTCCGTGATGAGGAGACGGTCCATTCCGGGCAGACGCCCGCGGGGATGGGACACCACGGCCGGCCGGTTGCCGGAGAGGACCGACTGCACGGAGTGCGCGTACCGACGAGCATGGCTGCGCCAGGAGAAGCTGCCGTGCACCCTGGAGACGGCGTTCTTGGCCCAGCGGGCCCAGCGGCGCCCATCCGTGATGGCCCCCAGGATCGCTCTGCCCATCGCCTCGGTCTCGAGCGGGTCGACCAGCAGGCCGTGGCCGCACGCCTTCAGGATATCCCGGGGGCCCCCATCGTTGGTCGCCACCACGGGTAGCCCCACGGCGGCCGCTTCGATGAGGGTGAGACCGAACGGCTCGGTGAGGGCGGGGTTCACGAACACGCCCTTCGAGCGCGCAGCCAGGCGGAAGAGGTCGGGGACGTCGTCGGGACCGTGGCGTTTGGGGTAGGCGACGGAGCCGTACAGGTCGTAGCGGTCCACCAGGAGGAGGATGCGCGAGAGCACGCGCCGGGGCGCGGCGTCCATGGTGTAGATGTCGTCGCGGTTGCCCGCCACCAGCACGAGATTGGCGGCTTCGCGCAGCCCGGGGGTCCGGGCGTACGCCCGGATGAGCCCGCGGAAGTTCTTGCGCTCGTCCGCACGGGCCACCGCCAGCAGCATGGGTTTGGACGGGTCCACGAGGAATCGAGCCAGCTCCGCCAGGATGGGGGGGGCGGTCCACTGCCGAGGGGGTGGCGAGAAGCGCGTGAGGTCGACGCCCGGCGGAATCACCTCCATCCGTCCGGGGAGGTAGTTCTCGTAGCCCTTGTACTGGGATTCGACCTCGTGGGCCGTGCTGGTGATGACCAGATCCGCCGCCTGCAGGGCCTGCTCCTCGGCCTCGATGCGCCGCGAGATGCGGTAGCGACGCTCTACGTCCTCCTTCTTCTGTCCCTGCTCCACGAGTCGCTGGAGCTTGACGCGGCCCAGGGAGTGACCGGTGAAGACGAACGGGACCCCGAGCAGGCGCGACAGCTGTGCACCCACGTAGCCCGCATCGGCGTAGTGGCCGTGGATGACGTCCGGCACGCGTCCTACGCTGCGGAGATAGTGGGTGATCTGGTCCAGCAGCGTGTCCAGGTACGGCCACAACGATTCCTTCCGCAGGTACCGACGGGGACCGAAGGGGAGTCGGACGATGCGCGCGCCCGGGGCGATCTCCTCCTCGGGCTCGGCGTACGTCCGGTCCACGTGCGCGTCGAAGATCTGACGGGTGACGAGGTCCACCCGCTCGACGTCGGGGCGCTCCACCAGCGCCCGTGCCTGGTCCACGACGTACGAGACCTGTCCTCCCGTATCGGCGTCTTCGCCCAGCTCGATGTTCGTGGCGCGCACCATGCCGTGAACGGAGAGGGACAGGACATAAAGGCCCTCACCCTCGGATTCCGGAGCGAGGCTCCAGGGGAGCTCCGCCCAATGCCGCATGTGCGCGTCGTAGATGGAGATGTCGGTGAGGGTGGCGCCCCGGAATCGACAGACGTCGGCGGCGAAATGATTGGCCCGCCGCAGCATGACCTCCTCGTCCCACCCTTCCACGATTCCCAGGCACATGACGGCGCAGAAGCCGTCCCCGGCACCCACGGTGTCGGCCATCTCGGGGATCTCGAGCGGCGGGGCGCGGAAGGTACCTCCCTCCGCCGTGACCAGGAACGCGCCCTGGGAGTGACAGGTCACCACGAGCCGCCGGAGATCGTATCGCTTCAGAAGGATGCGAGCGGCGCGCGCGGCCTCGTCCAGGTCGCCGGGTCCGGTACCGCTCAACGCCCAGAGCTCCTCCAGGTTCATCTTCGCCCAGTCGGCGCTCTCCAGCGCCTCGGCGACGCCCTGTGGGGTCCACCAGGGTGTGCGGAGATTCACGTCCACGAACACGGTGGCGTCGGCTGCACGCACGAGACGCCGGCACGCCTCGGCGGCGGCTGTGCTGCGCAGGGCCAGGGTGCCGTGATAGACCAGCGCCACGCCGTCCGGCACCTGCGCCATCGCCCGGTCCGCGTCCACGCGGTCCCACGCCTGGTCCGGGGGGATCCGGTACGAGGGTTCGGCGTCCTCCGCGGTGCTGACGTCCACGATGCCGGTGGGCCAGGCGGAGTCCACCTGGATGCCGTGACTGGAGAGCCCCCACCCCTCCACGTGGTCCAGGACATACCGTCCGTCGGCGTCGTCGCCCACCGACGAGATCAGCAGGGGCGGGAGGCCGAACCCGCACAGGTGCCACGCCACGTTGAAGGGCGCCCCGCCGAGGACCCGCTTGCCGTCGGGAAAGCGGTCGAAGAGCACCTCCCCGTACACGAGGACCCGCTCTCCCGGGGAGGAGGGAGGGGAGGGATCCTCTGGGCTTGCCTGGCGGACCATCGGCCTTCCCTCTGGCGCAGCAGGCGGAAAGACCCATCGTAGTCAATCCTACGGTCGGTTTCCACCTCCACCTGTCGTGCTCATGACGGTACACCCCGGCTCCCTGTTGGCCTCCGATCTGGACGGAACGCTCATCCCGCCGGAGGATTCGCCCTCGCACCAGGGGGCGTTGACCCAGTTCGCGAGGGTGGTGGAGCGGGCGCGCCCGGGGCTCGCCCTGGCCTACGTCACGGGCCGCGACCTCGGCATGGCTCTCGCCGGCGTGGAGCGGTGGGCCCTCCCCGTGCCCGACTTCATGGCCTGCGACGTGGGCACGACCATCTACCACCGGCGGGCCGACGGATTCGTGGTGGACGACGGGTATGCCGAGCGGATGCGCGACGCCTTCGGCGGGATCGCCGCCGCCGACGTGCTGGGCGTGCTGGAGGACCTTCCACAGGTGCGCGCGCAGCCGGCCGCGAACCAGGCGATGCACAAGGCCAGCTTCTTCTTCCCGTGGGACGAGTGGGGGCTCGCCGAGCCCGCGGTCTCCCGCCGGTTGGCCGATTCCGGGGTCCGGGCCGACCTGGTGGTCAGCCGGGACCTCGTGACGGGCGACGGGCTGCTGGACGTCGTTCCCGCCGGAGGAGGCAAGGGCCGGGCGGTGACGTACTTGGCCGACCTCCTCGAGCTCTCCCTCGACCGCGTGGTCTTCGCGGGCGACTCAGGCAACGACCGCGAAGCGCTCCTGTCAGGGGTGCGATCCGTGCTGGTGGGCAACGCCCCGGCCCGCGTTCGATCCGACCTGCGCGAGGAAGCGCGGGCCCGTCGACTGGACGACCGCGTCTATCTGGCCGAAGGCGAGGGTGCCGAGGGGGTGATGGAAGGGCTGGTCCACTGGGGTGTGGTGCCGGGGTGACGCCGTCCGCGGCCGTCACCTCCCTATCGGGAGAGATAGCGTGGCGTGGCTCGCCGATAGGCACTATACCGGTCGCCGAAGCGCCCTTCGAGGTGCTCTTCCTCCACCAGCACCGTGAGGTGCGTGACGACGAGGAGGAGAGCCACTCCCACCCATGCCAGGACGGCCCACCCGGTCAGCGCATAACCAACGGGCAAGAGAAGATACGTAACGTAGGCTGGAACATGGGAAGGGCGAAGCCGAGGACCGGATGGGGCATCAGCCAGGCCGCGAGGAGCAGCGTCACGCCCAGCGATGTCGTGCGTCCGCGGCGCCGAAGGTCGGCGCGGTAGCGAAGGAGCCCGACGGCGACGACCGGGCCGGACAGCAGAAGACAGAAGGCGCTCGTCGACATGGTGGCCTGGGGACCACCTCGCGATCACTCCGCGGTGGGTGGTGGGAACGACGCCCCGTCGGTGCTGTCCGAGACCAGGAGATCCCTGAACCTCCGGGCCGCGTCGGGCTTGCCCCAGGCCTCGTAGAGCGCGACCAGGTGGGAGACGGTGGGCTGCGTGTAGGGACTCTGGACGCCGTTGTGCTCCGCGAGCCAGTCGAAGGCGGCCAGGAGCTGAGCTTCGGCGTCCTCGAAGCGGCCCAGGTCCCGGAGGCACATACCATACTGCATCCGGGCGTAAGCGGTGCGGGCATTGTCCGCGGTCAGCTCCTCCACGGAGATCTCCAGGGCCCTGCGGAGAAGCGGCTCCGCTCCGGCGAGATCCCCATGACCCATGCGGAAGGCGCCTCTGGCCCCGTACGCCGATCCCACACGCCAGTGACCGTCGGGCCAGTGCTCCTCCGAGACACGAACCGCGTCTCCCAGAACCTCGTCCGTCTCGGTGTACTTGTCCTCTGCGTCCAGGACCGCGGCGAGGTTGTTCATGAGGACGAGGAGGTTGGGCACCGTTCCCCACTGCCGCTCCAGGGCCACCGCCTGCCGGTACAGGACCTCGGCCTCGGCATTTTCGCCCTGGGTCCGGTGGAGGTAGGCCAGGTTGTTGAGGGCCGCGGGCAGGACGGCGGCGCCGGAGTCCCCGTGGGCTTCCAGCCCCCGGATGGCCCGCTCGTACAGGACTTGAGCCGAGTCGACCTCGCCCTTCCCACGGAGCACGTAGGCCAGGTCCAGGAGCGTGAGGACGGTCTGGAACTCCTCCTCTCCCGCCGTGGCCCTCCGGATCCTCAAGGCCTCACGGATCAGAACCTCCGCCGAGTCCGGATTCCCCTGGTCCCTCAGGAGGCGTCCCATCCCCTGGAGGGCGGAGGCTTCGGAGAGCGGGGCGCCCCCGATGGCTCGCCGGGTGGCCAGAGCCTCCTCGAAGTAGCCCAGCGCGACATGGGGCTGTCTCGCCCTGTCGTAGGAGCTCGCCAGCGCTTCCAGGGTCTCGGCGACCTCGGGATGGGCGTCGCCGTAGAGCGCGCGCCGTATCCGGAGCGCCTCCTCCTGGAGGAGGACGGCCTCGTCGTACAGCCCCAGGTTGTCGTAGACCTGCGCCATGACCATGAGAGTCCGGGCGCGGACCTCGGGTGTCCCGCCCTTGTCCCGGGCGAGATGCTGCATCCCCTGGTCCAGGAGGGTGCGGACGCGGACCGTGTCCCCGAAGCCCTCCATGGGGTCGGCGGGCCGGAACAGGTCCACCAGGAACCCGGACACCTGCCGGGTGGTCTCGACCTCCCGGCTCAGGGCTCTGCCGAGGGCCGCGGTGGTGAGGGTGTGGCGAATGGACACCGCCAGGAGAGCCGCGGCCAGGGCGACCACGGCGAGGCTCGCCGCGACCCCCATGCGATGGCGCAGGACGAAGCGCGAGAGCCGGTATCCGGCGGAGTCCCTCCGGGCGCGCACGGGGTAACCCTGCAGGTGTCTCCGGAGGTCCTCGGAGAGGTGGTGCACCGACGGGTACCGTCGACTCGGCTCCTTCCGCATGGCGGTGAGGACGATGGCGTCGAGGTCCCCGGAAAGCTCCCGCTGGAGCTTCGGGACGGAGGCGCCACGGGCTTCGGCGATGCCGCTGCTCTCCTCGGCCGTGCCGGCACCCAGACGCTGGCTGGGCACCGTGGGGTCCTCCTCGCAGATGACCCGCTCGGCGTCGGACGGTGAGGTGAACTCGCGCCGGTAGGGGTGCAGACCGGTGAGAAGCCTGTAGAGGAGGATCCCCAGGGCATAGACGTCGCTGGCCGTGGTGATGGGCTCGCCTCGGACCTGCTCGGGGCTCGCGTAGGACAGGGTCATGGGGTGGGCATGGCCGGTCCGGGTGAGCTCCGCCTCGTCCTCCTCCGGGTCCAGCATCCGGGCGATGCCGAAATCCAGGAGCTTCACCGAGCCCTCCCCGGTCACCAGGATGTTCCCCGGCTTCAGGTCCCGGTGGACGATGAAGTGCCGGTGGGCGTCCTCCACCGCGTCGCACACCTCCAGAAAGAGGGTCAGCCGCTCCGGGACGGAGAGGCGGTGAGCGTCGCAGTACTCGTCGATGGGGGAGCCTTCGACGTACTCCATGACGAAGTAGGGGGTACCGTCCGAGGTGACGCCGCCGTCGAGGAGACGTGCGACGCGAGGGTCCTCCAGCCGGGCCAGGATGCGGCGCTCCCTGTGGAAGCGCTTGACGGCCTCCGGGGAGGTCACTCCCCACGGGAGGAGCTTGAGGGCCACCTCCTTCTCGAACTGATGGTCCGCCCGGTGGGCCAGGAAGACCGCCCCCATTCCCCCTCGACCCAGGAGCCGGACCAGGCGGTACCGCCCCACCGTCCGGCCCACGAGATCCTCGGCGTCGGTCTGCTCCGGGGGAGGGATCCCCGCCTGCAGCGCCACCCGCGACAAGTACTCCGTGGCGGTGTCCGCGGACTCCAGGAGAGACAGCACTTCCTTCCGGAGCTCTTCATCGTTTCCGCAGGCCTCGGTCACCAGGCGCTCCCGGGCCTCCGGAGGGACCTCCAGGGCCCGGCCGAAGACCTCCTCCGCCCTGCTCCAACGCTCCGGATCCAGGTGCGCGGTCACAGGAGGGTCGTCCGGATGTCGCGGTACAGCCACGCGCTGGCCATGGCCCAATCCCGCTTGACGGTAGCCGGCGAGATCCCCAGCGCCGTGCCGGCCTCCTCCACGGAGAGCCCCAGGAAGAATCGGGCCTCCACCACGCTCACCTGCCGGGGGCTCACCTCTTCCAGACGTTCCAGGGACTCGTGGAGGGCCACGACGTCCTCCGCCGCTTCCTCACTGACGGGATTGAACTCGTCGATGCGCAGGGGATCGGATCCCCCGCCCCTCTTGGCGGCCCGCCGGCGCTCGGAGTAGTTCACCAGGAGGTGCCGCATGGCCTTGGCCGCCACGCACAGAAAGTGGCTCCGGTCCTCCCACGTGGAGCCCTCCCCGCGGACCAACTTCAGGTAGACCTCGTGGACGAGGGAGGTGGTGTCCAGGGTGGTGTCCCCGTGCCACCGCCTGCGCTGAGCCTGGGCGAGACGCCGCAACTCGCCATAGACGAGGGAGAAGACCTCGTCGAACGCTTCCCGGTCCCCTTCCCGGGCAAGGCGCAATCGTCCGGTGATCTCCTGGGGGCGGAACATCATCCGTAAGTTGCTGGCCTCTCCACCCCCGGTCAACGGGACCACCCGGGCCCTCGGGTCGGAGCCTTCGGGTCGGAGCCCTCGGACCAGGTCGGGGGCCGGGCACCTTCCTCCCCCACGTGATCCGTGTCGCCCCGCTTTCCTGTGTCAGGAAGTGAGAGACGGAGACGACCGACGCTCCGTCCGCCCTCCGACAGAGGGCACGCTGGATGACTCCCGCTGGAGGTTCAGATGATTCCCCTCAACCGACTCCTGACCTGCGCCGTGGCAGGCGCGCTCGTCGCCACCGCCTCGTGCGGTGGGGACGGCAGCTCCCCCGCCGAGCCCGACACCGAGACCTTCGATGTCCTGGCGAGTTGCTCCGGCACGTGTGTCGCCGGGTTCCTGACCATCGTGAACGGATTCAACGAGATCATAGGGTGGGTGGCCAGCGGCACAAGCAACTCGGTTGCCGACCGGTCGCTGAATCTGGAGACTGGGGCCTTCGGGTTCGACGCGGACATGGACGGCAAGTCGGGAAAGGAGATACAGGTCCGCGGCACCATCTCACCCCTGAGCCGCTGCGGCGACGGCATGTTCGTAGGCGAGGTGTGTATCGCCGAGTGGGACATGTTCCACATTGTAACCACCGCTCAGATGGGTGGAGGCACGTTCAGCGTCGTCGGTCTGGGAAATGCCGGAGCCCCATACTCGACGCCCAGCTACCGGGTCACCATCGTGACCGAGGAGCCGTGGATCAAGACCGTGGACGGGTGCAGGTTGGACATCACCTCTCTGCAGTTGATCTTGCACCCGTTCGCCGATCCACAGCTGATATCCGCCATGGTGACGTTCAAGATGACATCCGAGGGCCTCGTCGATGAGGTGAATGGCGATTTGATCTTCGGATACGACCCGTCGGCCTCGTCGCAGTCCATGACGCTGACGGGGCAGTACACGGTCGATGGCGCGACGGCGAACATCTCCTGCACCGTGGACCTCGACACGTACGCCCTGTCCTGCTCATAGGCGGCGCTGCCGGGTAACGGTCTGCGCCCAGCCGCAAGGCCGTGCCGCGTCGGGCGAGAGGTGCTTCCGGGTCGGGCCCCCGAAGGTCGCGAGGGGCCCGGCCCGACTCGTTAGACCTGCTTCAGGTCCCAGATGTCACGGGCGTATTCCAGAACGGCCCGATCGCTGGAGAACCGGCCGATGCGCGCGACATTCAGAATCGCCGTGCGCATCCACCTGCCGGGATCCTTGAACGCCTCCGCCGCGTTGCGGTGGGCTGCCAGGTATGTCGGCAGGTCCGCCAGGTGGAAGTACTCGTCGTTCGGATTGAGAATCGTCTGGAGGACCCAGGAAAAGAGGCCGGGCTCTTCCGGCGAGAACAAGCCGGACGTGAAGGCCTGCGCCATTCGCTTGACGCGCGGATCGTGATCGTAGAGGTCCCTGGGCCGATAGGATCTCTTTCCGTGCATCGCGTGCAGGTCCGCGACCTCGAGGCCGAAGACGAACATGTTGTCTCCACCGACGTCGTCCAGGATCTCGATATTGGCGCCATCGAGCGTGGCGATGGTGACCGCCCCGTTCAGCGCGAACTTCATGCTGCTGGTGCCCGACGCCTCGGTTCCCGCCGTCGATATCTGTTCACTGAGATCGGCGGCCGGGATCGTTTTCTCGGCCAGGGACACGCGATAGTCCGACAGGAACGCCACCTTGATCCACGGCTGCGCGCGCCCGTCCGCGTTGACGACGCGGGCCACGTCGTGGATCAGCTTGATGACCTGTTTCGCGTACCAGTAGCCCGGCGCCGCCTTGCCGGCGAAGACATACGTCCGGGGCGTCGCGGGCTCCTCGCCGTCTTCCACCAGCGCGAGGTACTCGTAGACGATGTGCAGGATGTTCAGCAACTGCCTCTTGTACGCGTGGATCCGCTTGGCCTGGACATCGAAGAGCGAATCGGGATCGACCTTCACGTGTGAGCGATCCCGGATGATGGCCGCCAGCTTCTCCTTGTTGACGCGCTTGATCCGGCCGAAGGCGGCCTGGAAGGCCGGATCGACCGCAAAGGGCTCGAGCCCCCTCAGCTGCTGGAGATCGGTGATCCAGCCGTCGCCGATGGTCTCCGAGACGAGATCGGCCAGCAACGGGTTCGCGCCGAGCAACCAGCGGCGCTGCGTGATTCCGTTCGTCTTGTGGCTGAACCTCTCCGGCCACAGCTGATAGAGGTCCGGAACGAGCAGCGATTGCAGCATGTCGGTCTGCATCGCCGACACGCCGTTGGTGGCGTGGCTCCCCACGATGGCCAGATTGACCATGCGCACCCGCTTGGGCGAGGACTCCTCGATGAGCGACATCCGGGCCATTCGCCGCTCGTCCGCCGGGAGGGCCACCGCAACCTGCTTGAGAAAGCGGCGGTTGATCTCGTAGATGATCTGGAGGTGCCGCGGAAGCGTGCCCTCGAGCAGCGGTACGAGCCACCTCTCAAGCGCCTCCGGCGCGAGGGTGTGGTTGGTGTAGGAGAGCGTGGCCCGGGTGATCTCCCATGCCTTCGACCAGCGCAGGTCCTTCTCGTCGATGAGGATGCGCATCAGCTCGGCGACGGCCAACGCCGGGTGCGCGTCGTTCATCTGGATTGCGGTCTTGGCGGGGAGCTCCCGGAGGTCGGAATGGCTCTCCTCGAATCGTCGCACGATGTCCCGGAGGGCGCACGCCACCAGGAAGTACTCCTGGACCAGCCGCAGCTCCCGGCCGGCGATCACCGCATCGGACGGATAGAGGACCTTCGTGATGGTCTCGGACGCGATCTTCTGCTCGACGGCCTTGAAGTAGTCGCCGTCGTTGAAGATCCGCATGTCGAAATCACGGGAAGAGCGCGCGGAATAGAGGCGGAGGCAGTGGACGGTGCGGCCGCCGTACCCGGGAATGAGCATGTCGTACGGGACCCCGATCAGGACCTTCCAGTCCATCCACATCGGGTTGTACGCCCCATGGCGATCGGCTTCGTGCACGATGCGGCCATAGACGGGAACCAGACACGCTTCGTCCGTTCGGGCGATCTGCCAGGGGCTGCTCTGGGCGAGCCAGTTGTCCGGT
>JAJDNC010000114.1 GCA_022340865.1 Gemmatimonadota bacterium
CGGACCCCGGTGCACCGTGGCCGGGGCCGCGGCCCCGGCCAGGGAGTCATCGGCGGAAGGCAGGCCCAGAGCGGCCTTCACGGCGTCCATGGCGTCGGAGCGGCTCTGGTCCCGCAACCGGACGGCCTCCTGGTTCTTCTCCTTCTCGTTCTTCCGCAGGTCGGCGAAGTCCATCTCCCGGTCGCTGCGCTCGGTCCCCCCCATCTGCTCGTTCAGCACGTCGCCGACGCCGCGCATGGGGATCACCTGACGCTGGAAGTAGAGACGCTGGAAGCCGCCCTTGCGGTCGCCCTGTATCTCCAGGACCTGACCGTCGTACAGGGTGAGGAAGAGGTCGGTGCGCTGGGCGTTGAAGGCCATGGTCCCGCGGGCGGCGTACGTGATCCGCTCGTGGGTGGGGTTGTTCCGGTCGTAGATCGTGACGTCGTCGAGGGTGTTGGCCTTCGGGTCGATGCGCTGGGCGGTCAGGAAATAGCTCACCCGATCGTTGTCGGTCCGGATCTGGTTCACCACGCCCTCGCGCAGCTCGAACGTCGGGCTCTTGCGAGCTATGTCCACCAACAGGTTCTTTAGCTGGTGATTCGCATTGGGCAGTACCGAGTTGTTGAAGTACAGCATGACCCCGGTGGCCATCGCGCCCATGACCAGCAGAGGAACCAGGACGCGCGCCGGACGGATGCCACCGGCTGCCAGCGCGGTGATCTCGTTGTGCTCCGTGAGCTCGCTGAAGGCGTACAGGACGGCCACCAGGACCGCCATGGGGAGGGACAGCGCGATCGTATGCGGGAGGGAGAGGAGCACGAACCGGCCCAGGACGCTCCAAGGAAGCCCCTTGCCGACGAGAGACTCCATCCGCAGGGCGATGGTGTTCAGGAACAGGAGCCCGGTGATGGCCGATAGCGCGAACAGAAACGGGCCCGTGTGGGACCGGATCAGGTATCGGTTGAGCACTCCCATCCGCATCGCGGACTTCCTGAGATCGAGAGGAGCGAGAACGCAGCCGAAGGCGCGCCAAGGTTACTTGTGGGGTACGCAGCCTTCAAGGCGGGCCGCGCCTGCGATACGGATGCGTCGCTCCGTGCGTACACCGCGCGGACCCCGTCGGTTCGGACCCTGACCTTGGTCCGACCCCGTCTCTTCGCCCTTGCTTTCGCCGCGGGTGCTTCCCTGGCACCGCGGGGTGCGCCGTCGGCGCGGCCGCCCGTCGAGCCGGCGCGAGCGGCCGCCGACACCATTCTCCGTCGCGCCCTGGACCAGCCGCCGGCCACCGTGCAGGCGGGGCTCGCCGCCGCTCCCGGGGCGCCCTACCTCCGCCTGGGCCTCAGGAGGATCCCCATCGGACCCTGGGGGAGCCTGTCCCTGGAGGCGCCCCACCCCCTGGGGGTGCGCCCCCTCGGCGAGGTACCGCCGCCCCTCGGCCTCGATTCCCTCTACCTCGAGGTGCTGCGCCGCAGGGCGCGGGAGTGGGGCGAGCCCCGGTCGGACAGCGCCCTCTTCCTGCCGCCGGCGCCGCAGCCGGCCCCCGTCGTCACCGCCGCCGACACCACCCCGGGGGCCATGCCCCGGTTAGTCACGGACTACGCCAACCTGGCCATGAAGATCCGGGCCCGCTCGGAGCTCGGCGGAGACTGGCAGCGGTTCCGGCCCTGCGACCAGCAGTTCCAGGTGAGCTGCACACCCACGCTCATCCCCCAGCTCAGCCCGGACCTGCGCTTCGGCGTCCAGGTGCAGGGAAGCATCCTCAACCGGGTGAAGGTGGACGTGGACTTCGACCAGAACCGGGAGTTCGACTCGGCGAACCGGATCAACATCTTCTACCAGGGAGCGGAGGACGACATCCTGCGCCGTCTGGAGGTGGGCGACGTCACGTTCAACCTGCCGGCCTCGCGCTTCCTCACCCAGGGGATCCCGGCGGGGAACTTCGGATTCCAGGCGGAGGGCCAGCTCGGCCCCCTGGACTTCCAGACCGTGTGGGCGCAGCAGCGCGGCGACATGAACAGCCGCGAGTTCCGCCTGAGCGGCATCGGTGACCAGCGCGCCTTCGTGCAGCAGGACACCCTGGCCCTGGACGACGCCGAATACGTCAGGGGGCAGTTCTTCTTCCTGGTGGATCCCCACCTCATCGACCGCTACCCGTACATCAACATCCTCGACCTGGACGCGGCGTCGGCGCCGCCGTCGGTGGCCCCCGGCCCGGATCCCATCCAGCTCTACCGCTTCGAGGCGGATCCCGTGCAGCGGCAGCAGGTGCAGGGCTACATCCAGGCCGACGCCATCGCCGACGGCCCGGGGGGCCAGCAGGTGGTGGAGTCGGGGTGGTTCCGACACCTGCGGCCCGGCGTGGACTACTACATCCATCCCTCGGGCCTGTGGGTCGTGCTGCGGACGCCGCTGCGCACCGACGAGATGCTGGCGGTGACCTACATCACCGCGTCGGGCGACACCGTGGGCGACTACAACCCCGAGCGCATCCAGAACCTCGGCGGGCGACCCAAGCTGAAGCTGCTGAAGGCGTCGGGTGCCGACCACCAGCCGGGGATGCCCACCTGGGACTACGAGATGCACCAGGTCTACCGCGTGTCGGGATCCAGCGACGTGGACCCGGGCTCGGTGAACCTGACCATCTCCCTGGGTGAGCGCTCCGCGGGGCGCACCTTCAAGCGGGCGCCGAACGGGAACGACATCACCTTCCTGCGGCTCTTCGGCCTCGACGAGGAGTCACCGGTGGACGTCCTGGACGCCGCCGCGGTGTTCTCGCCGGGGGGCGGGTCCAACGGGCCCTTCTCCTCGCAGGGCGGGTTCGCGGATCAGCAGGGGACGCGGGGAACCTTCGCGACCCAGCAGGCGGTGCAGGGCACCTTCATCGTGTTTCCCACCCTGGAACCGTTCGCCCAGCCCCCGCCGCTCCCCTCGCTGGGGCTCTCGGCCGCCCAGACCGCCACGATCCTGGGAAGCGACGCCAACCACCGCATCTACGACCAGGTGGATCCCGTCGAACGCGCCAACGCGGGCCTCTTCCGTCTGAACCTGTCGTACCGTATCCGCAGCCAGGGGGTGATCTCGTCATTCTCCCTGGGCGCGCTGGGTATACGCCAGGGAAGCGAGACCATTCGCCTGGGGACCCGCATCCTCGTGCGCGGCGTGGACTACGACATCGACTACGACCTCGGCCAGGTGCGCCTGCTGCACCCCGAAGAGCTCTTCGCCACCAACCCCGATGCCCCCATCCGGGCCAGCTGGGAGCAGAACGCGCTCTTCCAGGTGTCCCCCACGCAGGTCTTCGGGCTGCACACCCACGCCGCGCTGGGACGCTACGGGGGACTGGACCTTCTTGGGCTGTATCAGTCGGAGCGCTCGGTGGCGACCCGACCGCAGCTGGGGACCGAGCCCGCGGCCGCGCTCAGCGGAGGCGTCACCGGCAACATCGCGGCCCCGATGGGGTGGTTCGATCGACTCCTCGACGAGGTGCCCGGCCTCCGCTTCGCGGGGAACTCCACGTTCTCCCTGAACGGAGAAGCCGCCGTCACGCTCCCCAACCCCAACACCCGGGGCACGGCCTTCGTGGACGACTTCGACGCCACGGACGAGCTCCCGATCTCGCTGCTCTCCTCCAACTGGTTCCTGGGGAGCGCGCCGGCGTCCGCCGAGGGCGCCCAGGGGATCCTGCCCGCGGTGATGGACGCCTCCGACGCGGCGTCGCTGGTCTGGCAGCACTCCTGGGTCGTGGAGACGCCCCTCGGCGACAGCGTCGGCGTCCAGGAGGGCTACTATCCCAAGGAGGACATCGACCACCAGATCCGCGTCGCCGGGTCGGAGACCCGCGAGCCCGGGATGCTCCTCACCTTCGCGGGGTTGACCGGGGGCGGCCAGATCACGGCGCCCTCGTGGCGGTCGGTGACCTCGTTGCTGTCCACCACCGGCCTGGACCTCACGAAGACGGACTACCTGGAGTTCTACGCGGCGGGCGGGCAGGACCTGTCGCTGGTGGTGGACCTCGGTCAGGTGAGCGAGGATGCGTTCTTCATAGACTCCCTGGGGGAGACCTCGGGGGTGCGTCCCGTCACCGGCAGGCCGTGGGGGCTCGGGGTCCTCGACCAGGAGGCCGACCCCAGCCGCGGGGAGATCTGGAGCACCGAGGCCGACCAGCGCGGCGTGTGGGTGGAGACGTGCAAGGCGCAGCCGGGGCGGATCTACCGCCAGGGGGACCCCCGGGCGGACTGCACCCGGGGCAACGGCCGGCGCGACTCCGAGGACCTGGACGAGAACGGCAACCTCGACACCCAGGAGCGGTACCTGCGCTTCGTGGTGCGCCTGGACGGCAGCTCGCCCTATCTCGCCCGCTCCTCGCAGCAGACGGGAACGCCCTTCCAGCTCTACCGCATCCCCATCCGGGGCCCCGACGCCGTGGACGTGGGGGGCACCATCACCGACGCGGACCTGCGGGCGGTGAAGTACCTCCGGGTTACCGTCACCGGGCAGCGGCGGGGGCAGATCCGGGTGGCCCGCATGCGCCTCGTGGGCTCCCGGTGGATCCGCCGGGCCGCCCAGGGCGTGCTCTCCGGGATGGTGGGCGACACGCTGGCCAACGCGGGCCGCGTGGAGGTGGGCACGGCCTCCAAGGTCACCGAAGGGAACGCCTACACCTCTCCGCCGGGCGTGCTGGAGCAGCTCGCGGATCCCACGACGGCGTTCTCGGGGCAGGGGATCGAGTTCAACGAGAAGTCCATGGCCGTCACCTTCGCCGACGTCCCCGGAGGTGCGCGCGCCGAGGTGTACTACCGCTTCCCCCAGCGCCCCAGGAACTTCCTCTCCTACCGACAGGTGCGGCTCTGGGTGGTGCCGCGTAGCGGCGACTTCGGGCCCACGCGCCCCCACTACTTCTTCTTCAAGGTCGGCACCGACGCCAACAACTTCTACCTCTACCGCACGCCGCTGAACCCTCCGGCGAACCCCGCGGGGGTCACGTCCGCGGATTGGCTTCCCGAGGTGGTGGTGGACTTCCAGGAGTGGTTCAACCTGAGGGAGCGCGCGGAGGAGCAACTCCTGGCGCACCCCCCCGGGCCCGGGGATCCCCCGATCACGGTGTGGTCGGCGGACTCCACGTACGCGGTGGTGCTGAGCGACCAGGGCCGGGCGCCGGACCTGGCCCACGTCCGCGAGCTGTCCCTGGGCGTGTGGAACCAGGGGTCGGAGCCCCTCTCCGGCGAGATCTGGGTGGACGAGCTGCGCCTGGGCCGACCGGTACGCGACGTGGGGGTGGCGACGTCGGTGGACGCGACGCTGGACGGAGCGGGCGTGGTGACGAGTCACCTGTCCGTCACCAACCGGGGGGCCCTCTTCCATCAGCTCCGGGACGACCCGACGTACCAGACGGACCGCTCCATGAACCTCACCTCGACGCTGCGCCTGGACCGGTTCGCCCCTTCCACCTGGGGGTTCGACCTCCCCGTGACGGTGTCGCTGGACCGTGCCAGCCAGACCCCGGTCTTCCTTGCCGGCTCCGACCTGCCCGCCGGCCAGATCCACGGCCTGCGCCCCACGGAAGCCAGCCAGACCCGCGTGGGCGTCGCGTTCCGCAAGCGCACCCCCGCGGCGAACCCCGTGGCGGGGTTCCTGGTGGACGGGCTCGAGGCCCAGGTGGCGTACACCACGGCCCACGGCTCCACCGTGACCACCGAGGACCGATCCCGGGGCCTCACCGCGGCTCTGGGTTGGCTGCGCCAGCCCGTGGACCGCACCTTCGCGCTGGTCCCGGGATTCGCCCGGGGGGCGTTGCGCGCGATCCTCCCGGGATTCCTGGAGCAGCCTCTGCTGAACGCTCGCGTACGCTGGACCCCGGAGCGCCTTGCCTTCAACACCTCGTACCTCAGCGAAGACAACCGCATCCTGCGCTACGAGGAGATCGTCCGGACCCCGCAGGACTCGCTGGTCGTGCCCACGCTGGCGCCCCGCAAGGGCTTGGTGACGGCAGCGAACGTGCGCTTCAGGTTCCTGCAGCCGCTGACAGCCGGCCTGACCGCGCAGACGATCCGGGATCTCCTCAGCCCGGTCCAGGCCGTCTCCGACCCGCGTGTGCAGAATCTCATTCGTGGGCAGAGGACGCGCATCGGCAGGCTCGACCTGGGGTGGGAGACCAACCGCTCGCTGCGCACGCAGCTGGGCTTCCGGCCGAAGCTGGCCACGTGGCTGACGACCAACGTGGACATGACCTCGGTCTACCGGTCGGACCGCAACGCCAACTACCTGCTGGGCGACCTGAGCTCACCGGACAGCACCCTCGCGCTGACGCGCAACGCCCTCGGGCAGCGGAACTGGAGGGCGGCGGTCGCCCTGGATCCCGGCCTCCTCGCCACGTCCTGGGTGGGGTCGCCCGAGCCGAACGAGGCGTCGAACATCGTGGACTTCCGCAACCTCGTGGCGTCGTTCAAGCCGTTCGCGGTCACCTACGAGAGCGGCCTGCTGTCGCGCTTCGAGCGCGCGCCCATCACGCCGGGGAGCGCATACCAGTTCGGGTGGGGCAGCCCAGATACCTGGCGTTTCATGAACGGCGACACCGCCGCCGTGCTCACGGACCAGCAGACGTGGACCTTCTCGTCGGGGATGCGCTGGAGCGGGGGGGCGGGGTTGGACGTCCGCTATCAGCGCACCAACGGGGTCGCCCTCGACCCGCGCAGCAAGCAGGATCTGGTGCAGCACAGGTGGCCCGACCTCCGGCTCTCGCTGCCGGTGCTGCACATGCCTTCGTTCACGGGCATGAAGCAGATCAGCGGATCGTCGGGGTACGTGAGGACGTCGCAGTCGCTGGTATACGGGGGCCTCGGTCCCCAGCGCCGGGACATGGACGAGCACCAGGTCCCGGTGAACGTGTCCGTCACCTGGCTCGGGTCGCTGGTGACCGCCTACCAGGCGTCCTGGGACGACGGCCGTGCCACGGACCCCACCGGGACCACCCGCCACTTCCAGATGAGCCACCGCCTGTCCGTGACGTCCCGGATCGCTCCCCCGGGTGCCCTGGGGAAACGGCTGGACCGGCCCCTGCAGCTCTCCGTGCTGGCCGCCTACACCACCGAGCGCGACTGCCGCAGCACCGTGGCCCAGACGCAGTGCGTCCCCTTCCTGGACCAGCTCAGCCGCAGCCTGAACTTCTCCGTGGACACCTCTGTGCGCGGCATGGAGGTGGGCATGCAGATGAGCTACGACGACCGCCAGTCCTACGTGGGCCAGAAGAGCGGCTCGACCCAGTTCCAGATCGGCTTCTACGGTCAGCTCCAGATCTCGGCGGGGGTGATCCCCGGCCCGGCCACGGGCCCGCCCCCCGGGTAGGAACAGGAAGCGCGGAGTTCCCGGTCCGCCATTCCCGGCGCCCGGCCCGGGCGTGAGGCTAGCGGGGTGCTCCCCTTCTTCAGCACCAGGCTAGCCCCATGCACGACGCCGAGACCCGGGCGCTCCGCCACGCCGTCGTGGTGCTGCTGGCGCTGAGCGCACTGCGCTGGGGGTGGGGGACGCTCCGGCAGCCGGCGCACATCGAGGGCGCCGACGTCCTGCCGAGCCTCACGGCCGAGAGCCGGTCCCGCCTGGAGGACGAGAGGGAGCGGGCCCGACCCCTGGCGCCGGGGGAGCGCCTCGACCCCGACCACGCCACCGCCGCCGAGCTGGACCGGCTTCCCGGAGTGGGACCCGGGATCGCGGCGGCCATGGTGCGCGAGCGGGAGGCCCGCGGGCCGTACCGGAGTCCCGAGAATCTCACCCGGGTGCGCGGGATCGGGCCGGCCACCCTCGAGAAGCTCCTCCCACACCTCCGCTTCGACTCCTCTCCGGGAGAGAGGCCGGCCTCGCCGCGCGTCCGTCGCCCGTCCGCCGCTCCTCTCGCCGCCTCCCGGCGGACGACGGCACGCGACACCCTGCGGCCCGTGGACCTCAACACCGCCGACGAAGCGACGCTCCAGACCCTCCCCGGGGTGGGGCCCGCCCTGGCGCGCCGCATCGTGGAAGCCAGGAACGAGAAGCCTTTCAGGTCGGTAGACGATCTCACCCGCGTGCGGGGGATCGGGCCGGCCACGGTCCGGCGCCTCCGGGGCCGCGTGAGGGTCCACGGGTGAGAGGCCCGGAGGCGGCCCATTTCACTTCCCTTGTACGGGCCGGGAGGCCGCTCGTATTCTTAGTGATGGCGCGGAATTCCCCGCCCGCCATTTGTTTACCTTCAGGATCGCCGCCGAATGTCAGCTAAGGTCGCCCAGGAGGTCCGTCTCGGGGATCTCTTCGTCCGCGAGGGGCTCGTCAAGGAGCAGCAACTCCAGGAGGCGCTGGCGGAGGCCAGGAGCAACGGCAGCCGCATCGGCTACTCCCTGGTCAAGCTGGGCTACGTGGCCGAAGAGGAGCTCACGCGGATGCTGGCCAAGCAGTACCGCGTGCCCGCGGTGGACCTCGACAAGGTCACCGTGGACGACAAGATCCTGAGGCTGATCCCCCCCCCGGTGTGCAACAAGCGCCTGGTGCTCCCGCTCCGCCGCGTGGGGCGCATGCTCACCGTGGCCATGACCGACCCCACGGACTTCGGTGCCATCGACGACCTGAAGTTCATCACCAAGCTGGACATCGAGCCGGTGATCGTGGGGGAGTTCACCCTGCGCAAGCATCTGGAGAACTACTTCGGGAAGCCGGAAGAGGAGCAGATGAGCAACCTCCTCGAGGAGTTCGGCGAGGAGGAAGTGGAGGTCCTGGAGGAGCAGGACGAAGACATCTCCATGTCGCTGCTGCAGGCCGAGGTGGACTCCGCCCCGGTGGTCAAGTTCATCAACGGCCTGCTCACCGACGCGGTGCTCAAGGGCGCGTCCGACATCCACATCGAGCCCTTCGAGAAGGAGGTCCGGATCCGCTACCGCATCGACGGCGCCCTCCAGGAGGTCATGAAGCCGCCGATGAAGATGAAGGCGGCCATCACGTCGCGCGTGAAGATCCTGGCGGACCTGAACATCGCCGAGCGGCGCATCCCCCAGGACGGACGCATCAAGCTGAAGATGAAGAGCCGGGTGGTGGATTTCCGCGTCTCCACCCTGCCGGTGATCTTCGGCGAGAAGATCGTGATGCGCATCCTGGACAAGAGCAACCTGACCTTCGACCTGATGAAGTTCGGGTTCGAGCCCAAGGCCGAGCGGGACTTCATGTGGGCCATCAAGCAGCCCTACGGCATGGTGCTGGTGACGGGCCCCACCGGCTCCGGGAAGACGACGACCCTGTACTCGGCCCTGTCGCAGATCAACACCATCGACACCAACATCATGACCGCCGAGGACCCCGTGGAGTACAACATCCACGGGATCAACCAGGTGCTGGTGCGCACCGAGATCGGGATGACCTTCGCCGCGGCGCTGAGGGCCTTCCTGAGGCAGGACCCCAACATCATCATGGTGGGAGAGATCCGGGACCTCGAGACCGGGAGCATCGCCATCAAGGCGGCCCTCACCGGCCACCTGGTGATGTCGACGCTGCACACCAACGACACGCCGTCCACCATCACGCGTATGATCGACATGGGCCTGGAGCCCTTCAACGTGGCTTCGGCGCTCAACCTGCTGTCCGCCCAGCGGCTCGCCCGGCGCATCTGCACCCACTGCAAGGTCGAGACGAAGTACGACGAGGACTTCCTCAAGTCCGCCAAGGTGCCGCTGGACTGGGCCGCGAAGCAGACGTTCTACAAGGGCGAGGGATGCGAGGTGTGCGGCGGCAGCGGGTACAAGGGCCGGTGCGGCCTCTACGAGGTCATGGTCATGAGCGCCGCCCTGCGCAAGGCGGTCATGAAGGGCATGGGGACCGACGAGCTCCGGGAGATCGCGCTCTCGGAGGGCATGCTCACGCTGCGCCAGGACGGGCTCAAGAAGGTCGAGCGCGGGGTGACCACGCTCGACGAGGTCGTGAAGGAAACCACGGTAGCCGAGTGATGCGGTCGATACCACCCTCGACAAGGATGAACGAATGACTCAGCCGGCCCAGCCCGGTCTGCCTCAGCAGCAGGAGCTCAGCCTGCGCATCCTCCTCCAGGAGATGATCCAGCGGGGAGCCTCCGACCTCCACATCACCGTGGGCAACCCGGCGAAGCTCCGCGTCGACGGCGATCTGGTGAACTCCCGGAGCAGTCAGGCGCTGACGCCCAAGGATACGCTGTCCCTCGCGTACTCGATCCTCACCGAGAACCAGAAGAAGCGCTTCGAGGTGGAGGACGAGCTGGACTTCTCCTTCGGCGTGCAGAACCTGTCCCGGTTCCGGGGCAACGTGTACAAGCAGCGGGGCTGCGTGGCCATGGCCATCCGGCAGATCCCCTACGAGATCATCGGCATCGAGAAGCTCGGCCTGCCGCCCATCGTCAACAAGCTCGCCGAGCGGGTGCGAGGGCTCGTGCTGGTCACCGGACCCACGGGCTCGGGCAAGTCCACCACGCTGGCCGCCATGGTGGACAAGGTGAACCGCGAGCGGAAGGGTCACATCATCACCATCGAGGACCCCATCGAGTTCATCCACCGGCACCACAACTGCATGATCAACCAGCGCGAGGTGGGCGCGGACACCAAGAGCTTCGCCGCCGCGCTCAAGTACGCGCTGCGCCAGGATCCCGATGTCATCCTCATCGGCGAGATGCGCGACCTGGAGACCATCGCCGCGGCGCTCACCATCGCCGAGACGGGGCACCTGGTCTTCGCCACCCTGCACACGAACTCCGCGGCGGAGTCCATCAACCGCGTCATCGATGCGTTCCCCGCCCACCAGCAGGCCCAGATCCGGGCGCAGCTCGCGTTCGTGCTCGAGGGGGTGGTGACCCAGACCCTGCTTCCCAGGGCGAAGGGGAAGGGCCGCGCCGTGGCGGCGGAGATCATGGTGTGCACGCCGGCCATCCGCGCCGTCATCCGCGACGAGAAGATCCATCAGATTTATTCGCTCATGCAGGCCGGCAAGAAGCACGGCATGCAGACGATGAACGACGCCCTGCAGATGCTGTACATGAAGGGCGAAGTCACCCTGGAAGAAGCGATGAAGCACTCGGGCGACCCCGCGGAGCTCCTTCGGGCCGTGGGCGAGCCGGTGCCTACCGCGACGCAGGGCTAACAGGAAGGTCAGGGGGGGACCATGCCGAAGTTTGCGTACTCTGCGAGGCCCGCCGCGGGCGGGGACATCCAGAACGGCGAGATCGAGCTCGCCAACAAGGACGACGTCCTCGCCTATCTGCACAAGCAGAGGATGATCCCCGTCTCGGTACGGGAGAAGGCGAAGGAGTTCAGGATCCAGTTCGGCACGGGCGTGAAGACACGCGACGTCGTGATCTTCACCCGCCAGTTCGCCACGATGATCAACTCGGGACTCCCGCTGGTGCAGAGCCTCGACATCCTGGCGGAGCAGACGGAGAACCCCAACCTGCGCAAGACCATTCAGGACGTGCTCTACGACGTCGAGTCCGGACACACGCTGGCCGACGCCATGGGCAAGCACCCGAAGATCTTCAGCGAGTTGTACGTGAACATGGTGGCCGCCGGTGAGGCGGGCGGTATCCTGGACACCATTCTCCTGCGACTGGCGGCCTTCCTGGAGAAGAACGACGCGCTGCTCCGGAAGATCAAAGGCGCGATGATCTATCCTGCGGTGATCTTGTCGGTGGCCGCGATCGCCATCTGCATCCTGCTGATCTTCGTGATCCCCACGTTCCAGAAGATGTTCTCCTCGGCGGGGGTCCCGCTGCCGCTGCCCACGCGCATCGTCATCGCGGCCTCCGCGGTCCTGCAGTCGTACTGGTGGGCCATAGCGATCGCCATCATCGCCATCATCTTCGCCATACGCAGCTTCTACAAGACGGACCAGGGGCAGCTCACCATAGACGCGCTACTCCTGAAGCTGCCGATCCTGGGTGACGTGCAGCGCAAGTCGGCGGTGTCGCGCTTCACGCGCACGCTGGGCACGCTGGTGTCCTCGGGCGTGTCCATCCTGGAGGGCCTGGAGATCACCGCGAAGACGGCGGGCAACCGCGTGATCCACGACGCGGTCATGGGATCCCGGGCGTCCATCGCGGGCGGTGAGACCATCGCGGGGCCCCTGAAGGAGTCCGGGGTGTTCCCGCCCATGGTGGTGCAGATGATCAACGTGGGCGAGCAGACCGGCGGTCTGGACGAGATGCTCACGAAGATCGCCGACTTCTACGACGAGGAGGTGGACGCCGCCGTGGACGCGATGCTGTCCGCCATGGAGCCGATCATGATCGTGGTGCTGGGTGTGGTGGTGGGCGGCATGATCGTGGCCATGTACCTGCCGATCTTCGACATGATCAACACGGTGAAATAGGGATTTTGTCCTGAACGACATTTGAAACGGACCGAAATCGACACTTGATCCGTTCCCACTTCCTGCTGTTGTGGTTTTGCTCGGATGTCGTTCGCCACGCCGAATCATAAGATCACGCCGCGCCCTATCATAAGTGGCGCCAAGTTCTATCATAAGTCGTCGTAA
>JAJDNC010000127.1 GCA_022340865.1 Gemmatimonadota bacterium
GGACCCGACGGTCGTCATCTCGTACGCATACTGGGCGACGCGGTACCGCTCGGACCCGGGAGTGTTGGGGCGGGCCCTTCTCCTGAACAACGAGCCGTACACCATCGTCGGAGTCGCGGGACGGAGGTTCCTGGGCTCCGACGCGTCCTTCCGGCCTCAGTTCTGGCTTCCCTTCGAGCAGTACATGCGCGTCTACTGGGCGCGCTCCAACACCCGGACCAACCGGGAGGTCGGCTCCGTACGGCCGATTCTCCGACTGCGGGAAGGGACTTCCCGGGGCCGGGCGCAGGGCCTCCTCGACGCCTTGGCCGCGGCGCTGGACCGGGAGGCCCCCCTGGCCGAATACGCGCGGTCGTTCACCCTCGCGCCCGCCACGTGGATCAGTCAGGCGACCCGTGCCGCCGAGGCGTCGACCACCAGGACCATGATGCTGGCCGCGGCCTGCCTCCTCCTGTTGGCGTGTGCCAACGTCGCGAACCTCGTCCTCTCGGCCGGTGCGCGCCGGCATCGGGAGATGGCGCTGCGAAGCGCCATCGGGGCATCGCGCGCGCGTCTCGTCCGCCAGGTCCTCGCGGAGAGCCTTCTCCTCTCGACCTTGGCGGGGGCCGTGGCGCTGGTGGTTGCCGGCCCCGTGGGCAAGCGGCTCAGCTCCTATTTCGCCCGCCCCAGCGTCTGGGGTGCCAACGCGCCACGAGACATCGTGGTGGATCCCCGTGTCATGGCGTTCGCCCTGGCCGTGGCGGTCCTCACCGGGGTGGTGACCGGGCTCGTTCCCGCGTTACGGGCCGCCGGCCGCGACCACGCCGCTACCCTGAAGGCGGGAGGGGCGTGGGGGACGTCCGGCCGGACTGGTCCCAGGTCGAGGATCCCCGGGACGGGAGATCTCCTGGTCTCCGCCCAGATCGCCCTCACCGTGGTGCTGCTGTTCGTGGCCGGCCTGGTCATCAGAACCCTGGACGCCGCCTCCCGGGTGGACCCCGGCTTCGATGTCCAGCACACCCTGGCCAGCTACGTCAGCACGAGCAGCATGGGGGTCCCGGTCTCGGAGCGTCATCGGTTCTTCGAGGAGCTCATCCGGCGATTCGACGAGCTCCCGTGGGTGACGGCCGCCACCGTTGCCGAGAACGCTCCGCTCTCCGGCCATCCCACGCACGCGCTTCGGGCCGAAGACGGCGGTGGCCCCATCCAGACCACCATCGCCCGGGTCTGGCCCGGATACTTCCACGTCATGGACATGGAGATCCTGCGAGGGCGGGGCATCGAGGCCGTAGACACGGCGGGCTCCCCCGGCGTGGTCGTGATCAACGAGTCGCTGGCGCGCAGGATGGGCCGGGAGGGGAACGTCGTCGGCCGCACCCTCTGGTGGCCGGGGAACCAGGGAACGGCGGACCGCGGCTACGAGGTCGTCGGTGTGGCTCGCGACGCGCGTCAGACGAGTCTCCTCGACGATCCCGGGCCGGTGGCCTACTTCTCCCTTGCCCAGCACTACTCGGCGCCGGGGAACGCCTTCCTGGTGAAGGTCGTCGGCGATCCAGCCGCGGCGGTGGACCGCATCGAGCGGGAGCTCCGGGCGGTGGACACGCGCATCGCCATCGTGAACATCCTTCCCTATACGCAGGTCGTGAGCGGCTTTCTCTACGCGCAGCGGATGAACGCCGAGATGTTCGGCGTCATCGCGATTCTGGGTCTCGTCCTGGCGTGCGCCGGGGTGTTCGGCGTCGTGGCTCTCGCCGTGGCGCGCCGGCGCCGGGAGATCGGGATACGCATGGCGTTGGGGGCCGATCCGAGGTCCATCCTGGGTCTGGCGACGAACACGGTTTCCGGACCGCTGGCCGCGGGGCTCCTCGTCGGGGTCGCCGGGGCGGCGGTGGGAACCCACCTGATCCGGGGGCTCCTCTGGGGTGTCGGGCCCACCGACCCCGTCGCGATCCTCGCCGGGGCCGCGGTGCTCCTGGTCACCTTGAGCCTGGCCGTGGCGATTCCTGCCCGGCGCGCCCTCGGGACGGACCCCGTCGCGTCACTCCGCGCGGAGTAGAGAAGGCCAGGCGGGACGAGGTCGGTCCGTGTACCGCAGGACCGGCGACTACGTCGCAGCCGCGGCCGCCCGAGGATAGAATTCCTGAAGGTGCCCGCAGCCCGCTCCGTATCCACCGCAGACGCCAGCCAACACGGTCGCCCGCCATGACGGAAGAGAAGGAGTACCTCACCGAGGCCGAAGCACTCCGGCTCTGGGAACGAGCGGCCCAGCTTCAGGCCGAGGAGGCCCGCCGCGCCGAGGCCCGGGCCGCATCCGACGTAGAGGGAGAGCTTCTCGCGGACGCCCCGTCGAGACCGGACGGATACGCCCTCACCCATGTGCGGGCGGCCGCGTCGGAGGCGGGCATCGGCGAGCAGTTCGTGGAAGCCGCGCTGGCGGAGGTCCACGCGGATCGGGCCACGCGGCTCGCGTCGCCCGGGAGGCGTCGGTTCTCCAGGTGGCTTCTCGGAAACCCCACCGAATCCCTGACGGCCAGGCGCGTCATCCACGCGTCGCCCGGCGAGATCCTCCAGGCCATGGAGCGCATCCTCCCCGAGGAGCCGTACGCGCTGACCCTCCGGGAGCGCCTGGGAGACCTGGTATCGGGAGGGACGCTGGTGTTCGACATCCAGGGCGTGGGCTTCACGTCCCACCACACACCCGGCTTCAAGGGCGACGCCAGCTTCGCGGACATGCGACAGGTCTACGTGACCCTGGCGAGGCTCCCAGGAGCCTCTCCCCGCACCGAAGTCACCCTCCGCTCGCCGGTGGCGTGGGCGTTCCGGGTGAACGCCGGCCTCTCCGGGGGCCTGTCGATCCTGGCGGGCGGGATCACGCTCCTGCTGAGCGGCGCCGTAGGCTCCGGGCTGACCTTCCTCGGTCCGGTGGGCTTCGCGCTCCTGGTCGCCGCGGGCGGAGCCGCAGGAGGGGTGGGCGCGCTCACCGGGATGCGCGCGGTCTACCGGTACGGCCTGACGCGCGGCACCCGGGCCCTGGACGGCCTCCTCGCCACGGTGGCGGCGGCGGCGGAAGGGGGGTGGGGCATCACACCCCGGCTCCAGGGTGAGGGTGAGCCCTAGGCGATGAACGGCATGCAGGGGGCGACTCCACCTCTCTACCGGATCGACCGGCGACCGGGTCTCGCCTTCCTCGTGCTCTTCGCCGTCATCTTCCCGCTCCAGGCCTTCTTCATGACCAAGGTGCCGGAGGAGTGGGTCCGGCCCCACACCCGTTGGGAGCTCCAGGCCGTGGCCGTGTCCCTGGCCGAGGGAAGAGGGTTCTCGGATCCCTACATGATCCCCACCGGGCCCACGGCCCACCTCCCTCCGATTCCCCCGGCCATCGCCGGTCTCACCTACCGCGTCCTCGGACCCACCCTGACGGCGGGACGGGTGGTCTGGCTCTTCCACAGCGCCGTCTACGCTGCGGTCTGGAGCCTGCTCCCGTGGGTCGCCATACAGGTCGGCCTGGGGGGAGGGGCCGGAATCCTGGCGGGGCTCGTGGGTGGGGCGATCCCCCGTTGGCCCGGGCACGCGGAGGGGCTGATGGCCCTGGCCACCATCCTGTTGATGCTCGCCTTCCTGCGCCGTTGGACACAGGGCGGAGGGTCCGGTTTCGGGTCTCTCCTCCTGGGAATCGCGGCAGGAGTCGCCTTCCACGTCCAGCCCGCCCTCCTCCTGGTGGTCCTGGGATGGATGGCCTTCGAGCTCTGGTGGACGGAGGGCCGTCGAAAGTGGGTCCACTCCGGGCTGATGGCCACGGGCATCGTCCTGGCGTGCCTGCCGTGGGCGTGGCGGAACTACCGCACCTTCGATGCGGCCTTCTTCGTGCGCAGCAACCTGGGCCTGGAGCTGAGGATGGGGAACCACGACGGAGCCGCCGCGGCCATGGACGTCATGGACGCTCGCGAGGAGTTCCGCCATCCCCGGACCCACGAAGGGGAGGCGAGGAAGGTCCGTGAGATGGGAGAGGCGGCCTACATGCGGCAGGCCGGGCGGGAGGCGACGGGGTGGATCCGGAACAACCCCGGCACCTTTGTGCGGCTCACCGGCTCCCGGATGGCCCACTGGTGGCTGGGGCCTCTCTACGATCCACCCTTGGCCGCCCTCTTCGTCATCCTGACGCTTCTCGCCCTCGGGGGCGCGTGGATCGCCTTCCCCTCCCTCACCACGCCACAGCGGTGGGCCCTCCTCATCCCCCTCCTGACGTACCCCCTCATCTACTACGTGGTGGCGTATATGCCACGCTACCGCGCGCCCATCGACTGGATCTTCCTCCTCCTGGCCGGTGCTGCGGTCCTGAGGCCGGCGCGTCAGCTCATCGCGATCACGACCTTGCCCCGGGCGTGGCCCCGTTCCAGGTACCGGAACGCCTCCGGCACCTCGGCCAGCGGATAGGTGCGGTCGATGACCGGAGCCACCGTCCCGGACTCCAGCAGCTCCCTCAGGACCAGGAGGTCCGCCCGGGCACCCAACGCCACGAACGGCCGGCCCTGCCGGGGCAGGACGGCGGACAGCGCCAGCGCCGCCAGCGTGCGGCCCAGCGTCCCGATCCAGCGTCCGCCCGACGTGCCGTTGTTGGGGACGAAGCGTCCGCCCGGGGCCACGACGCGCCGGCACGCCGCCATGGACCGGTTCCCCACGTTGTCCAGGACGAAGTCGTAGCGCCGCTCACCCCGGGTGAAGTCCTCCCGCGTGTAGTCCACGACGTGGTCGGCCCCCAGGGACCGGACCAGCTCCACGTTCCGGGTGGAGCACACCCCGGTCACCTCGGCGCCCATGGACTTCGCGATCTGCACCGCGAAGGTGCCCACGCCCCCCGACGCGCCGTTGACGAGCACCTTGTGCCCCGGCCGCACCCGGCCGGCATCCCGGAGAGCGCGGAGGGCGGTGTCGCCGGAGAGGGGGCACGCCGCCGCTACCCGGAAGGAGAGGTTCGAGGGCTTCGCTGTCAGCCGACGCGGGGAGACGGACACCCGCTCGGCGCAGCTCCCGTCGCACTGGCCGAAGACCTCGTCGCCGGGCCGGAGCCCCGTCACGTC
>JAJDNC010000137.1 GCA_022340865.1 Gemmatimonadota bacterium
CTGGGAGCGACGCGGAGGTTCAAGGCGACGCTGTAGGAGACAGGCGCCACGGATGCGGCGGCCGCCGCGAGATGCGCTCACCTCGCCGTCCACGTGTTGTTCGACGTGTCCGCGTCCATCCAGATGCCGCCGTAGAGCATGAGGGACGCGAGCGTCTTGCCCGTACGGATGCTCACCGTGGCCTTCCTGGAGTCGGCCTTCCAGATCTCCGGCGTCTCGTGCACCGTCCGGGTGCTTCCGTCCCGGTAGCGCAGCACCACGTCCACGGGCGCGTCCATCCCCCCGACGTTGCCGATGTCCACGGTGTATCCGCCGCGCGTCTTGTGCACACCGTCCACGGCCAGGTCGATGTAGCCGTTGCCGAAGAACCAGTTGCTCCAGAACCAGTCCAGGCTCCGACCCGCCACGTTGTCGAACGTGTAGAAGAAGTCCCACGGTGACGGGTGCTTGCCGTGCCACCGGTCCATGTAGGCGTGGAGGCACTTCCTGAACACGGCGTCACCCAGCAGGTCCTTCATGGCCAGATAGCCCAGCGAGGCCTTGCCGTACGCGTTGTCGCCGTAAGCGACGCCGGTGAGGGCGTCGGAAGGCGTGATGATGGGGATCTCCGCCGCAGAGGACAGGTCGTGGATCCAGCGGTTGACGCGGAAGCGACGGTAGAACTGGTCCTCTTCGGCCTTCCCGCGCTTGGCCACCTCGATGAGGTACTCGAAGGTCGTGGCCCACCCCTCGTCCATGAACGCGTAGCGGGTCTCGTCCGTGCCCATGTAGAACGGCATGTACGTGTGCGCGATCTCGTGCTCGGCGACCAGACGAGACATGGCGGTGTCGGCGTACGACCCGTCGTTGGCCATCATGGGGTACTCCATCCCGGCGCCGCCCTGGAACACCGTGGTCTTCTCGTACGGATAGGGGACGCCCGGCCAGTTGGCGGAGAGCCACGAGAGGGCGCCCTGGGCGAAGTGCACCATGTGGTGGAAGTCCGCGGCGGAGTCCGCGTATGCGGCCTGGGTGCTCGCCCGCCTCCCCGTGGCCGGGTCCACCACCACGCTGGCGGCGTCCCAGTCGTAGTGGTCGCTGAGGCCGAAGGCCACGTCCGGGACGTCGTGCGCGGTGAAGCGCCACACGTTGAGGGGGTTGTCCCGGGTGACACCCCCGCGGGCCATGTCTTCGCGGGTGGCCACGTGGACGGTCCCGTCCGACGTGAGCGACGCCTGGAAGCGCTTCAGGTACTCGGGCGTGAGCACGTCCCCCGGATCCTCGAGGTGGCCGGTGCCCCAGACGACGAAGCCCGGCGGCACCTGTACCGAGACGTCGTAGTCGTTGAAGTCGCTGTAGAACTCGTGGCCGGTGTGCTCCATCGTGTCCCACCCGCTGACGTCGTCGTACACCGCCACCCGCGGGTAGAAGTAGGCCAGGAAGTACGTGGTGGAGTCGACCATGCCCTCGCGGCCGGAGCGCAGGGACACGTCGTAGTGCCACTTGAACGCCAGGTGGACCGAGTCCCCGGGAAGGAGCGGGTGCGGCAGCCTGGCCGCCTGCTCGGTGGAGGGGAACCGGAGGGCCCTCCAGGGTGCCGCCTTCCCGTCGACCTCGAACCCGTCGATGTGCACGCCTGAGGTGAGGAAGGACTCGGTGGTGCCGGCGCCCCGGGCGGCCCCCGGCTCGTGGTAGTTCTGGAAGAGCTTGATGACCAGGCCCGGCAGCGTGTCCGGGCTCTCGTTCCAGTAGGTGATCCGCTCGGTTCCGGAGACCCTCCGGTCGGGCGGCATCACCGTGATCGTCATCGTGTAGCGACCATGGTTCTGCCAGTACCGCGGCCCCGGTCGGCCGTCCAGCGTCCGTGTACCCTGCGCGACGGCGCGCTTCACGCTGCGCGGCATCCAGAGCGACTGGGCGGCGCCGGGAGCGGGCAGCGTCGCCACGCACAGGAGCAGGAGGGCCATCGCGCGGAGCAGCGGGCGGGAGAACCGCACGCTCGGGACTGGGCTGGTCATGGTGGATCCCTTCCCTCTCGGTGGGGCTGACGGGGAAACCGTACTGTAGTGGGCGCTTTCCGGGCCGCCAACGGTTGCCCGGACTCAGGTGCCTTGCTCAGGCCATGGGCACCCCATTACCCGGGCTCAGGCGCCTCGCCGGCCGAATCCGCCTACCGACCTGGCCTACCGGAACGCCTGCTCCAGGACGGACAACAGGCGATCACGGTGGCGACCCCCCACCGCCGCCCTCGCCCGCTCGGCCATGCCCGGGTCGCCCTTGTAGATGGCCAGCGCCGCGATGGCCGCGGTGCCCGTCGCGAGATCCGCCGCCGCGAGGACCCCCAGCAGGAAGTCGGGCGCGTCCTGGTGCCGGGTGAGCCCGATGGGCAGGAGGAGCTCCCGCCTGAGCTCCGGCAAGAACGCTTCCTCCCACTTGCGCATGAGCAGCGCGAAGGCCTCCGGTGCGTGCGACTCCGCGAGGGCCATGGCGGCGTGAGGGGCGACCTCCGGGCGAGCCGGATCGATGAGATCCGCGACGAAGTCGAAGGACTCCTCCGGCGCGATGCTCATGAGCCCGCCCAGGCACTCGGCCGTGACCAGGGGTTGTGCGTCTCCCGAGAGCGCCTTGAACCTCAGGAGCGGCGTCGCCAGGGGGCCGCACGCGGCGAGGGCGCGAGCCGCGCCCAGCCGGGCATCGGCCTCCGGGTCGGCCAGGAGCACGGCCAGGTCGTCCAGGATCTCCGCGTCGCCGGCCTCGACGAGACCCAGTGCGCACGCGGCCCGGAGCGGCGCCGCCGTGTCCGCCTGCCCACCCCACGTGGGCTCGGGCTGGACGTGGCGGAGCCCCGCGCGCAGGACGTCGGGGTCCGCGTCGCCGAGGGCGCGGAGGGCCTCGACGATGGCCAGCTTCCCGAGGCATCCGCGGTCGGTCTTCGCCGCATCGGTCATGAAGCGGCGGAACGCAGCGACGAGCGCGGACTCCAGCTCCCTGTCGGCGACGCTCGCCGCCAGCCTGGCCGCCCGCGCCACGACGACGTTGGACCGGCTGCCGAGATGGCGACGCAGCTGCGCCGTAGCGTCCGGCGCGGGGAGGGACGCGGCGAGCGCGTCGAGCTCCTCGAGCTGCCGGTCGACGGAGTTGGATCTGGACATGGTGCGCGTCAGCCTCCGTTCCTTGTCGCCCACATCGTCGCCGTCTACTGTGGCTCACGACCCGCCGGCCTGGAAGGCCCTTCGTCAGCCAAAGCCCACCCCCGTCCTCCCATGCTCCTTACGCTCACCGTCCTGTCCGTCGCCCTGGCCCCGGCCGTCCCGCCCCAACGCGCCGACTCGGGGAGCGCCGCCTACGCCGCCGTGGACCCCTTCCTGGGCACCGGCGGCGACGGCCACACCTTTCCCGGCGCCACCGTCCCCTTCGGCATGGTGCAGCCGAGCCCCGACACCCAGATCAAGGACTTCCGACAGAGCTACAAGTGGGCGGCGGGCTACCGGTACGACGACAGCACCATCCGGGGCTTCTCCCAGACCCACTTCTCCGGCACGGGGCACTCCGATCTCGGCGACTTCGAGCTCATGCCCATCGCCGGAGACGTGAAGCTCGACCCCGGAAGCGTGGAGGACCCCGACAGCGGCTACCGCTCGCGCTTCAGCCACGACACCGAGAAGGCCGAGCCGGGCTACTACGCCGTCACGCTGGCGGACTACGGCATCCGCGTGGAGCTCACCGCCACGCGTCGCGTCGCCGTGCACCGCTACACGTTCCCGGCGAACGAGCCTGCACGCGTGCTCCTCGACCTGCGCTCCAGCATCTACGACTACCCGGGGAAGGTGTCGTGGTCGAACGTGCGCATCCGGCCCGACGGCACGGTCACGGGGTGCCGCCTCACCCGGGGATGGGCTCCCGGCCGAGAGCTCTGCTTCGCGCTGCGCTTCTCCCGTCCCATGACCGGGCATGCCCTGGTCGACCGCGAGGGCCAGGTGCCGTATCGGGGCTTCGCGCCCCCCGCCGCCGGTGATCCGGAAGCGCGCGCCAGCATCCAGGGACGCGGCCTCGTCGCCGTGTTCGGCTTCGGCGAACTGTCGGCGCCGCTGGTAGCCAAGATCGCCATCTCCCCGGTGAGCGAGGCGGGTGCCATCGGCAACCTCGACGCCGACATGCCCGGCTGGGACTTCGACGCCGCGCGCGCGGCGGCCCGCACCCAGTGGGAGCGCGCCCTGGCCGCCTTCGACGTGGACGCCCCGCCGTCCATGCGCACCATCTTCTACAGCGCGCTCTACCACGCGCTCATCGCGCCGAACCTCGACATGGACGTCGACGGCCGCTACCGGGGTCCCGACCACGGCGTGCACACGGCGAAGGACTTCACGTTCTACTCCACCTACTCGCTGTGGGACACGTACCGCGCCGAGCACCCGCTGCTCACGCTCATCCAGCCGCCGGAGCGCACCGACGACTTCATCCGCTCCTTCCTCGCGTTCCAGCAGGAGAGCCCGTACGGGATCCTGCCCATCTGGTCGTTCCAGGGCCTGGAGACGTGGTGTATGATCGGGTACCACGCGGTGCCGGTCATCGCAGACGCGTACGTGAAGGGCATCCGCGGCTATTCCGCGGGGCAAGCCCTGGATGCCATGATCGCCAGCGCCACGTACGGCCCCTGGGGTGGGCTGGACTGGTACATGAAGCTCGGCTACGTGCCCATCGACAAGGAGGTGGAGGGAGCATCCAAGACGCTGGAGTACGCCTTCGACGACTGGACCCTCGCGCGCATGGCCCAGCAGATGGGCAGGAAAGACGTGGCCGAGCGGTTCTTCAAGCGCGCCGGGTACTGGAGGAACGTCTTCGATCCCAAGACCG
>JAJDNC010000138.1 GCA_022340865.1 Gemmatimonadota bacterium
TCGAGCTGATTCATCAGATAGCGAGCGGGCTGACCCGCCAGCGGCGGAAAGGCGGTCCCGACGCCGATGCCGCCGGGTCCGTGGCAGCGGTCGCAGGCGGGGAGGTCGTCGGACCAGCGCCCGCGTGTGGCCAGTGCCTCGCCCGCTCGGAGGGTCGCGGAGTCGGCGTGTGCCGCCAGCGTGTCCGGCGTCGGGTCCGGCTCCACCGAAAGGCCGCTCAGGTAGGTCGCCAGGGCCTCGCGCTCCGCGGGCGAGAGCGCCTTCGCGACGGGCAGCATGAGGGCGTTCTTCCGGGCGCCGCTGGCCAGCGCCTCGAGCTGCGCCGCGATGTAGGGAGCGCTCTGCCCTGCGAGGCGCGGGGAAGCCAGCGCCGGGTCCCCCAGCAGTCGGGGGCCGTGGCAGGTCACGCAGGCGGGTGCCCCGCGACCGTTTCCGCTGCGCGTGATATCGGCCGGATCCTGGCCTCCCGACGTGGTCTGCGCCGTCGCCCGGATGGGTACGGCGAGGACGGCCGTCGCCACGAGACCCCACAGGCGACGGTGGTTCGCGTTGTGTCCGAGCACGTCTCCCCCCTCGCGTTGGGAGTATCCGACAGTGCGACGGGAGCTACGGCGCCGGTGCCGGCTTGAACCCGTAGCGTTCGAAGATGTCGAGCGCCGTCGCGGAGGTCAGGAACTCGAGCCACGCCCGTGCCGCCGCCGGATGTCTGGCGCCCTTGACCATGGCCGCGGCGTACACCGCCGTGGTGTTCAGATCCGGCGGGATGTCGACGTGTGAGATCGGGTGTCCCGCCTCTTCCTGGAAGATCGCCTCCGACTTCCAGGTGATGCCGGCGTCCGCCTTCCCCTGCATCAGATATAGAGGTGACTGCCGGTGATGGATATGGGTCAGGATCGTCCGGCCGTCCTCGACCTTGGTCCCGTAGACCGTCTGCTCCAGCGAGTCGCCGCCCGCCTTGCGCAGGGTGATCTGCACCTGCCGTGCGATCCCCTCCCACGCCGGGTTCGGCATGACGAGCCGGACGTCGGGCTTGCCGAGATCGGCCACCGTCTCGATGCCCGCCGGATTGCCCTTGGGGACCATGATGGTCAGGTCGTTGGTCACGTAGCGTGTCGCGGGACCCACGAGCCGGCCGGCGGCGATCTGCCCATCGACGCGCTCGAGGCCCGCGGCGTAGATGTCGGGTGCGATGGTCCAGGTCATGTTCCCGACGGTCACCGTGTTGCCGGCCTCCATGATCTTCGTCAGGAGACCGGGCGGGATCGTCACATAGTACAGCTTCCCGCGCAGATCGGGGTGCTCGGCCTCGAAAGCCTTCACCAGCGGAGCCATGGCGAAGTAGTAGTTCCCGCCCACGAAGATCACGAGCTGCGGGTCGTCGAGGCTGCCGTGGAAGTCCGGCAGATTCTCCACTTCGGGGACCGTGAGCTCGAGTCCCTTCTCCAGGGCCGGATCGTTCTCGCCCTTGGACCAGGGGGGATACAGTGCGTCGTCGAAGGCCGGGCGCGCCGCCGCGTTGCCGGCGGCCCTCGCCTGGTCGGCGCTGTTCGTCTGGTCGATGGGCCGGGGCCCGCACCCGGTGGCCGCGGCCAGCACCACCATCAGTGAGACGAGCGGTGTGTAATGCCGTCGCATGATCGTTCCTCGGGTCGGGTTACATCGCCAGGAGTGCGTATCCCTGGTCCTGCAAGATGATCAGGGTGGACAGCGCCGAGAGCGCCACCTTGACGTCGGGATTGATCTCGGACGGCGTGTACCCCATATCGCCGATGGCATTGCCGCACACCAGGATCCGGACGCCCGCCTTCTTCAAGGCCTCGATGACGTGGAGGTTCGGGTTGGGGTGGCCGAACTTGGCCTCGAAGCTCTTCGCGCTCAGCGCCACCGGAGTGGCGGGCCCGTGGATGACCACGACGAACTCGAGGTGGGCGAGAGGCACACCCGCGGCGGCGAAGACGTTGACCGCACGCGCGACGTGGGCGAGCGCCGCGTCCGTCTTGTTCGCGTCACCGTCCTTGGTCACGTCGAAGACTGCCTTGTAGGTGGCGGTGGCGCTGGGGCGGAGCGTCGCCTGGGGCCAGACGTGGACCGGGCCGATCCCCTTGATGGCGGGCGTGGTCCAGAAGCCCGGGGCCTGCTGGGCCAGGGCGGGGGAGGCGAGGGCGAGGAGGGCGACGAGCGGCAGCAGGGAGGTGCGCAGCTTCATGGTTGTGTTCCCGTTGAGCGGCCCGCGAGGGCGAACCGGATAATATTAAAATATGAACATAAGAAGATATAAGAATAAGACTGATTTATGTTCCCGCCAGTAGCAGCGAGGGTGGAGCCGGCGACGCCGATGTTGGAGCCGGCGACGACCGTGTAACGACCACGAAGAACGGGGCTCCTGTCGGCGCAGCCTGGTGGAGACCGCCGTGTTTCGATATAAGACGTTCATCGGTGTCAGCATACGAAGCCGGACCTTCGACGGACGGGACGTCCTCCGGAAGGGATCACTCCATGCGGCGGGCAGCCAAGACGATGTTCTGGGGAGCTGCGCGCGTGTGCGCGGCGCTCGCCGTGTGCGCCGTCCCAGGGGTCCCCACGGTCTCCGGGGTTCAGGAAGCGGCCCGGGCGCACCCGGCAGGGGGCACGTCGGTCCGGGACACCCTCGCCACGGTGCACGGCACCGTGGTGGAGCACGGCACCGGAGCGCCTCTGGCGGAAGCCATCGTGTCCCTGGCCTCGGGACCCCGGGGCACGCGGGGCGTCGGAACGAGGGTCACCGACCGGAGTGGCGGCTTCCTCTTCCGCGACGTCCCCCCCGGCTCGTACACGCTGGAGGTGGGACTCCTGGGCTACCTCGGCCGCAGGGATACGGTCCACGTGGATGCCGGCCGCGACGTGACCATCCTCGCGGAGCTGTCGGCTTCACCGATCCCCCTGGAGCCCATCCAGGTGGTCGTGCGCCAGCCGCCTCCTTCGGGCCTCGAGGGCTTCGAGCGACGTCGCAGGACCATGGCCGGGTTCTTCATCACCCGCCAGCAGGTCGAGGAATCCCACCCGCGCTACGTTTCCGACCTCTTCCGCATGATGCCCGGTGCCTCGGTGGGTCCCTCCGTGTACGGCGCAGACATTCGCCTTCGGGGGGGGTGTCGGCCCGACCTCTGGATCGACGGCGTGCGCACCGTGTCCTCCGTCTCACTCGACGAATTGGTCACGCCCGTGGACGTGGAGGCCATCGAGGTCTACCGGGGGGTGGAGCTTCCCGCTCGATTCGGGACCAACCCCTGCGGGGCGATCATCGTGTGGACGCGTCGCCCTCCACGTTCCGCGACCGACGGATCGATCATGAAGCACCTCGCCATCTTCGCCGGCTTCCTGCTCGCGGCCTATGTGATCTTCCGCTGACCCTCACCGGCGGTCGAGCCTCGGGCGGACGGTACCGCGCGGTAGACGCGCGATCGCGACACCCGAATGCCAACGGACTCGCGCCACATCACACTACGGCGCGTTTCCTTTCCCCGAGGGTCCGCCGCGGGTCTCGATGAGGATCACGCCGTTGGCACCGTCCGGGTAGAGCGTAGAGGACGCAGCACCCCGAAGCACGCGGATCCTCTCCACGTCGTTGGCGGGGATGTTCCGGAGCTCATCCACCGAATGCGTGCGGACACCGTCCACGTAGACAGCGGGCTCGTTGCTGAGGCTCAGGGACGACACCCCCCGGATGAGCACCCGAAAGCCGTGGCCGGGGGCGCCGCCGTCCGGCGTCACCACGACCCCGGGAATCCGATAGGTCAGGAGGTCCAAGGCGGTCTGATACCGGTTGTCGTGGCTGCCACCCTGCACCACGGCCTCCCCCTGGTCGTCGCCGGCGCGCTTGCGGTGAACGACCGCGGTGAGCTCGTCCAGGAAGGCACCTACGGCGGGCACCTCGAACCGCACCAGGGTGACGGCGTCGGGCTCGACGTCCACTTCCTCCACCATGCCCACGAAGCCTGCCTTCTCCACCCGGATCGACAGCTTCCCCGTGGGCAGGCCCTTCAGGGTGAAGAAGCCCTCGTGATCGGTGACGGTGGAGCGCTTCGAACCGACGACGGTGACCTTGGCGCCGGCGAGAGCGGTCATGCTGGTGGTGTTGATGACGCGGCCCACCACCTGCTGCGCGGCGAGCGCACCGCCGGTGACGCCCAGAAGGGCGCCTGTGAGGAGGGTCGAAAGGACGATACGACGCATGTGCTCCTCCCGGGCCCGGGGGGCGTCCAGCCCCCCGCACCCCGTGCGGGACGTGGCCCACCCCGACGTCCTCAAGATACGAAGCAGGTCCAGGACTCTTGCAGTGGCACCGGGGTGCGGCGCGGTTTCCGGAGGTCCTGCACGTGGAGCGGCCCCGGACCGTGCCGGCTCCGGGGCCGCTTTAACGCGTGCCTGCGGTCGTGGGTCGTGGAGACCGCAGGTGTGCCTACGCTAGCAGGTGCCGGCGATATGGCAGTTGGAGAGCTGCTCGACGTACGCGATGGGGAAGAACTCACCGGCGTTCGTGTACGCGGCCGTCGTCGGCAGCCAATCCGGCGACTTGATGCCGAAGCGGTACAGATCCGCGAGGCGGAAGCCCTGCAGGAACATGTTGGTGAGCCGCTCGTGGATCAGCATCTGCTGAGCCGGAATCTGGCCGCTGTACGGCGACAGACTGGAGTACAACGACCGTACGTCGTTGATCTGCGCCGTGAACGTCGCATTGTCGCCTTGCGCGAGCGCGGCCTCCGCGAGGATGAGATGCATCTCTCGCGCGGAGATCACCGTGAGCGGCGAGTAGAAACCACCGTTGGTGAACTCCTGGATGCCCTCCACCAACGACGGAGCCGGGATACCGTCGATGGGATCGTTGACGGCCGACCATGGGGCCATCGGGTGCTTCCCCGACTGATCCATGACCGCGATGGTCGGCGAGAGGATCGTGTAGATATCCTCGTTGGTGACCGTCGCCAGGTTGTTCTCGACCGTCGTGGAGCTGTACGTGAACCGGTACGTCCAGTCAGGCGCCGGATTCAACGCGAAGAAGGCTTGGGCCGCCGCGGTCGCCGTCGCGTCGTTCACGAGCGGGTCCGCGGGCCCATTGCCCCCCACCGGCGAGCCGTTGGGGTGCAGCATGTGCCACACTGCGTCATGGAACGCGACCTGCGCCTTCATGGCCGTGAACTCGAGCACGCGCTCCGGGTTGTTCTCGGCCTGAGCCAGGGACAGACCCGTGTTCACGAAGCTCATGGCCGTGTCGTAGAGGGTGTACATGTTCGCCTCACCCACCGGCGGCGCGGCGTCCATGTGGTCCGACCCCACGACGGCGTCCTCGTACCAGTCGGCGATGCGGTCGTAGGCGATGGCGCCGTAGAGGTACGACCGCACGAGGTCGTCAGGATCCTTGAGTGTGCCTGCGGATGCGAACGCCGAGAGATTCTCGATGGCGAAATCCGACATCCAGCGGCCCTGCATCATCGGCGACCACGCGGCGTCGGAGAACTCGTTGTGCGCGTCGTTGAGGTTGCCGATGGTGAGCTGGCGATAGGCGTCGCGTGAGCCCCCCTGCGTGACCTCGTCGCCCACATCGGCGACGACGGTGAGCACGTAGCTGGTCCCGTTGGCCACGGCAGCCAGCGCGCCGTTGGCCTGAGCGGAGGCGGAAGTGGGGTCGGCCAGGTCGGACTGGCTGACGTTGTTCGGGTTGTCCACGTTGAGCAGGTTGCCGCAGCCTGTGATGGCGAGGAGACCCACGAGCGGCCCCACCACCAGCAGCTTACCGGTGATGCCTCGCGCCCGCCTGATCGAGCTTCTAGTCGAAGTCATCTGTCTCCTCCTCAGAACGTCGTGCGGATGGCGAGGGTGAACACGTGCGGTAACGGCAGCCCCCATCCGTTGTTACCGACCAGGAAGTTGTTGTCGATGTTGTCGACCGCGGACATACCCGGACTGCGCAGCCCCTGCCAGTTCATCTCGGGGTCGGGACCTGTGTATTTCGTCCACATCCAGATGTTGCGCCCGCTCAGCGTCACGCTCCCGCTGCTCGCGCCGATCTTCGCCATCACGCTCTCGGGCAGGGTGTAGGTCAGGTCGAGCTCGCGCAGCCGGATGAAGTCGCCGTTCTTCATTTCGTTGAGCCCGCTCACCGGGGCGAGGGCGTCCAGCTGGGTCGCCCAGACGACCGCGGCCGCCAGGCGCTGGTCCGGCGTGCTGGCCGGGTTCTCCAACGTGGCCTCGGTCTTGGCGGCCAGCGGGGTGTTACGCCCGATCAACGGGTTCGCCTGGTGGAAGGCCCCTGCCAGATCCTCCAGCGTGTAGTTGCCGAGCTTGTACTCGAAGTGGCCGCTCAGCTGCCAGTTCTTCAGGAAGGTGAGGGTACCGCCGAAGCCGCCCGTCCAGTCCGGGAAAGGCTTCCCCTCGTAGTTGTTCAGGAAGTCGCCCGTCGAGCACCCATTCGTACCGTTTGTGGTCAGGTAGTCGCCGCCCTTGACCAGCACGTGCAGGTCACCGGGGTTGATCGGGTTCGCCAGGAATGCCAGCAACTGGGCTTTGGTCGCCGGAGTGCAGCCCGCGTCCACGGAGATCGGGTACGTGCCCGCCGGTACATCCGCCAGCACCGCGCCGAAGAAGGAGCCCGGTGCGTAGCCCACCTTGATGAAGTTGCGCGGCCGCGGGTAGCTGCCGCTCACCTTGATGGGCGGCGCGCCGCCGAGGCTGGTCACCTTCTGACGCAGGAAGGCGCCGTTCACGTACATGCTCAAGGCGACGTTCTTACGGGTGAAGACCTGGCCGTTGAGGCTCAGCTCCACGCCGTGGGCCTTCATCTGCCCGATGTTCGAGAGCTGCTGGCGCGAGAAGCCGCCGGACGGCGCATACTGCCGCGGGTAGAGCAGGTCGTTGGTCACCTTGTTCCAGTAGGTCGCGGTCAGAGCGATGCGGTCGTTGAAGAACCCGACGTTGCCGCCCCCCTCGACCTCCGTCGTGACCTCGGGCTTCAGGTCCTCGTTGCCCAGGTTGTTGGGCACGAGGCCCGCACCCGTGGATGCCGCCATCGGCGAGAAGGTCGTGAACTTGTCGAAGGCGCCGGGCTGCCGACCCGACTGGCCGATGGCCGCACGGAAGCGTAGGGTCGACACCCGCGTGTGGCTCCAGCCCGAGAGCGAGCTGGGCACCACCGAGATGCTCGCTTTCGGGTATATCACGCTCGGCGCGCTGGCGCCGAAGGCGCTGTGCTTGTCGAAGCGCGCGCCCAGGGTCAGGAAGGCGAAGTTCCTCCAGCCCAACTGCTCCTGGCCGAAGTAACCGAGCTGTACCTCCTTCAGGTACGACTCGAAGTTGTTCAATTGCGCGCCGGCGCTCACCACGTCGATGCCCGGACCGGGGAAGTCCGCGCCCCACTCGTATCCGGAGTTCGTCTTCGTCTCGAAGATCTGCAAGCCGGCCACGGCGGTCGACGTCAGGTCGCCGGAGATGTTCGCGTCCCAGTTCAGGTGCGCGTCCATGGTCAGGTGATGGCCGAACTCCGTGCCCACCGTGCGATCACCGTGCACGTCGTAGCTGGCGAAGTTGTCCACGTTCCAGCCGAACGGGTAGAGCGCCACGCCGCGCGTGCTCACGCTCTGCACGCCGAACGTGACGTCGGCGATCAACGTCGGCTGAATCTGCCAGTTGCCGTTGACGCTGCCCTCGAACGTGTGCGTGTTCTGCCAGTTGTCCAGCAGCCAGCCTTCACGCGCCGTGGCGAACGCCGCCACGCCCGTCAGGTTCGACGGGCCCGGCTGGCAGGTCATGGGCGCGATGACGGCGCTCATGTCGTAGGTGTCCGCGTTCGCGCATCCGGCCAGCTCGGGCTTGCTGTCCAGGAGCTGTGGAAAGCCGGCGAAGATGTTGTTGCCCATCTGCGGCGCCTCGTGGTACGACTCCGTATAATTCGAGGTCACGCGGAAGCGCAGCTTGTCCGTCGGGAAGAAGGTCAGGCTCACGTTCGCCTGCTTGTGGCTGTCGATGTCCTGGGCGAGCTTGAAGCCCGGCACGCTGAAGTGCTTCGAGCCCCCGTACGGACCGTTGACGTACTGGTAGCGGCCGGAGACGTGGTACGTGAACACGTTGCTGCCGCCGGTGGCGCTCGCCGAGTACATCTGGCTGTGGCCGGTCTCGTAGGCCCAGGGAATGTCGTTCACGCTGAACGGCACGTAAGGCGTAATGTTCTGGCCCCAGTACTTGCTCAGGTAGGCCGCCTGCTGCGCCGTCCTGGCGAATCCAGCCTCCGGGCCATACGCGCTGCCGGGATAGTTCGAGATGCCTGTCTGGAGCTCCGCGGTGTAGCGTGTAGGGCCGGCGGTGCCGTGTTTGGTGAAGATCTGGATCACGCCGCCCGAAGCCTCGGTGCCGTACAGCGTGGCGGCCGCCGCGCCCTTCAGCACCTCGATGCGCGCGATGTCGTCGGGGTTGATGTCGGCGAGCCGGCTCGGGTCGGCGGTCCCGCCGACCTGGGCATCGACACCCGGGGCCCACCCGCCGCCGTTCGCGACGCGTACGCCGTCGACGTAGACGATGGGCTGGTTGTACTGCGTGATGCTCGATCCTCCGCGGATCGTGATGCGCATCCCTTCGCCTGCGAGCCCGCCCGAGGTCTCCATGCTGACGCCCGGGACCTGCGCTTGAAGCAACTCGTTGATGTTCGTGGCCGCGGAGTGCTGGGTCATCTTGGCGATATCCACCGACGCTACCGTGTTGCCCAGCTTGCGGCGCTCCGTCGCCACGCCCACGCCCGTCACGACGATCTCGTTCATCTGAACGGCCGACTGATGCATAACGAAGTTGGCCGCTACCGTGCTACCGGCCGTCACCGTCACTTTGTTGTCGTTGGCGGCGTAGCCGATCATGGTGACCCGTACGGTGGTCGGCCCGGCGGGTACGTTGAGCAGCAGGTACGAGCCGTTCTGCGCGGTCAAGACGCCGAGACCTGTGCCGGGGATGAAGACCTGTGCTCCTGCGAGCGGCTTTCCCGTACCTGTCTCGGTGACCTTGCCCGCGATTTGCCCTGTTTGCGCCTGGCCAGGGATGGCGAACACCACCATCGCCAGCACGCCGAGCGCCAACGAGAGCCACGTTCGTGACTGTCTAGCAGGTTCCATTCGGCGATCCTCCATTGGGGCAGAATGGGGGTCTGACAACACGCCGCACCGACCTGGACGGGTCTCTTTGACCCGTCAAGCAGCACCGACGGACTCCGTCGACGCTCCGGAGCGGAGTGGAGGGGGTCGCTCACGGCGGCCCATATAGGTGGGAAGGCATGCGCGGTAGTGGATGGAACCACGTGCAGTTGCAGGGAACGGCTGATTCCGCCCGGACCACAAGGATCCGTGCGCCTCGCGGAGCCGTCTCGGCTACACTCCAACGCCACCATCGCGTGCCTGGTGGCGCGCATCATTACACGTGGGGCCTGGCCCGTCAAGTGTAAAAATTATTAATTGTCTCGTTTTCAGTTCCATAACTCCCGGCCGAGTGGCCTGGAGTTCCGGCCCGTCGGAGGGGCGGACGCGGCTCGCGCCGCCGTTGCAGATCCGGATGCGGATCGGCATCGTGAGCGCGCACGCAGGGCGGGGTCAGGGGTTGTTGGGCGCGGCGGTCACGACGGCCCGCACGGTGAATCGTGGGACTCGAGAGAGGCGTGGTGGGCTTCGCAAGGAGAGGTCACGTGGGAAGCAAGAACCGCTGGATCCGCACGCTGGCGCTGTTGTGCGGGACGAGCATGCTGGGCGGATGCTACACGTACACCACCGTGAGCCCCGCCGCGGTACCCGTGGGCAGCGACGTCCGGGCCCACGTGACGGCAGCGGCGGCCGACCGCGCCTCGACCGTGCTCGGCTATCGTTCCACGACCCTCGAGGGCCGGCTCATGGGGCGGCAGCCGGACGGCCAGATCCTGGTGCGCGTGCACGGCCAGACCTACTCCGCCGGCGGTCAGACCCGGCGCTTCTACCAGCGCCTCGCGCTCACCCCGGCCGACGTCCTCGACGTGCAGACCCGCAAGCTGAACATGATACGCACGGGCGGGCTGGTGGCGGTGGGGGTGGCGGCCCTCGTCCTCATCGTGAAGAGCGCGCTCAGCGGCCAGACGGGTGGCACCCTCGTCACCAGCGGCGGCACGCCGAACAACGACGTCGTGACGCCCATCCACTGAGGCGAACCGTCGGCGGGCGGAAAGCCGCGGCGGACTCCCTCCTGTACCGCCGGGACGTCCACGATTACCGTACGTGCGGCCGGAAGCTGCAGCGCCCTGTGCCCTCCCGCACGCTTGCCGCCCGACCACCCCTGGTCTACGATCGATTCGGCCCGCACGGGGCGCCTGAACGCCCTGCGCATCACCCTCGGGATTTCCCATGGATTTCGCGCTTTCCGAAGAGCTCCAGATGTTGCGGCAGATGGTCCGCGACTTCGCCGACCAGCAGATCGCGCCGCACGTCGACCAATGGGACGCGGAGCACTACTTCCCGTACGAGGAAGCCCTCAAGCCCATGGGCGAGCTGGGCCTGTTCGGGACGGTCATCCCGGAGCAGTACGGTGGTACGGAGATGGGGTGGCTCGCCGCCATGATCGTGACCGAGGAGATCGCGCGCGTCTCCAGCTCGCTGCGGGTCCAGATCAACATGCAGGCCCTGGGGTGCGCCTACACGATCCTCAAGTACGGCAGCGACGCGCTGAGGGACAAGTACATCCCTCCCCTGGTGAGCGCCGACCACGTCGGTGGCTTCGCCATCACCGAGCCCGGCGCCGGCTCCGACGTGATGGCCATGAGCTCCACGGCCCAGGACAAGGGCGATCACTGGCTGCTGAACGGCTCCAAGACCTGGATCTCCAACGCCCAGGTCGCGGACACCCTCATCTACTACGCCTACACGGATCGCTCGGCGGGCTCCAAGGGGCTGTCGGCGTTCGTCATCGAGCCCAAGAACATGAACGGTGTGACGACGCGTGAGCTCGACAAGCTGGGCTCCCACTCGTCGCCCACGGGTGAGGTGATCCTCGAGGATACGGTGGTCCCGAAGGAGAACATCCTCGGCAAGCCCGGAGACGGTACGCGCATCGTGTTCGGGTCGTTGAACCAGACCCGCCTGAGCGCTGCCGCCGGCGCCGTCGGGCTGGCCCAGGCATGCCTCGACGAAACCGTCAAGTACGCCATGCAGCGCAAGCAGTTCGGCAAGCCAGTGGGCGAGTTCCAGATGAACCAGGAGATGATCGCCCGGATGTCCACCGAGATCGAGGCGCTGCGGCTCCTGGTGTACAAGGCGGCCGCGTCCAAGGACGAGGGCCAGATGAACAACGGCCTGGAGGTGGCCCAGGCGAAGTACTTCGCCGGAGAGGTGGTGCAGCGCTGCGCCACCTACGCGGTCCGGATCCTCGGCGCGTACGGCTACTCCACGGAGTACCCGGTGGAGCGCTTCTATCGGGACGCGCCGACCTACGCCATGGTCGAGGGCTCGGCCAACATCTGCAAGTGGATCATCGCCCTCGACCAGCTCGGCATCCGCGCGGCGAACCGATAATGAGAGAGGCGGTTTCGGTCTTCGTCACGGGAATCGTGGGTGTATTCGCCGGCATGGCCCTCCTGTACCTCACCGTTCGACTCAACGCCTTCGTCGCAGGGAAGATCGACGCGTGGAGGGCGTCGCGGGGCGAGCCGGCGGCCGAGCCGAAGGCCCCGGTGGAGGACCAGCTGCCATGATGAAGGGGTTTGACAGCCTCCTGGTCCAGTCCGGGTTCTTCCACATGACGCTGGGCATGCTGGTCATGTGGGTGATCGCCTTCGTGCTCATCTACCTGGCCATAGCCAAGGATTTCGAGCCGCTCCTCCTCCTGCCCATCGGCTTCGGGATCCTCCTCGCCAACCTGCCCCTCTCCGACCTCATGCAGCCCGGGCAGGGTCTCCTGTGGCGGTTCTACCACCACGGCATCCAGTGGGAGATCATCCCGCCGCTGATCTTCCTGGGCCTGGGCGCCCTGACGGACTTCCGACCCATGCTGGCCAACCCCCGCCTCATCTTCCTGGGGGCGGCCGCGCAGGGCGGCGTCTACGTGACGTTCTTCGTGGCGCGCTGGGCCGGCCTGTCGCTGGTTCAGGCGGCCTCCATAGGCATCATCGGCGGAGCCGACGGGCCCACCACCATCTACCTGACCTCCAAGCTGGCGCCCGAGCTGCTGGGGAGCGCCGCCGTGGCCGCCTACTCGTACATGGCGCTGGTTCCCATCATCCAGCCGCCCATCATGAAGGGGCTGACCACGAAGGCGGAGCGGGTCATCAGGATGAAGAAGGGGCGCAAGCCCTCGAACCTCGAGGTCATCATGTTCCCGCTGGCCACCACCATCGTGGTGGTGCTGCTGGTCCCGCCGGCCGCCGCGCTCATCTCGATGTTCATGCTGGGCAACCTGTTCCGGGAGGCGAAGGTCGTGGATCGCCTCACCAAGGCCTCGCAGAACGAGCTCCTGAACATAGTCACGATCTTCCTCGGATTGCCCGTGGGCGCGACCATGAACGCCGATACCTTCCTGCGGCCGCGCGCGATCTTGATCTTCCTTCTGGGCCTGGTAGCGTTCGGCGTGAGCACGGCCTGCGGAGTGCTCATGGCCAAGGGGATGAACCTGGTCTCCAGCAACAAGATCAACCCGTTGATCGGTGCCGCGGGGGTGTCGGCCGTTCCCATGTCGGCGCGCGTCGTCCACAAGGTGGGCTCCGAGGCCGACAAGAAGAACTACCTGCTGATGTACGCCATGGGGCCCAACGTGGCCGGGGTCATCGGCACCGTCATCGCCGCGGGCGTCTTCCTCACCCTGCTTCGCTAGAGGGGCGTACCTCGGGTCGCGATCCCGTTCGACGCGATGCGCGAGACGCTCCACAGAGATAGGACTGAAATGGACGAAGAGATGCTGGCTCCCCTCGCGGGTCAGGTGCTCTCCATCAAGTGCGCCGTCGGCGACGCCGTGGAGGAGGACGCCGAGATGATCGTCATCGAGGCCCTCAAGATGGAGACGCCGGTGTTCGCGCCCTGCGACGGCACGGTCAAGGAGATCCGGGTCAAGGAAGGCGACTACGTCGAGGAGGACGACCTGCTCGTCATTCTGAGCACCTGAGCATCACACCGGGGGATGTGGCCATGAGACGGTACTTCGAGAAGATGGGCGACCTGGGGCGGGAGCTGAGAAAGGGGGAGATCAAGCGCACCGAGGACAACGTGGCCGCCCTGCAGGAGGTGGAGCAGGAGGTCGACGCGGCCGTCGAGCGCGTCAAGACCACCGGGTTCTCCACCGAGAAGATCAACGAGCGCGGCCAGATGACGGTGTGGCAGCGCCTCGAGTACCTGGTGGAGCCCGGCACCTGGTGCCCCCTCCATACTCTGTACAATCCCCTGGACAACCCCGAGGACACCACCAACGTCATCGACGGGATCGGGAAGATCGGAGGGAAGTGGGCCGTCGTCATCGGCTTCGACAACAAGGTGTTCGCCGGAGCGTGGATGCCGGGCCAGCCGGAGAACATCCTGCGGGTGACGCAGGTGAGCAAACGCCTCAACCTGCCCCTGGTATGGCTGGTGAACTGCAGCGGGGCCAAGCTCCCGGACCAGGAGAAGTTCTACGCCAACAGGCGGGGCGCCGGCACGCCCTTCTACCGGCACGCCGAGCTGGAGCAGCTGGGCATCCCGATCCTGGCGGGCATCTACGGGACCAACCCGGCGGGGGGAGGCTACCAGGGGATCAGCCCGACGGTCCTGTTCGCCCACAAGAACTGCAACATCGCCGTGGGGGGTGCGGGCATCGTCAGCGGCATGGCGCCCAAGGGGCACTTCGACGTGGAGACGGCCCACGAGCTCATCGAGAAGGCGAAGGAGTTCAAGAGCGAGCCCCCGGGCACCGTGAAGGTCCACTACGACGAGACGGGCTTCTTCCGGTACGTGTTCGACGAGGAGACCGAGGTCCTGGACGCCCTCAAGGAGTACATGGCCGAGATGCCGGCCTACAACCCGAGGTTCTTCCGGGTCGCCGAGCCCAAGCCGCCCAAGTACCCCGTCGACGACCTCTACCGGGTCGTTCCCCTGGAGCCCAAGCGGGTCTACGAGTTCGAGCAGGTGCTGGCGCGGCTGGTGGACGGCTCGGAGCACACCGAGTTCCGGCCGGACTACGGGCCGGAGGTGTACACGGGGCTCTGCAAGATCGACGGCTTCCTGGTGGGGGTGGTGGGGAACCGCCAGGGCTACCTGGGCAAGGGGTACCCCGAGTACGCCGACTACCCGGGCATCGGCGGGAAGCTCTACCGCCAGGGCCTCATCAAGATGAACGAGTTCGTGACCCTGTGCGGCCGCGACCGGCTCCCCATCGTGTGGATCCAGGACACCTCGGGCATCGACGTGGGCGACGACGCCGAGAAGGCGGAGCTCCTGGGTCTCGGCCAGGGGCTGATCTACTCCATCCAGCAGACCGACGTGCCCATGATCTGCGTGGTGCTGCGCAAGGCGTCGGCGGCGGCCCACTACCTCATGGGCGGACCGCCGGCGAACCGCCACAACGCGTTCACGCTGGGCACCGCCGCCAGCGAGGTGTACGTCATGCACGGCGAGACCGCGGCCGTGGCCACCTACGTGCGCCGCCTGGTGAAGGAGGACGAGGCGGGCCGTCCACTGGAGCCGGTGATCGAGCAGATGAACGAGCTGGCCCAGCAGTATCACGACCGCTCGCGGCCGGTGTACTGCGCCCGCTACGGCATGCTCGACGAGGTGGTCCCGATGAGCGAGCTGCGCAACTACCTGGTGGCGTTCGCCGGGGCGGTCTACCAGAATCCCAAGTCGATCTGCCCGCAGAACCACATGATCCTGCCGAGGCTCATCAAGGGCTGACGAGCGGCCCCGACCCGACAGACCCAGCAGACACGGGACATTCGCCGTGGCCAAGCGCGTTCTCGAACTCACCGTCAACGGAGACCGGTACGAGGTGGCCGTGGATCCGTGGTCGAGCCTCGCCCAGGTGCTGCGCGAGGAGCTCCGCCTGACGGGCACCAAGATCGGCTGCAACGAGGGGGACTGCGGCGCGTGCACGGTCCTCGTCGACGGCCGCTCGGTGTCGTCCTGCCTCTACCTGGCGGTGGAGGCGGAAGGACGGGAGATCACCACCGTGGAAGGCCTGGCCGAGACGCCCGACGTCCTCCACCCGCTGCAGGAGGCGTTCATCGAGCACGGCGCCCTGCAGTGTGGCTTCTGCACCGGCGGCATGCTGCTGAGCAGCGCCTTCCTCCTGAGCCACACGCCGGAGCCCGACGAGGACGAGAT
>JAJDNC010000069.1 GCA_022340865.1 Gemmatimonadota bacterium
TCCCGTCCAGCAGCATCGTCCCCCTCCTCACGTCCTTCACCTGTGCATGCGCCGCTCCCACCCGATGACACCGACTCCGACACCACGGGGGAGGGTACGGTTGGATTCGGGCTACCGAGCGCGGCCCACCCTACGGGCCTCTGAGCCGTTCGTTTCATGGCCGCGGCCACGGGTCGGACCACCAGCCGCGGATGCCGGCGCCGCCGAGAAGGAAGACGAAAAGGACCGATCGGGTCTCGTCATGCGGCGGGATGGGTAGGTAGCGAACATCTACACCTGACGATCTCGGGCCAGCGACATACGTTTTGCAGGTGTCCGATGTGCGTCCGCACACGAGGGAGTCTTCATGGTCTTGGGGCGCTGTACACCGCCCTGCGATCCGGTTCGGGTCGCGCGGCGAGGGCGTGAGATGGGCCGTTCGGGGACCTTTCTCGCCATTCTCCTCTGCGGTCTCCCGTTGTCCGGCCCGCAGGGGGCGAGCGCACAGACGCGGGAGGCGAGCACTCAGGCGCAGGGCCCAGTGCCCGAGACGCTGACCGCCGCGCCTCTCACGAGCGGCATCACCCTGGACGGGCGCCTCGACGAGGTGGTGTGGGCGACGGCCGACTCGATCCCGGGCTTGACCGAGGTCGAGCCCCACCAGGGAGCGGTCCCTTCCGCGCGCACGGTGGTCAGGGTGCTGACCGACGCCGACGAGCTCGTGATCGGCGTGGTCGCCTACCAACCGGACGGTGTCCCCGTGGTGAGCTACTCCAAGGCTCCGGACTCGAGGCTGGGCAGCGAGGACCACATCAAGGTGGTCCTCGACACCTTCCTGGACGGACGCAGTGGTTATGCGTTCGCCGTGAACCCCTCGGGCGCGCGCTACGATGCCCTGGTCATGACCCAGGCCGACGACGAGGACGAGAGTTGGGACGCAGTCTGGGAGGCCCGGACCGCGCGCGGCGCCTTCGGGTGGTCCGTCGAGATCCGGATCTCCGCGCACAGCCTCACGTTCAGGCAGGGGGCACATCGTTGGGGCTTCAACGTCGAGCGGAGGATCCAGGCGCTCCAGGAGACCGACCGATGGTCCGGCGCCACTCGGGACTACAGCGTGAGCCAGACCAGTCAGGCGGGCTACCTGGCCGGGCTGCCGGACCTCGACCTCGGCATCGGCCTCAGCGTGCGCCCCGCCTTCACCGGCGGCGTGGGGAAGCCCGTTCCCGACACCAGCGCCACCACCACGCTCCACCCGAGCGTCGATGTCACCCAGCGCCTCGGCGCCAACCTCCTTGCGTCACTCACGGCGAACACCGACTTCGCCGAAACGGAGGTGGACACCCGCCGGACGAACTTCACCCGCTTCCCCCTCTTCTTCCCCGAGAAGCGCCCGTTCTTCCTGGAGGGCTCCGACATCTTCGGCTTCGGCTTCGGCAGTGACGAAGACGTCATCCCCTTCTTCAGCCGTCGGATCGGGTTGGTGGAGGGCGTGTCGGTCCCGTTGAACGTCGGCGCCAAGCTGACCGGTCGCGTCGGCGGCACCAACGTCGGTGCCCTGGTGGCGCACACCGGCAACGGAGACACGCTCGCCACGGCTGCGACGATGGGCGTCGTCCGCATCCGCCAGAACGTGTTTCGGGAGTCGTCCGTCGGGTTCATCGGTACGGTCGGAGACCCGCTCGGACGGGGTGGAAGCTGGATGATCGGACCCGATGCGACGTTCAGGACGTCCCGCTTCCGAGGGAACAAGAACTTCTCCGTGAGCACGTGGGGCCTCGTCGCGCATCGCGATTCCCTGGTCGGCGACCGCACGGCCTTCGGCGCCCGCGTGTCCTATCCCAACGACCTCGTGGAAGCCTCGGCGAGCTATGTCCGCATCGGTGATGCGTTCGATCCGTCCCTGGGGTTCGTCCCCCGACCCGGCGTACACATGGCTTCCGTCGAGATGAACTGGCAGCCTCGCCCGGGCAGGGTCGGTCCTCTCCCAATCCGACAGTGCTTCTGGGAGAACGATCTGACCTTCGTCGCCGGCCTGAGAGGCGCGTGGCAGAGCTACCGCTACTTCATGGCCCCCATCAACTGCCGGCTGGAGAGCGGTGATCGGTTCGAGTTCAACGTCGTGCCCCAGGGGGAGCGCCTCACGGAGCCCTTCGACGTGGCCGACGGTGTGACCGTGCCCGCCGGCGTGCACCGCTTCATGCGGTTCCGCATCGAGGGTGGATTGGCGGCGAAGCGCGCGCTCTCGGCACAGCTCACGTGGTGGTTCGGCGGCTTCTACGACGGCACGCTCCACCAGATCGAGTTGAACTCGACCTGGAATCCGACGCCGCTCCTCACCGTGGAGGTGAACGGTGAGCACGACATCGGTCACCTGCCGGGAGGTCGCTTCACCGCCGACGTCTGGGGCGTGCGCCTGAACGCCAACGTATCGCCGGACTTCCAGGTCTCGAGCTTCACCCAGTACGACAGCGAAGGCCGCGCGCTGGGCACGAACACCCGCCTTCGATGGACGTTCAGCCCATGGGGCGCACTCTTCGTCGTGTACAACCACAACCTGAGCGATCCCGACAGGGTGGCGGTGGACCGGTGGAGCCCACGCCGCATGCGCTTCGCGTCCAACCAGCTCCTCGTCAAGGCTGAGTACGCGCTGCGCTACTGACGCGGGTGGAAAGCCCGCCGGCTTCCAGGCGTCGGGACACAAGACGCACCGTACCAGCTGTCACCGCTCACCCGCCACGTCCTTGGGGCGGTAGATCTCCAGCACCGGCCGCCCTCCGAGTTGCTGGATCGGCAGATAGACGAGGTGGGTGACTGGATGGACCGCCACCGTGTGGGCGTGAGGTATGGCGAGACGACCGAGACTCACCACTCGCCCATCCTCCACCTGGAAGACATCGACGACGCCGGACTCGCAGGCGACGTAGAGCCGTCCCAGCTCCGGGTCCACGGCCAGGACATCAGGGTCGTCGCCGACTGAATGGTGCGAGAGCACCCGCATCGAGGGAAGTTGGATGACGAACAGCTCGGACTTGGCTTCGTCGGCAGCGAAGAGGAGCTTTCGTACCGGGTCGATGACGAGGCCGTGGGGTCTCTTGGATCCGGTGACGGGGTAACGCGCCACGATCCGGGCGGTGGAAGCATCGATGGCCGCGATCTCCGCCCGGGTCTGTACGGCCACCAGAATCCGTCGGCTCACCGGATCCCAGATCGTGTTGCCGGCCTCTCCCCCGAGATCGATCCCTCCCAGGACGCTGTCCCCCACCGCGTCGATGACCAGCTCCCTGCCGGCCCGGGACTCGTCGGAGACGAACACCCGGCGCGCGTCCGGAGCGAAGGCGAGCCCGTCGGGATAACCGATGGGACCGACACGCGCCACGGACTTCAGGGTCGCCGCGCTCACGATCACGACACGGTGCTCTCCGGTGGCGGACGCGAACACCTTGCCGACGGACGGGACGGCGACGACCCCGTGGACGGAGGGAAAGCCGGGCAGGTTCGCGATGACCTTGCGCGTCTTCGTGTCGAAGACGAGGAGGGTCCCCGCGTTCATGTGCGCCACGTACAGGCGGTTCGCGGTGGTGTCCACAGTCTGGTAGTCGAAGCGCACCGCAGGGCCGGGCAGCGGGATCTCCGCCACGCGAACGAGGCCTCCCGCGGGGTCCGGCGCCGTCGCCGGTGCACGCTGACCCGAAGCGGGGACGCTCACGAGGCACAGCAAGACTACGGCCTGAACGACCGTCAGAATCGAACGACGTGTGTTCATCACATGCTCACTGGTGTTCTGAAGGCGGATGCGTCAGGCTTGCACCGTCGCCCAGGGCTCGGTCCCCGGCTCCGCCATCAGCCTCCCTGCGTCCGCCACGGCGATCCGTGCGCAATCTACGACCCGCGTGGCCTTGTGGGTCAACCGGCTCCCCGACGCAGCAGACCGGCCCCCAGTCTCTTGACCCCGGGACCGGGCCGGGGAACCTTTCCGGAAGGGAAAGCCCTCAGCTGCTGGCAAGGGCAGGGTTGCGCCGGACCGGCGAACCCGGCAGTCGCGCTTCGAGGCGGGTCGGCCGCGAGGTCGGCGAAGGTGCCTGTCGCTCCCGAGCACGGCTCTCGAGCGTGGGAGTGAATCATGAGGAGCCTGGCGAAGGTCCGCTCTGCCGCCCGCGCCGTCGCCTTGACAGGGACCATCTGGCTCCTGGCCGTCGCATCGGCCCAGGCACAGGACCTGACCGGCCGCTGGCGTATCGACCTGCGCACCGGTGTGGGCGTGAACATGAACGCCGGAACCTCCACGTCGGCCAGCGGCCTGGAGACGACGACGGAGACCGCTGGGTTCCTGGGTGCGCTGGGGTGCTCGCGCTGGTTCAGCGAGAACCTCGCCGGCACCCTCTCCATGGGAGTCCTCTCCGTAAGCACGAAGACCCGGGTGGGCGTGGGCGGCGTGGAGACGGGCACGGCGCTGGTGACGCACTTCTTCGTCGGGGTGCGTCGCTATCTGGCCAGATCCGACCCGGCGTCGGGCACCAGGTTCTTCGGTTCCGTGGAAGTGGGACCCGTGACGGGGCATGAGTCGGGCACCAGCGTGGGGAGTGCCGTGGTGACCTCATCGGTTACGCGCACCGCGCTGGGGGGCAGAGCCGGTGTCGGTGTCGAGTTCCTGCTCGGGAGCCGGGTGATGCTGGGGATCCTGGGAGGCTACACGTTCATGACCGACTTCTCGGACCCCATCGGTGGCCAGTCGAACCACAGCGGCGCCGACTTCGGATTGAGCCTCGGGGTCCTCCTCGGGGGTCAGGAAGCGGAGGTGGACACGAACAGGTAATCGGCGGCGAAGCGGTCCGCGGCTCGCCCCCGGCTCGAACCGCCCGCAGCGCTACGTCGACGTTCCGGCCGCCGGAAGCGTGACGCGGAATTCGGTACGGCCCGGAGTCGAGGCCAAATCGACCGTGCCCCTGTGGCCGCGCACCACGGTCTGCACCACATCGAGTCCGAGCCCACGTCCCTGCCCGACATCCTTGGTGGTGAAGAACGGCTCGAAGATCCGCTCGTGGTCCGAGGCGGGGATCCCGGCTCCGTCGTCGACGACCCGTACGACCACCCTGTCGTCGTGTGGATGCCTCTCGACGAAGATCCGGACCGACGCCGTCGCGGCGTCGATGGCGTTGTCGACGAGATGCATCCACACCTGGTTCAGGTCCACGACGGATCCAGTCACCGTCGGCACTTCGGGCGCGGCGCTCAGCTCCAACGAGACCCCCTTCAGCGACGCCTTCGTGGTCATGAGCGCCACGGTGTCCGCGAGGTGGTCCTCGAGCACGAT
>JAJDNC010000009.1 GCA_022340865.1 Gemmatimonadota bacterium
GAGATCTACACGCACGTCTCCAACCGGCAGCTGGGCCGCATCCGGAGTCCCCTGGACGCGCCGCCCACCGACCCCTTCACGCGCCCGGCCGGCGATCCCCCCACCCACCCGGCCGTCGAGTCCTTCACGCGCCCGGCCGGCGACTCTGCTACTCCCCCGGCCGACCCACCGGGACCAGCCCCAGCGGAACGTGATCCGCCGGAAGGCCCATGACCTTCTTCACCGCGCCATCCGTGAACGCACCCACGAACACGCTGCCCAGGCCGAGGGCCGTCGCCTGGAGCAACGCGTTCTCCGCGGCCGCGCCGACCTCGATGTGCACGTACCGCGGAGCCCGCTCCCGGTACTTCACCTCGGTGCGCTGGTATACTGCTGTGAACACCAACACGGCCGCCGCGTCCGCCACCGCGCGCTGGCTCGAGGCGGCTCCGGCGAGCTCCCCGGGGCCGCATTCGCCCACGCGCTGCAGCACGTGCTCGCCGGGGACGTAGTGGTACACGCCGGGGTCGAGCCCCTCCACCCTGCCGGCCACCAGGTACACCTCCAGGGGATACAGGGCGCCCGCCGACGGCGCCGTCCTGAGCCCTCCGCGCCACGCGCCCCACTCGCTCCGCCACCCGGCGGGCTCCGGTGTCTCGGCCGTCACGCCCTGGGCGGCCCACAGGAGCTGGCCCACGTCCGCGAGGCGCAGGGGAGCGTCCTGGAAGGCCCGCACCGAGCGGCGCCGGGCCAGCGCGTGGGTGAGCGCCTGACCCCCGGCCGTCGCGGGCGCGGGGAGGCGAATCACGGGAGCCTCCTGGGCGAGGGCCGCGGACCCGGCGGACATGGAGGATGCGGTCAGCAGGGCGGCCGTCACCCCGGAGCGTAGAGAAGGGGACATGAGCGCCTCCCCCGTTCGAGGAATACCGGCACGAAGGGGCAGGTCATTCGCCACGCCCTACCATAATGCGCGGCGCTCCCGGCGACCACGCTCATTGCCGACAGCCCTCCCGCCTACAGCCTCTGCTGGAGCGCCTTGAAGCGCGGGTCGTCCCGCAGGGAGTCGAGGTCGGTGTCGTTCTCGAGCCACTCGCGGTGGCCGAAGCCGTTCTCGATGGCCTGGTCGAGGCACTCGATGGCGCGGTCGGGCATCGCTCCGAGAGCGTAGACGCAGGCCACGTTGTAGAGCACGCCGGGATCGGTCTTCTCGAGCCCGGAGGCGCGTTGCGCCCACTCCAGAGCCCGCTCCCGCTGGTCGAGCTGGATCAGAGCGTTCGCGCCCAGACACAGCGCGCGCACGTCGTCGGGGTTCAGCTCGAGGTGGTGCTCCACCACCTCGAGACCCTTTTGGAGCGCCTCCAGGGCCTCGTCGTGGCGTCCCAGACCGTGGAGCGGACTCTGCATCAGCAGAACGGCCTGGTAGTCCTCCGGCCGGACCCGGGCGGCCTCCCGGTAGTGCCGCACGGCGTCCTCCCGCCGCCCCTCCTGCACGCAGGCCCGGGCGTACAGGTAGTGCGCCTCGTAGAGCTTGGGGTTGAGCTCGATGGCCCGCTTGAACTCGGCCCGCGCCTGATCGTACTCCCGCCGCAGCGAGAGCGCGAAGCCGCGGGAGGCGTGCGCCTCGGCCAGCTCGGGCGCCAGCTCCAGCGCCCTGGCGCTGGCGGAGTCGGCCCCCTCGAGGTTCGCGTTGCTGCCGTCCCAGTACATGTACATGAACGCGCAGCAGTCGGCGATCCCGGCATAGGCCTTGGCGAAGTTGGGGTCCGCCTCGATGGCCCGCTCGAACATCCGCCGTGCGTACTGGATGCCGGCACGTCGGAACTGGTGGAAGTACTGCCGCGCCCGGAGGTAGTACTCGTAGGCCTCCACGTTCTCCGTGGGCGGCTTCTTCTCGATCTGGCGCTTCTCCTTGTCGCTCAGGACCACGCGCAGCCGTTTGACGATGTTCTCCGAGATCTCGTCCTGGATGGCGAACACGTCGTCGAGCTGGCGGTCGTAGCGCTCCGACCAGAGCTGGTAGCCGTCGGCCACGTTCACGAGCTGCGCGGTGACGCGGAGGCGGTCCCCGGACTTGCGCACGCTCCCCTCGAGGACAGTGGTCACGCCGAGCTGCTCGCCGACCTTGCGGATATCCTGGTTCTTCCCCTTGAACGCGAACGCGGACGTGCGCGCGGCCACGTGGAGGTCCTGCAGCTTCGTGAGCGCGTTGATGATCTCCTCCGCGATCCCGTCGGTGAAGTACTCGTTCTCGGGATCGGCGCTCATGTTCATGAACGGGAGCACGGCGATGGACTTCCCGGGCTTCGACGCGGCGGGGGTCTCCACCGGCGTCAGCACCCCCGGCGTGCCCAGCGCGTGGGCGAACTGCGCCGGCGTCGGAAAGCGATCGCCGGGCTGCTTGGCCAGCGCCTTGGTCACCACCTGCTCCAGCGTGTCCGAGACGTCGTCCCGTTGCTTCTTGAGGGACGGCACCGGATCGGTGAAGAGCCGGGCGATGATCGCCTGGGTGCTCCCGGTGAACGGGACGTTCCCGGCGAGCATCTCGTAGAGCATGGTCGCCAGGGAGTAGACGTCGCTGCGTCCGTCGATCTCCGCCTCGCCTCCCGCCTGCTCGGGGCTCATGTACGCGGGCGTGCCCACGGAGGTGCCCGTCCGCGTCAGGGTGTCCGCCGCCGCGGTGACGGCCTTCGCGATGCCGAAGTCGGTCACCATCGCCTCGCCGTCGTGGAGCATCACGTTCTCGGGCTTGATGTCCCGGTGGACGACCTGCTGGCGATGCGCGTAGTCCAGCGCCGACGCCACCGCGCGGGTCACCTCCAGCGCCTCCTCCAGGGGAAGCCGCCCTTCCCGCTGCAGGCGCTGGCGCAGCGACTCGCCCTCCACGTACGGCATCACATAGTAGAGGAGGTCCCCGGCCTGCCCCGAATCGTAGAGCGGCACGATGTGCGGGTGTTGGAGGCGGGCGGCGATCTGGATCTCGCGGAGGAAGCGCTCCGGGCCCAGGCTGAGAGCCAGCTCGGGGTGGAGCACCTTCACGGCCACGGGACGCCCGTGACGGACGTCCTGGGCCAGGTACACGGTGGCCATGCCACCGCGGCCGATCTCGTGCTGGATGTCGTAGCGTTCGGAGAGGGACGTTCTGAGACGGTCGGCAACGTCGGTCATGGGGGGCACGGAGCTGGCCGCTGGCGCGGTTCGAGACTCCTCTCTTCGGTGGGGGGATGGATTGGCGGTCCGGGCAGGATCGTCCGGGAAGCTGAGAATAATTCCGATTCGAAGCAAGGGCTCCGGCACCGGGCGGGGTCGGTGCCTACCTTCCGGGGGGAGCGGGGAGCGCGTGGCGCCGCTGTGCCCACCGATGGAGCGAGGCGGACGCGTGCCGCGGGCGCACCCAGGGGAGAGAGCCGGCATGGAGGAGGCATCGTGAGGAGCGCCCAGGACCTCGCCGAGCGCGTGCGCGCCCTCGACGGCCGGGGCTACAAGGCCTACGGGGCCGTAGGCGGAAGCTGGGCCTTCGAGGACTTCACCCTGCACGTCGACCACGTCCAGGGGGATCCCTTCGCGGCGCCCACCCGCGTGCGGGTGGTGGTGCCTCCGGAGGTGGCGCGGCTGCCGGAGGCGTCGTACGGGAGCCGCGTCCGCGCCCTGGGCACCGCCGCGTTCCTGGCCCGCGCCCTGGGAGGCGCCGCCCGGGAGGCGCCCCGGGTACGGGGGAGCGGCCGGAGCGGCGAGATCGACGTGGAGACGCCGGGTCAGGAGGTCCTGGCCCAGACCGCCGTGCAGGTGGACGGGGCCGGCGTCGTCGAGGCCCGTTTCGGGGTGGGGTTGCCGGCGGGGGGCCGGCGTATCCTCGGCCGGGAGGGGGCCCGGCTCCTCACGGTCACGGTTCCGCACCTCGTCCGCACGGCGCTCCTGGCCTCCGCCCACGACCCGGCGGAGATCCTCCGCCACGCCGAGGTCAACGAGGACGCCGAGCACCTGCGCGCCTCCCTGGCGGCCGAGGGCCTCATCGCGTTCGTCGCCGACGGCGCGTCGCTTCCCCGGCGGAGCGGCGTCGACGACCGCCCGCTGGAGGGGGAAGGCGTCGTCCTCTTCAACTCACCCGAGTCGCTCCGGGTCACGCTGGAGGCGCCCAACGCCGGCACCCTGACGGGCATGGGCGTCCCCGCGGGCGTCACCCTGGTGGTGGGCGGCGGCTTCCACGGCAAGAGCACGCTCCTGCGCGCCCTGGAGGCCGGCGTCTACAACCACCGTCCCGGCGACGGCCGCGAGCGCGTGGTGGCGGACGCCGACACCGTGAAGGTGCGGGCGGAGGACGGGCGCGCGGTGACGCGGGTGGACATCTCCTGCTTCATCGACGGCCTCCCCTTCGGCCAGGACACCCACGCGTTCACCACGCCCAACGCGTCGGGCTCCACCAGCCAGGCCGCCACCATCGTCGAGGCCCTGGAGTCCGGCGCGCGCACGCTGCTCATCGACGAGGACACGTCGGCCACCAACTTCATGATCCGCGACCGGCGCATGCAGGCCCTGGTGCCCAAGGAGGGGGAGCCCATCACACCCTTCGTCGACCGGGTGCGGGAGCTCCACCGCGCGCTGGGCGTGAGCACGGTGCTGGTCCTGGGCGGGAGCGGGGACTACCTCGACGTTGCGGACACGGTCGTCGCCATGCGCCGCTACGAGCCGCACGACGTGACGGACGCCGCCGGGGACGTGGCCAGCGCGCACCCCACGGGGCGCACGCCCGAGGCGGGGCCGCCCCTCCGCCTCCCCGAGGCGCGCGTGGTGGATACGCGCTGCCTGGACGCGCGCCGCGGCCGGCGGGACGTCCACGTGAAGGTGCCGGACCTGCGCACTCTCCTCTTCGGCCGCGGGACCGTGGACCTGGGCGCGGTGGAGCAGGTCGTGTCCCGGAGCCAGATCAACGCCATCGGCCGCGCCCTGGCCCTGGCCCCGGGTCTCCCGTTTCCTCCGGGCCGCTCGCAGCCCGCCGGTGGCCCGGAGCTCCACGCCCGCTCGGAGTCCCCGGGCGGGTCGGCCCTGTCCGGTGGGGGGTCACGCACCGTAGCCGCGCTCCTGGACGCCGTCGAGGCGCTGCTCGAGGAGCGGGGGCTCGACGCCCTGGACGACCGCCGCCCCGGCGACCTCTCCGCGTTCCGGCGCCACGAGCTGGCGGCGGCGCTGAACCGCCTGCGGTCGCTGCGCATCGTCTGAGGGCGGGGGGTCCACTGTGGGGCGGCTGAAGCACTCCGACCCTCTGCCGCGCGGCGCTTTCTCGTACTGCGGCGCTTTCCTGGCCCCAGGCGCGCAGCCTACACGGTACCTCTGGGGAGCAGGGTCCCGTCCCGCCGTATGAAGCGCGCCGGTCTCAGCCTCAGGTAGGCACCGGACCGGGCCGCCGCGAACACCACGCCCGCCAGGCGGATCCCGGACTCGCGTTGGACGAACCCGGGGCCTCCGCTGAGCCCGCCCAACGCGACGAGGGCGGCCGATGGCACAGCGCCAGGAGGAGTGCCGGCCGTGACCGTGCCGCTCGGGAGGGTGCCGGCCGTGGAGGCACCGGACGCGGAGGCACCGGACGCCCCGGCGATCTCGCACACGATGTTCTCCGCACCCGCGTCGATGACCCTCGTTACGCCGTACCCGCCCAGGCCCACGAGCTCCCCCGCCTCGGCGCTCCCCAGGGGCCAGGCGTCCGGCTCGAAGAACCTCGTGGCGCGCCCCGACCCGGAGAGCGCTCCGGCCCCCACGCCCTGCAGTCCCTCCAGTCCCTCCAGTCCCTCCGGTCCCTCCAGTCCCTCCGGTCCCTGCAGTCCCTCCAGGTCCAGGATCGCCAGGTCCAGGAGGCGCTCCTCCGCCAGGAGCCGCTCCTCGGGATCCAGAGTCACGCCGCCGACCTGGAAGGCCCACGCGGAATCCCGAGCCCGTCTCTCCCGATACGCCGCCAGGACGTGCTGGCAGGTAACGCCCACGCGCCGGTCCGGGAGCTTGAGGAGGGTCATGGAGGCGTGGAGATCCGGGGGGAGCGTCCCGGGCGCATCCGACTCGGTTGCGGCCCACGCGTCGCCGGTGAGCAGGGCCGGCGCGGAGGACGCTCCCGCCTCAGGCGCGTCGCCAATGCGGCGGGCCGAAGGAGAAGCTTCACTCGGGTGGGGTGGATCGCCGACGCGGAGGGCCGGCGCGGCCGACGCTCCCACATCCTGCGCCCCACCGATGCGCACGTGCGTGACGAAGCGCATGGCGAACGAGGCGAGGCCGGCGGCATCCGTGACCATGCGGTGCCTTACCCGCATGCGCCGTCGCGGAGCCGTCGCTCGCTGTGATTCCCGGCGAACGTCCTCGGGCGTCGGTTGCGTCGCGCGTGCCATCCATGACTATTGGAGCGAGAAGCCCCATGCCTGCACGCCGCCGCCCGCCCCGGTGCGCGTAGCGTGCTTCGGTGTATCCTGCGGTACCTGTGGAGGTCGTCATGGATCCTCGTACGGAGCGGACACGGTACCTGACTCGCCCGGAAGGCAGGATCGCCTACGACGTCACGGGTACGGGTCCCACCGTCGTGTGCGTGCCCGGCATGGGCGAGCTGCGATCGTCCTACCGCTTCCTCGCGCCGGCGCTGACGGAGGCGGGGTACCGGGTCGTCGCCATGGACCTCCGCGGTCACGGCGACAGCGACGCCTTCTTCTCCTCGTACGACGACGTGGCCGCGGGCTCCGACGTGGTGGCCCTCCTCGAGGAGGAGCGGGCCCCGGCGGTGGTGGTGGGCAACTCCATGGGGGCCGGCGCGGCGGTGCTGGCCGCCGCCGACGCCCCGGAGCGCGTGGCCGGCCTGGTGCTCATCGGTCCGTTCGTGCGCCAGGTGCCGGTGGGAAAGACCATGGAGCTGATGTTCCGCGTCGCCATGATGAGGCCGTGGGTCCGCGCTGCCTGGCTGGCGTGGTATCCGCGGCTCTTCCCCGGCCGGCGGCCCGACGACTTCGAGGACCATCGCGACCGGATTCGTGACAGCCTCCGGAAGCCGGGGCACTCCAAGGCGTTCGTGGCCACCACGCGGACGTCGCATGCGCCGGCGGAGGCGCGCATGCAGGAAGTCCGGGTGCCGACGCTGGTCGTCATGGGCACCGACGATCCGGACTTCCCCGATGCCGCCGCCGAGGCGCGCCTGGTGGCCGACCGCCTCCACGGCGACGTGCTCATGGTGCAGGGTGCCGGACATTATCCGCAGGCCGAGTATCCGGAGGTCGTGTCGCCGGCGGTCATCGACTTTCTCGCGCGGGTCTTCGCGGGCTGAGCGGCCCGCGGCTAGCCCTTCCCGCCCAGCGCCCCCTCCACCCTGGCCTCCACCCGCGCCGCCACTTCGGCGCCCTCCTTCAGGAAGGCGTCGAGCTTCCCGCTCACGTCCGCCTTGAACGCCTCGTCGGTGATGCTGGGCAGGTTGATGCGCACGTTGTAGCCGGCGGCCTTGAGGCCGGCGTGGCCCAGAAGGGCGCCGCTGCCCACGTCGCTGATCATCGCCGCCGGGGCCAGCGCCGCCATCTCCTCGCAGAGCTTCATGGCCCCCAGGCACGACTCCACCGTGCCCAGCGGCACCAGGGTGGCCTTCCGGTACCCGACCTGGATGGCCTTCGCCCGCGCCGCCTTCTCCTCCTCCGAGTCCTGGGGCATGCGCATGCCCGCCAGCACGTCGTCGAAGGCGCGGGTGTCCTCGTCCACCGCGAACACGAGGGCGTCCTTCACCTCCTGGGCCCGCTCTGCGATGGAGCAGAGCGTGTCGTAGTGGGCGTCGAAGCTGCCCTTCCCCACGTTCAGGTTCGCCACCATGGCGGCCAGCGCGCCGCCCAGCGCCCCCGCCAGCGCCGCCACCGACCCGCCGCCGGGCGCCGGCGTGTCCCGGCTCACCTCGTCCACGAAGTCGTACGTGGGCCGGAGCGTCAGCGGGCCCTCCACGGTGGGCATCGCCAGGACCTTCTCCCCGGCGTCGAAGGGCGCCACGTCCCGGAGGCCCATGGATTGGACGGCGGTCTCCATGAGGTCCGGCACCGGCAGTCCGGTGGACTTCATCATGCGCTTCAGGTAGAAGCGCGCCGCCTGCCGCATGGCCTCGAAGGGGATCACCCCCACCAGCTCGGAGCCGGTGATGCCGATGCCGCGCTTGCGCGCCTCCTCCCGGGCGGCCTCCAGCACCGCGTGGGGCGGGCTCACCTTGTAGTTGGTGAGGTTGATGCTGACCTGGGCCCGATTGTAGGCGTCGATGACCCAGCCGATGGCCTTCACGTCCTTGAACATGCCGTCGGTGAAGACGGGCCCGGCGGGGTGAGCGGGGTCGATCTCCAGCGCCTCGTAGCGCTGGCGCAGGTCGCCGCCGTGCACCTCCTCGTAGTGCCTCTCCAGCTCCTCGAAGGAGTCGCCCACGAAGTCGCACGGCCCGCACGGGTACTTGCCGTCGGCAGGGAAGCGTACGATCTCGCCCTTGTAGTAGAAGGGCTCGGTGTTGCCCTTGCGCTTCCAGCGCCCGCGCTCCCGCAGCATGTACGCGATCTCGTTGGCGTAGCGACGGTCGGTGGTGTTCAGGTCGATGTTGTAGGCGATGAGGAACTCCCGGGCGCCCACCGCGGTGACGCCGGCCCCGGCGTTCAGCTCGGTGGGGCCGAAGTCGGGCTTCCACTCCGGGTCCTTGAGCTTCTCCGCCATCCCCTCGTACTCGCCGGAGCGTACACGCGACAGGTTCCTGCGCTCGGGCCTCGACGCGGCGTGCTCGTACAGGTAGACGGAGATGCCCAGCTCCTCGCCGATGCGCTTGCCCACGCGGCGCGCCATCTCCGCGCACTCCTCCATGGTGATGCCGGCCACCGGCACGAAGGGCACCACGTCGGTGGCCCCCATGCGCGGGTGCTCGCCGTGGTGCTTCCTCATGTCGATGAGCTGCGCCGCCCGGGCGACGGCGCGGAACGCCGCCTCCTCCACCGCCGGCGGCGGGCCCACGAAGGTGACCACCGTCCGGTTGGTGTTGGCCCCCGGATCGACGTCCAGGAGCTTCACTCCGGAGACGGCCTCCACGGCGTTGGTGATCTCCTTCAGGACTCCGGCGTCACGGCCTTCGGAGAAGTTCGGCACGCACTCGACGACTGGATCGGGCATGGTGGGCTCTGGGGCGTTTCGTGCTTGGTTTCGGACGAGCCTGTAACCTCCCCAGGAGCGCGTGGGATCACAAGGGAGCCTGAGGATCCGTCGCCGCGACCGCCGAGCCGGTGGCCGGCCGGGCCGCCGCGTTGGAGATCCCGGTTGCGCCCCCCTTAGGCCTGCGCTAGAGTCCGAGCTACGAATAATTCCTAATTAGGAATCCTACGTGACAGTGGATCGGCACGAGGTCGAGCGGCGCATCGAGCGGTTCAAGTCGGTGGCCAGGGGGGCGGGCGTCAAGCTCACGCACCAGCGCCTGGAGATCTTCCGCGCCGTCGCCTCCAGCGCCGAGCACCCCAGCGCGGAGGCGGTCTACAAGGCGGTACGGCGGAGCATGCCCACCGTGTCCCTGGACACGGTCTACCGCACGCTCTGGCTGCTCACGGACCTCGGGCTCCTCACGACCCTGGGTCCCCGGCAGGGGAGCGTCCGCTTCGACGCGAACCCGGAGCATCATCACCACTACCTGTGCGTCCGATGCGGCCAGGTGCTGGACTTCGAGAGCAGCGACCTCGACGCCCTGAGCATTCCCGACTCCGTGAACCGTCTCGGCCGGGTGCTGAGCGCCCACGTCGAGGTCCGGGGCGTATGCGCCAGATGCGCCCGGGAGTCGGCCGGGACCCCGAGCGACGGAAGCCCCCGATTCTCGAGTCACGAGCGGCGCATGCACGCCGAGGGCGCATCGTGACCCACGACGTCACCGATCATAGCAACGTGCAATCCCTCTCCGAGGTGGACAGAAGATGAGCGCAAAGGCCGACAAGGACGCGGGCAAGTGCCCGGTGGTGCACACGGGCAGCGAGATGAGGTCGAATCGGGACTGGTGGCCGCACCAGCTGAACCTGAAGATCCTGCGGCAGAACGGTCCCGGGTCCAATCCCATGGGCGGGGCCTTCGACTACGCGGAGGAGTTCGCCAAGCTGAACCTCGGGGCCGTGAAGAAGGACCTCTACGCCCTCATGACCGACTCGCAGGACTGGTGGCCGGCGGACTATGGTCACTACGGGCCCCTCTTCATCCGCATGGCGTGGCACGGCGCGGGCACCTACCGCATCGGCGACGGCCGCGGCGGAGCGGGCTCCGGGCAGCAGCGCTTCGCGCCCCTCAACAGCTGGCCCGACAACGTGAACCTGGACAAGGCGCGTAGGCTGCTCTGGCCCATCAAGCGGAAGTACGGCAACAAGATCTCCTGGGCCGACCTCATGATCCTCGCCGGCAACTGCGCCCTGGAGTCCATGGGCCTGAAGACCTTCGGCTTCGGCGGCGGTCGTGCCGACGTCTACGAGCCCGAGGAGGACACCTACTGGGGATCGGAGACCGAGTGGCTCGGCGACGCGCGCCACACCGGCGAGCGGGACCTGGACAACCCCCTCGCCGCCGTGCAGATGGGCCTCATCTACGTGAACCCGGAAGGGCCGGGCGGCAAGCCGGATCCGGTGGCGTCCGGCCGGGAGGTCCGGGAGACGTTCGCGCGCATGGCGATGAACGACTACGAGACCGTGGCGCTCACCGTGGGCGGCCACACCTTCGGCAAGTGCCACGGCGCCGGTGATGCGGCGCTGGTGGGGCCCGCCCCGGAGGCCGCCGGCATCGAGGAGCAGGGCCTGGGCTGGAGGAGCCGCTACGGCAGCGGCAAGGGGGGTGACCAGATCGGCAGCGGCCTGGAGGGCGGCTGGACGCCGACCCCCACGCAGTGGGACAACAGCTACCTGGACATGCTCTTCGGCAACGAGTGGGAGCTGACGAAGAGCCCGGCGGGCGCGTGGCAGTGGACGCCGAAGGTGCACACCGACAGCAACATGGCGCCGGCCGCCGACGATGCGTCGAGGCGGGTCCCCATCATCATGACCGACGCGGACATGGCCATGCGCATGGACCCCATCTACGAGCCCATCGCGCGCCACTTCCACGAGCACCCCGAGGAGCTCGCCGACGCCTTCGCCCGGGCGTGGTTCAAGCTGACCCACCGCGACATGGGCCCGCGCTCGCGCTACCTGGGCCCGGAGGTCCCGGAAGAGGAGCTGATCTGGCAGGACCCGGTGCCGGCGGTGGACCACAAGCTCGTCGGCGCCGCCGACATCGCCGACCTGAAGGCCAGGATCCTCGCCACGGGGCTCTCCGTCTCCGACCTGGTCTCCACCGCCTGGGCCTCGGCCTCGACGTTCCGCGGCTCCGACAAGCGCGGCGGGGCCAACGGGGCGCGCATCCGTCTCGCGCCGCAGAAGGGCTGGGAGGTCAACCAGCCCCGCCGGCTGGCGAGGGTGCTGAAGGCCCTCGAGGGCGTGCAGAAGGCATTCAACGCCGCGCAGAAGCGCGGCAAGGGCAAGCAGCTCAAGAGAGGCAAACAGGTCAAGCAGGTGTCGCTGGCCGACCTCATCGTCCTCGGCGGGTGCGCGGCCGTGGAGGAGGCGGCGAAGAACGCCGGACATCGCGTGAAGGTGCCCTTCACGCCGGGACGCACGGACGCCACCCAGAAGCAGACCGACGTGGACGCCTTCGCGGTGCTGGAGCCCGTCGCGGACGGGTTCCGCAACTACCAGAAGGCCAGGTACTCCGTGAAGGCCGAGGAGCTGCTGGTGGACAAGGCGCAGCTCCTGACGCTCACCGCCCCGGAGATGACGGTGCTCGTGGGCGGAATGCGCGTGTTGAACGCCAACGTGGGCCGGTCCCGGCACGGCGTCTTCACCCACCGCCGCGAGGCGCTCACCAACGACTTCTTCGTCAACCTCCTGGACATGGGCACCGAGTGGAAGGCGACCTCCGAGGACGAGTTCGAGGGGCGTGACCGGGCGACGGGCAAGCTGAAGTGGACCGCCACCCGCGTCGATCTCGTCTTCGGCTCGAACTCGCAGCTCCGCGCCATCGCGGAGGTCTACGGGCAGGACGACGCGCAGAAGAAGTTCGTGCGCGACTTCGTGGCGGCCTGGGCCAAGGTGATGAACGCGGACCGCTTCGACCTCGCCTGAGCGAGACCTCCATCGAGGAGAAGGCGGCGATGCCCAGTACGGTTCTCGCTTCGGTGCTCGCTCTGGCGTTGACGTTCGGGAGTTTCGGGAGTGCCGGCGGCCAGGTGGCCGCCGGCGCCCCGTGGTCCGGCTCCCTCGGGCCCCCGTGCGAAACACCGCGGTACCCGCTAGCGTAGAACCAGGTGAGACGCCGGCCCTCTCCAGCCCGCAACCGGACGCGAGATCATGATGAAGTTCGCAGCGACCCTGACGGTATCGGGCCTCATCGGCTTCCTCCTCCTGGAGGCCCTGAAGATCCTGCTGGCGCCCATCGCCGCGTGGCTCATGGGCTTCGTCGCCCTGGCCATCAAGGTCGTCCTCGTGGTCCTGGGCGCGGGCCTCGGCCTCGCCGTCCTGGCCCTCTCGTTCTGGGCGTACCGGCGCTACCGCAGGTCGCATCCCGCCGAGGCCGACGCCGAGTAACGCCGGCAGGCGGCGCGGAGGCCGTCGCCGGATCTCTCCGGCGAACCACCCGCCCTATCCCAGCTCCGCGACGATCTCCCTGAACTCCGGGTCGCCGCGGAAGGGCTCGTAGATCGGATTCACGGCCAGGTATTCCTCGGCCCACGAGCCGTCCTCCACCGCGCGGCGGAGCCACGTGATCATCTGCTCACGGTCGCCCACGAGCGCGTACAGGGCCGCCAGCGTGCCCGACGACAGCACGCCCGGCCGGGGCTCGAGGCCCCGAAGCTCCGGAGGTGGGGACGCCGCCTCTCCCGTCCTCCGATACGCCAGCATGGCCTCCGCCAGGTGCGGAACGGCATCGGAGGGCAGGCCGCACAGCACCGCCCACTGCGCCAGGGACATCCTCAAGGGAAGCTCGCGCTCCTGCTCGAGGGCCAGCAGGGCGTCGAGGAAGATGGCAGGTCGGTAGCTGAAGTCCCGGTCCAGGGCCCGCTCCACCTCGACGCCGGCGGCCTCGACGTCTCCGCTCCAGAACAGGATGGCGGCATGGTCGGTGGCCACCGAGGCGGACAGCGGGTCCAGGCGGGCGGCCTTCTCGGCGTCGCGCCTCGCCGGCACGAGCTGTCCCATGTCGGCCAGCACGTTGGCACGCCAGTGCAGCGCAGGCGCGTAGGAGGGGTTCAGTCGGAGGGCCCGGGCGAACGCGTCCAGCGCCTCGACGCGGTCCTGGTGCAGGGCGTGCACGAGCCCCAGGGACGCCCACGGGTCGGCGAGGGTGCTGTCCAGCTCGATGGCCTTGCGGGCCCACTGCTCCGCCTGCGCCAGCGCCTCTCCGGGTGCCATGGACTGCATGAGCACGGGCATGAGGGCGTACGAGTCGGCGAGGCCGGCATACGCGGCCGCGTAGTCGGGATCGATGCTCACCGCCTGCTGGAACAGGGAGATGGCCTGCGGAATCACCGACGCGTCGCGGCGGCTCAGCTGCGCGCGCGCCTGCCAGTAGGCCTCCTGGGCCGCAGGGGGTACCGGCCTCCGGGCGGCGCGTCCGGGGAGGGCGAGATGCCCCGTGAGCTCCCTCACGATCGCCCCGGCCACCGTGTCCTGGACCGCGAAGAGGTTGTCGACCTCGCGATCGAAGTCCTGGGACCAGAGGTGGAAGCCCGTGCGCGCGTCGATGAGCTGGGCGGTGATCCGTACGTGGTTGCCGCTCCGCCGCAGGCTTCCCTCGAGGACCGCGGCGACGTTGAGCTGCCGGCCGATGTCGCGCACGTCCTGATTGCGGTCCCGGAACGCGAACGACGACGTCCGGGCCGCCACCTGCAGGCTGTCCACGCCGGCCAGCCTGTTGAGGATCTCCTCCGCCAGGCCGTCGCCCAGATAGGTCTGGTCGCCGGCCTCGCTCAGGTCCTTGAAGGGGAGCACCGCGATGGAGCGGATGCCCTCCGGAGTGGCGTCCGCCGGATTGGCCGCCCGCACCACCCACCAACCGCCCCACGCCAGCCCCGCCGCCATGAGCAGCACCGACCCGAGGACGAGGGGGCGGGGAGCCGGGACGCGAGCGTCGCCCTCTCCCTCCGCGGGCGGTGTGACGCGGACCCCCGAGCGGGTGACGTCGAAGACCCACGAGAGCGCCACCGTCAGGGGGAAACCGGCGAGAAGAACGGCCAGGAGCACCCGGAGCCCGCCCTCCCCCACACCGAACGCGGGAAAGATGATCTCCGCGAGCTGCAGCAGCACGAAGGCCGTGGCGGCGTAGCCGGCCGCCGTGGTGACGACCCGCCGACGGCGCAATTCGCGCCACAGATGACTGGTCCGCTTCCCCATTTCCCGTCCCCGAAGCCCCGAGGCGTTCACTGGAGTTGGACGGTCGCCGCCGCCGTTCGGTTGCGTTCCGGGCACCGACCCCTACCGTGATCCCCACCGACTCTACGAATCATACCACGTTCTCGTGTCCCGGGAGGGATCATGGGCCCGTCCGCCCCGCACCGCCAGCGTCGTCTCGCCTCCGTGGCGGCGGCGCTCGTCTTCTCGTCGCCGTTCCTTTCCCCGTGCCTGGGCGCCCAGCAGCTCGAGGTCTCCTTCCCGGCGTCGGCGCACGCCGGGCCCATCACCGGACGGGCCTTCGTGTTCATCTCCCGGGACAGCGCGCCCGCGCCCCGCTTCCAGGCGGGCTCGTACTACAACAGCGTGCCCTTCTTCGGCGTGGACGTGGACGCCCTGGCGCCGGGAAAGCCCGCGGTCGTGGACGTCCGCACGCTGGGCTTCCCCCTCGCCTCGCTGAAGGACCTGCCGGCGGGCGACTACTGGGTTCAGGCGCTCATCAACGTCTACACCGAGTTCCACCGCGCCGACGGCCACACCATCTGGGCGCACATGGACCACTGGGAGGGTCAGAACTTCCAGCGCTCGCCGGGGAACCTGGTGAGCGCTGTCCGGCGGGTGCACCTGGACCCGGCGGCCGGCTTCGACGTGAAGCTCGTCACCGACCGGGTGCTCCCGCCCATCGCCATGCCGGCGGACACGAAGTGGGTGAAGCACATCAAGATCCAGAGCCCGATGCTGACGAGGTTCTGGGGCCACCCCGTGTATCTCGGCGCCACGGTGCTCCTGCCGAAGGGATACGACGAGCACCCCGACTCTTCGTATCCCACCATCTACGTGCAGGGGCACTTCGGCCTGCGCGCCCCCTTCGGCTTCAACCCCGACGGGCGCCCCGAGTCGCCGCAGCGCAGGGCCGCGCGCCTGCGCATGACCGCCCGGGAGGGCGGCTACGAGTTCGCGCAGGAGTGGATGAGCGACTCGATGCCGCGCATGATCGCGGTGACCTTCCAGCACCCCACGCCGTACTTCGACGACTCGTACGCGGTGAACTCCGCCAACGACGGCCCCTATGGCGACGCGCTCATCCAGGAGCTGATCCCGTACCTGGAAGGGCACTTCCGCATGATCCGCCAGCCCTGGGCCCGGCTCCTCACCGGCGGCTCCACCGGCGGCTGGGAGTCCCTCGCCCTCCAGGTCTTCCACCCGAAGTTCTTCGGCGGCACCTGGACGCTCTACCCGGACCCGGTGGACTTCCGCAACTACCAGCTCACGAACGCCTACACGGACACCAGCGCCTTCGTCCCCAACGAGAGCGGGTGGTGGGTGCCGGAGCGGTACATGATGCGCTCCCCCGACGGCCAGCCCCACACCACCATGCGCCAGATGAGCCAGCTGGAGGCCGTGCTGGGGAGCCACGGGCGCTCGGCCCAGCAGATGAACGCGTGGGACGCCGTCTACGGTCCGGTGGGCCCGGACGGGTATCCGGAGGAGCTCTGGAACAAGCGCACGGGCCACATCGACCACGCCGTGGCCGAGTACATGCGCGACCACGGATACGATCTGCGCGCCTATCTCGCGAAGAACTGGACGAAGATCGGCCCCGACCTCGTGGACAAGATCCACGTCTACGTGGGCGACATGGACACGTACTACCTGAACCTCGCCGTGTACCGGCTCCAGGACTTCTTCGCGCACACCACGAACCCGCACTACGCGGGGACGTTCGAGTACGGGAGGCCCATGAAGCCCCACGGGTGGCAGCCCTTCACCGACGCGGAGCTGGTGCGGATGATGCAGCGGCAGGTGGAGCGGCACCGGCCCGGTTCGTGAAGGCCCGCCGCCGCGCGATGCCGTCCTCGGGCCTCGGCCAGGCCCATGCCCACGGCCGTCGGCACGCGACTACGCCGAAGCTAGGCGGAGACGGCGGGGGCGGGGGCGCCTCCCGTCATCCGGGAGCAAGGTGGGGAGGGCTACTCTCCGGACGGCCTGGACAGGGCCCCTGGCTGGGGCCGTCCGCCCCGCCGGCTCGACGACGCGGGGGGGACGGTCTGGACCGAGCGAAGAGAACAGCTGTCACCTGAGAGCCCGCAGAGGGCCGGGAGGAGCACGATGACAATACGTGTACGCGCATCCATGCTGGCGGCGGCGCTGCTCGCGCCGTTGCTGGCGCTGCCGTCCGCCGGGCGAGCGCAGACGTTCCACGTCCTGCACAAGTACGACATCGGCGGTGAGGGCTTCTTCGACTACCTGAACGTCGACCCCGCCACGAACCGCGTCTATGTCACGCGCGGCACCCATGTCATGGTCGTCGACGGGGCGACGGGCAAGGTCGTGGGGAACATCCCCGACACGCCCGGCGTGCACGGCGTGGCGTTCGCGCGGAAGCACGAGCGGGGCTTCATCACCGACGGCGGTGACTCCACGGTCACCATGTTCAACATGAAGACGCTGGCGGTGGAGGGCCGCATCGACACGCACACCCCCGGCCTCGACGGCATCGCGTACGACGACGCCACCGACCGGATCTTCACCATGGACCACTCCCGCGACCCGGGGAGCAGCGTCGCCATCGACGCCGCCACGGGGAAGGTGGTGGGCAAGGTGATGCTCGCCGGCGCGCCGGAGGGAGCGGTGGCCAACGGCAAGGGGATGCTCTACATCAACATCGAGGACAAGAGCCTGATCCAGGTGGTGGACACCAAGACCCTCAAGGTCATCGCCTCCTGGCCCCTGGCGCCGGGCGAGGGCCCCAGCGGCCTCGCCCTCGACCGCGGGACCAACCGGCTCTTCTCCGCGTGCCACAACGGCTGGACCGTGGTGGTGGACGCCATGTCGGGTAAGGTGGTGGCGCAGATCCCCATCGGCCCCGGCCCCGACGCCATCGGCTGGGATCCGTCGCAGAAGCTCATCTACACGCCGGGCGGCGGGAGCTTCGGGCGGGGGCGGGAAGGCGCCTCGGCGGAGCCGTCCACGGGGACCATCACCATCGCCCACGAGGACTCGCCGAACAAGTACACGGTGGTGGCCACGGTGGAGACCATGCGGGGCGCGCGCACCATCGCCGTGGATCCGACGCGGCACCTGGCCTACACGTTCACGCCCGAGTTCGGGCCGGCGCCGGCCAACGCCCAGCAGCCCCCCGCGGGCGGTCGTCGCCGCCGCTTCGTCCGGGGGCCCATCAAGGCGTCCTGGCTCTTCGTCGTAGGGAAGTAGAGCACGCGGGCGGGAGGAGGGGGCTCCGCGCCCCTCCTCCCGCCCCGTGACGGCCCGGGTTCCCCGGCTTTCCCGCGTTTCCCGCGTTTCCCGGGTCTCCCGCGTCGCGGCGCCGCCGAGTCAGGCCCGCCCCAGCCTCTCGATCCAGCGGTACATCACCACCACCGTCGCCACGAAGACGATCCCGCCGATCCAGGCGGCGGCGGTGGAGAAGCCCTCCCCCACCACCGCGATGGGGTAGGCCTTCCCCGAGAACGCCACGAAGGCGGCGAAGACCACGCCCAGCAGGCTCTCGCCCACGATGAGCCCCGAGGAGAGCAGCACGCCGAGCTGCTTGGTGGCCTCGGGCTTCGGCGCCGTGCGGTCCGCACGGGTGTTGAACCACCAGCCGACGACGGCCCCCACCACCACCATGAGCGTGGTGGACGTGGGCAGGTAGATGCCGAGGCCCACGGCCAGGGGCGGCAGGCGCCAGGACTTCGTCACCTTGCCCAGGAGCTCGTCGAAGACGATGCTCGCGGCCCCGATGGCGCCGCCGATGGCGATGAGGCTCCAGTCGATGTTGTTCTGGATCACGCCCTGGGCCAGCGCGGAGATCAGCCCCGCCTGGGGCGCCGGCAGCGCCCGCGCCGGGTCGACGCCGGGGGCGCCCAGGAAGCCGTAGGCGTGGCTGAGCAGGTTCAGCACCGGCGGGATGATCACCGCGCCGGCGAGGACGCCGATCACCAGCGCCCACTGCTGCGCCGACGGCGTGGCGTCCACCAGCTGGCCGGTCTTCAGGTCCTGGAGGTTGTTGTTGGCGATGGACGCCACCGCGAACACCACCGAGGTCACGAACAGCGCGAAGGCCACCAGCGCCTGGCCCGCCGAGGCCGGCATCGCCGCCTTGACGCCCAGGACCAGGAGCAGCGCCGCCACCACCACCACCAGGATGCCGATTCCCGACAGCGGGCTGTTGGACGAGCCGATGAGGCCGGCCATGTACCCGCACACCGTGGACACCAGGAAGCCCATGACCACCACGAAGATCGCGCCGCCCACGCTCAGCAGCAGGGCGTGGGCGCCCAGGCCGCTCCCCTCGGCGAAGTGCCAGAAGAGCCAGGTGACGGGGATCAGGCAGATGAGGGAGACCAGGCCCACCGTGCCGATGGGGATGTCCCGCTCGGTGCGCGGCAGCGTATCCGCCTGGCCGGCCTTGCGCACCCGCGAGGCCGCCCGCGCCCCGGCGAGGCCGGCCACCACGGGCTTGACCAGCGTGCCCAGCGTCCAGATGGCGGCGACGCCGATGGCGCCGGCGCCCACGAAGCGCACGTAGTGGCTCCACCCGCCCTGGGCCACGTCCGCCGCCAGGCCGGCGACGGGATGGAGCAGGGTGAAGTGCGGCACCCCCCACCCCCAGCCGATGAGGGCGCCCACCAGCATGGCGATGCCCACGGAGAGCCCCACCAGGTGGCCGATGGCGAAGAGCGCGAAGGAGAGGGCGAAGTCGAAGCCGGTGGCGGAGGTCCTGGTGCTGCCCACGTGGAAGTACTGGGCGACGTCGCTGGCGAAGAACCTCGTCTGCACGACGACGTAGAAGACCGCCGAGATGACGCTTCCCCACACCACGGCCTTCAGCCCCGCGCCGCTGGTCTCCACGGCCTCGCTGGCGTCGTGCCCCTCCTCGCCCGCGCCCACCTTGAGCACCTCGGCGCACGCCACGCCCTCGGGATAGGGGAGGGGGGAGTCGGTGACCAGCGCCCGCCGCAGCGGGATCGTGTACATCACTCCCAGGATGCCGCCGGCGGCGCAGATGGCGAAGGAGATCCAGAACGGGAAGCCGGTCCACCAGCCGACGATGATGAGGCCGGGGAGCACGAAGATGATGGCGGACAGCGTGCCGGCGGCCGACGCCACCGTCTGCACGATGTTGTTCTCCTGGATCGTCGCGTCGTGGAAGGCCTGCAGGATCGCCATGGAGATCACGGCGGCGGGGATCGACGTGGAGAACGTGATGCCGGCCTTGAGGCCGAAGTAGACGTTCGCCGCGGTGAAGATCACCGTGATGATGACGCCGAGGATGAGACCGCGAATGGTGAGTTCGGCCACCGGCATGGCGGCGCTGTCCGATCGTGTGCTCACGCGCGCTCCTTCTGGATGAACGACGGCGGAAGAGGGAACGACTCGGGAGGGTCGGCCGCTACCGGTATACCGGGGCGGGGGTGCACGCGTCAAGGTGCGGGGGGAGGGGATGGCGGGTGACGCCGGGACCTGCCCCGCCCGGCGCACGAAGCAAGGCGGCCCCCCGCGGTGGCGAGGGGCCGCCGGTCCATCAGGCGCGCGGCGCACGACGCGTCCCGGGTCCCCGCCTCGCGCGGTTCTCCGGGACACGCGCCGGAGATCAGGCCATCGCGTGCGCCTCCTCCCGCTCGCCGGCCTCCTTCAGCACGGCCTGTACGCCCAGCTCGATGGAGACCTCGTTCCCGACGAGGATGCCGCCGGTCTCCAGCGACTGGTTCCACGTCAGGCCCCACTCGCGCCGGTCGATCTTCGTGGTCGCCTCGAAGCCGGCCCGCTGGTTTCCCCAGGGGTCCCGGCGGCGGCCGGCGTACACCACGTCCAGCGTCACCTCCCGGGTCGTGCCCCGGATGGTGAGGTCGCCGACGACCCGGAAGCGGTCGCCTTCCTGGTCCACCGCACCCTCGATCCGCTTGCTCTCGAACGTCAGCGTCGGGTGCTTGTCCGCGTCGAGGAAGTCCGCGGAGCGGAGGTGCTTGTCGCGGTCCCCCACCCCGGTGTCGATGGACGCCGTGCCGATCTGCACGTGCACCTTGGACCGGTCCGGGCGCTCCTCGTCCACCTCCAGCGTGCCCTCCACGTCGTCGAAGCGTCCGCGAACCTTCGTGAACATCATATGCCTCACCGACAGCTCCACCGAGGTGTGCGCCGGATCCAGTGTCCAGGTCCTGCTGGCCATGGCAGCCTCCTGCTCCTGGGGGTCCAAAACCTTATCAATAATTCAAACTTATATTATTATCCGGACAGGAACAAGGCCCGGCCCCCGGGAGCATGGCGGCGGAGCCCCGTCGGCTCTCCCTTCGTCCACGCCTCCGGACCTCTCTTGCGGCGAGTCCCGACCCCCGGATAGCCTTCCCCCCGAACCGGCGGCCGACCACAGGTTCGGCCCGAACTCCGTCCGAGGTGTCGATGCCCGAGCAAGCGCTGGCGAGCACGACCGACGTCTGGTCGCAGCTCATCGTAGGGGTGGTCCTCCTGGTCCTCTTCGCCCTGCTGGCGAAGCGAGCGACCCACCGCGTCGTCGTGTCGATGATGTGCGTCGGCTTCGTGTGGGTGGTGACCTACCTCACGCCCTTCCACCTCATCAGCTTCGAGGCGGCGGCGGCGGCGGTGGACCTGAACGTGCTCATGCTGCTGGCCGGCATGATGGCCGTGGTGGGCGTCATAAAGTCCACCGGGGGGTTCACGTGGGCCGTCGCCCGGCTGACCAGCCGGGCGCGCGGACGCCCGCAGGCCGCGGCGGGGCTGGTGGCGTGGTCCACCGCCATCACGTCGGCGTTCCTGGACAACGTCACGACGGTGGTCTGGGTGACCCCCATGGCCATGCGGCTGTCCAAGCGCATGCGCCTGGCGCCGGTGGCGCTGCTGGTGCCCATGGTGCTGGCGGCGAACCTGGGGGGCACCGCCACGCTCATCGGCGACCCGCCCAACGTCATCATCGGGTCCGGTGCGGGCCTCACGTTCATGGGCTTCATCAGGAACGTGACCGCTCCCGTCCTCGTCATGATGGTGCTGTTGCAGTGGTACACGGCCTGGTACTACCGCGACGCCTACGCCTCCGCCCGCGACGCGGTGCCCGACGAGACGGTGGAGGAGCCGGAGCTCCGCGATCCCGCCCTCTTCCGCTGGATGCTGGTGATCTGCGTGGGCATCGCGGTGGGCTTCTTCACCCAATCCCTCACCGGGACGCCCGTGGCGGTGCCGGCGGTCATCGGTGCCGCCCTGGCGCTGGTGGTGCAGGATTGGCGCTACGTGCGGCGCCACGCGCCCACGGCGGAGGAGCGGGCCCACGGCATCCTGCGCGTCATCGAGAAGGACATCGAGTGGCCCGCGCTGAGCTTCTTCGTGTTCCTCTTCATCCTGGTGGGCGCCGCCGTGCACACCGGCCTCGCCTCCTCCGTCGCCGGGGGCATGGGGTGGATCCTGGCGTACGTCCGCGACGCGCTCGGCCTCAGCGACCGGAACACCCTGCTCTTCGCCGCGCTGGCCACGTGCTGGGTGTCGGCGGTGATCTCGGCGATCATCGACAACGTCCCCTACGTCATGGTGAGCGTGCCGATCCTGGCCCACTTCATCCCCACCATCCGCGGCGAGACCGACGTCCTCTGGTGGGCGCTGGCGCTGGGAGTGTGCCTGGGCGGGGTGGCCACCGTGCCGGGGGCCTCGGCGAACGTCACCGCCATGCGCCTGGCCAGGGAGGAGGGGGTGGAGATCCGCTACCCGGAGTACTCCCGCTTCGCGGTGCCCATGGCCCTCCTCGGCCTCGTGGTCGCGTCGCTCTTCCTGGTGGACTTCGTCCTCGTGGGAGGCGCGCAGGCCCGCACGACGGCGTGGCTGGCCGCGCTGGCTCTGGTGTTCGTGGAGGTGGTGAGGGCCCGGCGGCGCCGGGCGGCTCTGGGCCGCTGAGGCGGACCGCCGACGGCGTCTCCGGCGTCGAGACGCCGACGTTCCTCGCCGGGGCGAGCCCCCCGGAGGGTGAGCCTGCCGGTCCCTACTCCTCCACCTGCCAGACGGTGTCGATGACGGTGCCGTCCACCCACTTGATGACCGCCACCGGCCGGTCGGTGAGGCGGGGCGGCTCGGGCCTCCCCCCGATGATGCCCTCCACCTCGGCCTTGATCTCCTCGATGGTACGGATGGGGAGCGTCGATCCCTTCACCGCCTCCAGGAGGTCGGCGCGCTTCGGGTTGACGGCGATGCCGCGCTCGGTGACCACCACGTCGATGAGCTCGCCGGGACCGGTGAGGGTGGCCACGCGGTCCACGATGACGGGGATGCGGTCCCGGAACGCGGGCACGGCCAGGATCGTGCACCTCGAGAAGAGGCAGTTCTGCCACCCGCCGATGCCGTGGAGGAGGACGCCGTCGGAGTGGGTGTTCACGTTGGCGTTGAAGCCCGTGTCCACCTCGGTGGCCCCCAGCACCGCCGCGTCCACCATGGAGGCGAAGTTGCCCTTGCCGTGGTAGCTGTAGGACGTGAAGGGCGAGGTGGCCACGTGCCGCGGGTCCGACGCGATGGAGGCCACCCCCGCCAGGTCGAAGGTCTGCCCGTCGAGGATGTAGTCGGTGAGGCCCTCCTTCAGCAGGTCCACCAGGAACTGCGTGGAGCCGCCGCGGACGAAGCGGGCCTTCACGCCGGCCTCGTTCATCATGTCCTTCAGGAACTGCACGAACGCCAGCGCGATGCCGCCGGCGCCGGCCTGGAAGGAGAAGCCTTCCCTCATGATGCCGGCGTCGCGCAGGAAGCGCGCGACGTACTCGGCGATGAGGACCCGGTCGGGGCTCCGGGTGATCTGCGTCGTGCCGGAGACGATCTGGGCCGGGTCGCCGATGGAGTCCACCTCGACGACATAGTCCACGTTGTTCCCCTGGATCTGCCAGGGAATGCACGGGAAGTCGACGAGGTTGTCCGTCACCACGATGACGTGGTCGGCGTAGAGCGAGTCCACCAGCGCGAAGCCCAGGGAGCCGCACGCCGAGGGGCCGTGGGACCCGTCGGCGTTCCCGAAGGCGTCGGCGGTGGGCGCGGCGATGACCGCGATGTCGATGTGCACCTCGCCGTCCTGCACGGCCTGCCACCGCCCCCCGTGGGAGCGGAGCACGCCCATGCCGCGCATCTTCCCGTGGGACGTGTACTCGCCCAGGGGACCGTTCATGCTCCCCTCGATGCGCTGCACGACGCCCCGGTCCATGAGCTCCATGACCGGCTCGTGGCACGGGAAGGACGCCGAGGGGAACCACATGAGGTCCTTGGCCCCCAGCTCCGCGGCGGCCTGCAGGGCCATGAGCGCCACGCGGTCGCCGTTCCGGAGGTGGTGGTGGGTGGAGATGGTCATGCCGTCCTCGAGGCCGCACTTCTGGAGGGCGGTCTTCAGGTCGGCGACGCGCTTGTCCCCGTCCGCCGGATAGTCGCGGCACGAGCGGATGGGTGGCCCGTGCTTGGATCCCTTCGGCTCGTAGCCTCCCACGCCCTGGTACGGCACCTGCTCGACGCCGTTCACCACCCTGGGCACCCGGCGCCCCGCGGCGTTCACGAGGAAGTCGTGCTCGCTCATGCCTTGCCCTCCCCCGGGATCAGCCCCGCCGCCCGCGCCCGCGCCACCAGACGCTGCGCCCGGAGCACCACGGGACGGTCGATCATCTTCGTTCCCAGGCTCACCACGCCCAGCCCTTTCGCCTCCGCGTCGTGGAAGGCGGCCACCACGGCCAGTGCCCTGTCGATCTCGGCCTGCGACGGCGCGAAGGCCCGGTGGATGACGCGGATCTGCCGGGGATGGATGCACCCCATCCCCTCGAAGCCCATGGCCCGGGCGCGCACGCCCCACGCCAGCAGCCCCTCCTCGTCGGCGACGTCGCCGAAGACCGAGTCGATGGCCTGCACCCCGGCGGCTTTCGCGGCGTTCACGAGACGGCTCCTGGCCCACACCGTCTCCGTGCCCTCCGGCGTCTTGGGCACGCCCAGGTCCGCGGTGTAGTCCTCCACCCCGATTGTCAACGCCACCACCGTGTCCGTGGCCGAGGCGATGGCGAGCGCGTTCTCGATGCCCAGGGCGGACTCGAGGATGGGCATGATCCACACCGGCGTGGAGACGCCCTTCTCCTCGCGGATGCTCTCGATGCGCGCGTGCACCTGCAGGACGTCGTCGGCGCTCTCCACCTTGGGCACCAGGATCACGTCGGGCGCCTCGGGGACCACCTCGTCCAGGTCCTCCAGCCCCCGGGGGAGCTGGTTGACGCGCACCATGCGCTCCGCTCCCTGGAAGTCGACGCACCGGAGGGCGTTCCGCACCAGCACGCGCGCGGCGTCCTTCTCCGCCGGATGGACCGAGTCCTCCAGGTCGAGGATCACCGCGTCCGGGGCGTGCAGCCCCGCGTTGATCATGAACTTGGGCTCGTTCCCCGGCAGATACAGGCGGGAGCGCCGCAGGCGGTCCCGGGACGTCCCCTCCGGGGGAGGCGCCGTGCGGGGCGGCCGCGGGTCGGCCTTGGGCGTCACCGCGGCCCGGCGCAGCGCCGCCTCCAGGCGCGCCTCCAGGACCCAGGGCACGGCGCCCTGGTCCTCCACGCGCACCCGGGCGTGGGGCACGCCGGCCTTGCGCATGGTATCCGCGATGTCGGCGCGGAGCGACGTGCCGAAGAGCGCCTCCACCTTGGACGTCAGCTCGACTTCGATGCCGCCGCCGTCGGCGAGCTCAACCGAGGCCCAGCAGTCGGAGCGGACGTCGGCGCCGCGCCGTCCCGCCTCGCCCGCCTTCGCCTTCCGGGCCTGCGCGCTCATCGCCCCATCCGGTCCAGGATCGCGTCGGTGACCTGGGGCGTCATGGCCGCCCCCCGGCTCAGGACGTCGCGGCCGCCGGGGATCCTCATCATGTCGTAGGTTCGCACCTTGCCCTCCTCCACCACCGCCGCCACCGCGTCGCGTATGTTCGTCGCCTTGTCGGTCTCGCCCACGTGGTCCAGCAGCATGGCCGCCGACAGGATCATGGCGATGGGGTTCACGATGGGCGGGTCGAGCTTCTCGTACTTGGGCGCCGACCCGTGGGTGGGCTCGAACACCGCCACGTCCTGGCCGATGTTGCCGGAGCACGCGAAGCCCAGACCGCCCACCAGACCAGCGAACGCATCGGACACGATGTCGCCGAACAGGTTGCCCGCCACGATGACCCCGTAGTCCTCCGGGTTCTTGGTCAGCCACATCATCTGCGCGTCGATGTTCGTGGACCAGTGCTGGATGGACGGATAGTCCTTCCGCACCTCCCGCGCCACCTCCTCCATCATCCCCGAGGTCTCCCGGAGCACGTTGGGCTTCTCGCACACCGTCACCGAGCGATACCCGTGCTTGTCGGCGTACTCGAACGCCGCGGTGAGGATGCGGCGGCACGCGTTGCGGGTGAAGAGCCGCACGGACACCGCGATGTCCTCGTTGGGCACCTCCGCGAAGGGCTTGAACTTGGGGTGCGTCGCCAGGGCGTCACGCACCTGAGCCGGCGGGTCGGTCCACTCGAGGCCGGAGTAGAGCCCCTCGGTGTTCTGCCGGAAGATCACGGCGTCCACGGCCGGCTCCTCCACGCCGCCGTCCGGCGTCTTGCGGATGAAGTTCAGCAGGTTGCCCCTGAACGACCGGCACGGCCGGATGCAGATGTCCAGGTTGAACTTCTGACGGAGCCCCACGATGGGGCTGAAGTAGACGTGCCCCTCGTCCCGCAGCGACGGATCCAGCTCCTCGGCGGCCTCCTTCTTGGGCTTCGAGGTGATGGCCCCGAAGAGCCCGAGCTTGTGCTTCCTCAGCAGGTCGAGGGTGCGCTCGGGGAGGGGATTGCCCTCCTTCACCCAGAACTCCCAGCCGATGTCGGCGTGCACGTACTCCGCGTCGAAGCCCACGGCGTCCAGGACCCGGATCGCCTCCGGAAGGACGACCTTGCCGATCCCGTCGCCGGGCATCGTCACCACGGTGTGTCTTGCCATCTTGCCGTTGCTCCGAATCGGTGTCTCGTCGGCTGCGCGGGGCGCCCTCGCGGCGCCGCCCGCCCGGTCCCGTGCCCGGGTCCCGCTCAGTGCGTGGCCCCCAGGCGCTTCTTGATGAGGTTCTCGCTCCCCCCCGCCACCACCAGCGACTGCGGCACCGTGCCCAGCGCCGGGAAGCGGAAGGCGTGCCCCTCGTACTCGATGGTCCCCCGGGAGAAGTCCACGACGATATCGGGTCCCGGGACGACGGTGGCCTCGCCGGCGGCGATCTCCGCGGCGCAGGCCTCCTTCAGCTCGCGCACCAGGTCGGGGCACTCGATGCACGGCAGGCCGTTGTTGTAGGCGTTGCGGAGGTAGGTCTGGGAGAACGACCCGGCGATCACCACCTGGATGCCCTTCGCCTGAAGGGCGGTGGCCGCCTGCTCCCGGCTCGATCCGGTGCCGAAGTTCCAGCCGCCCACCAGGATGTCGCCGGCCTGGGCGCGCTCGGCGAACCCGGGGTCGTAGTTCTCCATGACCACCCGGGCCATCTCCTCCCGGGTGACCCCCTCGCGATAGGTGTAGTCCTTCGAGTAGATGCCGTCGGTGTTGAGGTTGTCCTTGGGCACCAGCACCAGGCGCCCGCGGATGGAGTGCGGGAAGCCCTCCATGATGTCGACGCTCTCGTCCGGCGCCGCCCCGTCGGGAGCCAGCTCGCGGAAGGCCGGAACCAGGGCCGCGGGCGCGGTGCCGTTGCCGACCGGAGCCCCGTTCCTGCCACCGTCTTGCCGCGTGGGCGCGCAGATGTAGCCCGCCGCCGCGGACGCGGCCACCACCGCGGGCGAGGCCAGGTACGCCTTCGCGTCCCGGGAGCCCATGCGCCCCTTGAAGTTCCGGTTGGTGGCGCTGATCCCCACCTCGCCGGCCTCCAGGAGCCCCTCACCCAGACCGATGCACGGCCCGCACCCCGGCGGCAGCGCGTGCGCGCCCGCCTGCACCAGCGCCTCCCAGGCGCCGGACGCCTCGGCCGCCTCCTGCACCTCCCGGCTGGCAGCGGCCACGTACAGGCTCACGCCCTCGGCCACCCGCCGGCCCGCGAGCACCGCCGCGGCCGCCTCCAGGTCCTCCAGGCGCGAGTTCACGCACGACACCAGGTACGCCTTGTCGACGGCCACCTTCTCCTTCTCGACGTCGGCCAGCGCGCGCATGACCTGCACGGTGTCGGGCCCCGACACGTGGGGCGTCACCGCCGCGAGGTCCAGGACGATCTCGCCGGCGTAGGCGGCGTCGGCATCGGGACGCGGCGGGTCGGCCTCCCACGCCGCCAGCTCTCCGTCGCTGATGCGCTTCGTATCCGCGGCGCTGGGAACGTGCGCCCCGTGCAACTTGTGGATCACCTCCGCCAACGCGCCCCTTCGCGCCCGCAGGTAGGCCAGCGTCACGTCGTCCACGGGGAACCACCCGGTGAGGGCGCCCCACTCCGTGGTCATGTTGGCGATGCTCAGCCGCTCGTCCACGGAGAGCGTCGCCACCCCCGGGCCGGCGAACTCCAGCGCCGCGTTCAGGACCTCCTCGTGGTTGTAGAGGCCGCACAGCGTGATGATGACGTCCTTGCCCGTGACGCCGTCCGGAAGCTCGCCCTCCAGCACCACGCGCACGGTGCGCGGGATCTGCCACCAGAAGTCGCCGACCGCCCAGATCCCCGCGGCGTCGGTGCGCACAACCGGCGTGCCCAGCGCGCCCAGCGCCCCGTACATGTTGGAGTGGGAGTCCGACGCCACCACCAGCGCGCCGGGGACGACGTATCCCATGGACACCATGAGCTGATGGCCGATCCCCGCCCCCGCCGGGTAGAAGTCCACGCCCTGGTCCCGGGCGAACGCCTCGATCTCCCAGTACTTGGCGAGGTTCTCCTTGGAGCGGTTCTGGATGTCGTGGTCCAGGGCGAAGACGGGCTGGCGCGGATTCAGGATCCCCGGCGCCCCCAGCGACCTGAACTTCTTCAGCACCGCCGCGGTGTTGTCGTGGGTGAGCACGTGGCGGGGACGCAGGGAGACCACGTCCCCCGGCCGCAGCGGACGCGCCGGCCCTTCGACCATGTGGGCGCGCGCCAGCTTCTCGACCACGGTCTGTCCCATGGAAGTCACCTCCGGTCCGCGACGCACAGCGCCATGAGGTCGGAGATGCGCTCCAGCCTCTCCAGGCCCCATACCGCGTCTTTTATGCGCTCCCGGGCGTCCTCCGAGAGGATGGGAGCCGCCAGGGCGTCGAACTTCTCCTCCACCTCGCGGTCGGTGAGGGGGTTGCGGGGGTCGCCCTTGGGGTAGTCCAGCTCGCGGTCGAGCTCGCGGCCGTCGGTGGTGCGGACGGTCACCGCCGCGCGCTTGAGCTTCGGGAAGGCCGCCTCGATGGCGGGATCGGCGGCGACCTTCACCTTCGCCAGCTGCGCGCGGATGCGGGCGTCGGAGATCTTCTCCGGCGTGAACTGCGCCGGCGTCACCTGCCGGTCCACGAGGGCCGCGGCCACCACGTAGGGGAGCGAGTGGTCCGCGGTCTCCTTGGAGCGCGGATCGTACTTGCTGGGGTCGGCGAGGATGTCCGCCGCCCGGGCCAGGGAGCGGATGTGCACCTCCGCGACGTCCTCGGGGGCGAGATCGTTCTCCACCACCAGGTCCAGGACCGCCGAGATGGGCGTATGGGTGAGGGCCTCGGTGGGGAACGCCTTCATGCCGCACCGCTCGATGCGCCACGACGCCCCCAGCCCCTCCTCCAGCACCTCGAGCTTCCACTCCGGCCCGAGGCAGTGCGCCAGCCCCTCCTTGCCGTCCACCACGTGCTCGGGACCCGTGTACCCCTTCTCCGCCATGAGCGCGGCGAGGACGCCGCTCTGCGTGGCCATGGGGTCCACCGTGTTCTTCATCATGGTGAGCTTGCCGGCCGTCACGGCGCCCAGCGTCGCGTGCCGGGACGCCGAGATGCCCACGGCGTGCTGGATCTTCTCCCACGGGAGCCCCAGCATGCGCCCCGCCACCATGGGCGACACGAACGCCGTGAGGGTGGCGTGGTGCCACCCCCGCTCCCGGATCCCCGGGAAGGCGGCCTCGCAGAAGCGCATCTCGAACTCGTGGCCCAGGACGATGCCCACCACCAGGTCCTTGCCGCTCCCGCCGGCGCGCTCGCCCGCGGCCAGCGCTGCGGGGATCAGGTCCGAGGGGTGCGACGGGTCCTGCTGCCAGTAGATGTCGTTGTAGTCCATCACCCGGACCATGAGGGCGTTGGCCAGGGCGGCGGAGACGGGATCCGTGGTCCGGCCGGATCCGAGGATGTGGGCCGGGCCCGCCCCGCCCACCTCGTCCAGGACCTCGAGGGCGATGCGCGCGTCCTCCTGGCGGTATCCACCGAAGGCGCACCCCAGCGCGTCCAGCAGGTAGCGGGCCGCCTGGTGCCGCGCCTCCTCGCCGATGTCGTCCCAGGAGAGGCCGGCGGCCCAGCGCGCCATGCGGGCGGTGACGGTGTCCGACACCATGCCGCTCATCATCGCTCCAGGTTCTTGAAGGGGAGGTACGCCATGAAGTCCGCGTGGTGGACGATGATGGCCTCGGTGGAGCGCTTCACCAGGTCGCCCTCGGCGGCGTGGGCCGCGATGATGTGGCACACCTCGTCGGGAACCCCGGCGTGCATGGCCAGCCCCACGCCGGTGAAGGGGTGGCGCAGCGCCTTGCCCCGGGCGCTCTGGCGGGCCTCGCCGTCCACCTTCTCGTACTCCAGGAGCTTGCCCACGTCGGCGAGGATCGCCCCGGCGACGACGGTGTCCATGTCGATGGACAGCGACGTGCCCATGAACTCCTGCATGGCCTCGGCGCTCCGCCGGGCGATGTGCACCACGCAGCGCTTGTGCTCCATGAAGGTGGCGGGGCAGTCCGGCACCAGGAGCGTGAACGGGATCTCGTCGAGGTCCTCGGGCTTCAGGGGGCTCGACTCGAACGCGAGCTCCCAGGTCCGGGCGACCCGCTCGCGCAGGTCCGGATCCCGGATCCACGACAGCTCGGGCCAGAGCCGCTCCACGGCTTCGCGCATCGCAACCACTCCGTCCGGCGGGCCGGCGCGGCGGCGCCGGCCGGGTACGCTGGTCTCCGGTGGGGCAGGCACACGGATGCAGGCGGGCGTCCGCGGATCGGTGGGCGTGCTTCCGCCGCACCCCCGGGACGCCCAGGGCGTGGGTCGTCACCCACGGTTGTCTAAGCTGGCGGCGGCCTGCGCGGCTGCTATCGGGAGTTTCCCCCGGGGGGGTGTGGGGGAACGGGGTGGGGTGCCAGCGCCTCCCGTACCACCCCCGCCAGCCGCGCCACGCCTTCGCGTATGGCCTCGGGGTCGACGTTGCTGAAGTTCAGGCGCATGGTGTTCCGCTTGCCGCCGTGCACGGAGAAGAAGCCCCCCGGCACGTACGCCACCTTCTTCGCGATGGCCGCCTGGAAGAGCTCCGTGGCGTCGAGGTCGGCCGGCAGCTCCACCCAGACGAACATCCCCCCCTCGGGCCGGCTCCACCGGGCGACGCCCGAGAGGTGCTCGCCCAGGGCCTCGAGCATGGCGTCGCACCGGGCCCCGTGGGTCGTCCGCAGGGCGGCGAGATGCCCCTCCACCCGCCCCTGGCCCAGGAACTCGGCCACGGCCCGCTGATAGAGGGTGGTGGACTCCAGGTCGAGGGACTCCCGCAGCGTGGTGATCCGGGGCATGAGCTCGACCGGCGCCACCATCCACCCCAGGCGCAGCGCCGGGGCCAGCATCTTCGAGAAGGAACCCAGGTAGAACACCATCCCTTCGTCGTCGTACGCCTTCACGGGAGGGAGGGGATCCCCCGTGAAGCGGAGCGATCCGTAGGGATCGTCCTCCACCAGGGGGACGCGGTGCTCCGCCGCCAGCCGGGCCAGCCGCTCCCGGCTCTCCGCCGCGATGGACACGCCCAGGGGGTTGTGGAAGTCCGTGACCAGCACGAGGAGACGCGGCCGCGGCTCCCGCCGGAAGGCGGCCTCCACGGCGTCCACGTCCACGCCGAGGTCCAGGTCGGTGGGCACGGTACGCACCTCCGCCCCCCGCCCCACCGTGACCTGCTGGATCCCGGTGAACGTGACCTCCTCGATGACCGCCGGATCCCCGGGGTCCAGGAAGAGGCGGGAGAGGATGGCGAGCCCCTGCTGGTTCCCGTTGGTGATGAAGACCTGCTCGGGCGTGCAGGAGACCCCCCGGGCCTCCATGAGCTCCGCGATCCGGGCCCGGAGGGGCGGATGCTGGGGGCTGTACTGCAGGGCCCGGAATCCGTCCCGGGTGAGCACCGTGTCCAGGCACTCCCGTAGGCCCTGGAGCGGAAGGCACTCGCCGGCGGGTAGGCCACCGGCCAGCGAGATGATCTCCGGGTCGACGGCGTAGTGGAGCAGCTCGCGAAGCACCGAGCGCTCGAGCCTCGTCCCCTCCGTGCTCAGGGCGTAGTCGAATGTGGTAGCCATGCCTCGATCATAGCCCCGGCCCCCGCGCGCGCAATCGGCGAGAGCGGCGGGCGGCCCGTCGCCGGCAGGCGGGCGAGGATCCGGCCGCTCCTCGTCGGCCCCGCCGGCGACCGGCGCCTCCTCAGCCTCCCGGTGTCACCAGCGCTCCCACGTTCCGCTGCCGCAGGCGGGCATTGAAGCTCGCCACCGCGCCCGCGAGGACGCCGGCGTAGTGCTGCTTCGCCGTCCGCGCGCGGTCGTGCAAGATGTCCGCCACCTCCTTCTCCTGCTGCGTCGGCGCGAAGTCCGAGCTCTCGATCTCCTGGGCCAGGTACTCGATGCGCGCCCCCAGCATCATGGGCCAGCGGATGACGTCCTGTCCCCGGCCGCTCTCCTTGAGCTGGGTGAGCGCGCCCTCGGCGTCCATGAGGGCGCCGTTCAGGGAATCCACCGCCGCGCGGAGGTCGGCGTTCCCGGCGGCGCCGCCTCCGAGGGTCGTGTCCCCGGCCAGGGTGTTCTTCAGCGTGACGAGCTGGCCGCGCATGAGCTCGTACCCGTTCACCATGGCCACCACGCTCTCCAGGTCCGCCTTCAGGGAGGCGAGAAGCGGCGCCTGCAGGGCGATGTCGGCCGCGGTGCCTCCCGAGTGCGGGTCCTTCCTCACGACGAGCTGCTTGGCCTGGTCTGCGCCGGCGCCCTTCAGCGTCACCGTGTAGGTGCCCGGCGGCTGCAGGAGCGCGCCCTGACCGATGTCGGGAGACTCACGCCAGCCGTCCTTGTTCAGCTCGATGTACGGCGCTCCGATGGGCTCGGTGCGCATCTTCACCATGGGCGTCTGCTCGCCCTGGAGGTTCCACCACACGCGGTTGATGCCGGCGTGGCCCCGGGTCTTCAGCGTGCGCACGACCTGACCCGCCGCGTTCCCGATCTCCAGGGAGATGGTGTCCTTGCTGGCGGTCTTCAGCCAGAAGTCCAGGGACGCCCCGTACCGCGGGTTCTGGCCGGCGGACGGATCCTCGAAGGGCGCCGCGATGCCCTCGGCGCTGCGGAAGCGCCACGCCTCACGGGGCGCGAACAGGTGCGCGTCGCTCTCGGCCACCGCGTCGGTGAGCCGCTCCAGGGGAGTGATGTCGTCCAGGATCCACACGCCCCGCCCGTACGTCGCCACCACCAGGTCGTGGAAGTGCGGCTGCACGACGATCCAGTAGACCGGCGCGTGGGGCAGGTTGGTCTGCAGCGGCTGCCAGTGCGCCGCGTCGTCGAAGGAGACGTAGAGCCCGTTCTCGGTCCCCGCGTACAGCAGGCCCCGGCGCACGGGGTCCTCCGTGACGACGTGGGTGTAGCTCAGCGGGCTCTTCGGGATCCCGTCCACCATGAGCCGCCAGTGCGCGCCGTAGTCCGTGGTCTTGTAGATCCACGGGTCGAAGTCGTCCGCCTGGTGGCCGTCCACCGTGAGGTACGCCGTCCCGGCGTCCCAGCGTGACGGCGTGATGCTCGAGATGGTGCCCCAGTCCGGCAGCCCCGGCAGGTTCCTGGTCACGTTCGTCCACGTCTTGCCGTCGTCGCGGGTGAGCTGCACCCGGCCGTCGTTGGTGCCCACCCAGATGAGGCCGGCGGTGACCGGCGACTCGCTGATCCGGTAGATGGTGCCCGAGTACTCCACCCCGATGTTGTCGGGCGTGAGGCCGCCGCTCGGCCCCATGCGCGTGGTGTCGTCGCGGGTGAGGTCGGGGCTCATGACCTGCCAGCTCATGCCGCCGTCGTGGGTCACGTGCACGTGCTGGCTGCCCACGTACACCGTGTTGTGGTCGTGGGGCGAGATGGTGAGGGGGAAGTCCCACACGAAGCGGTACCTCACGTCCCTGGCCGGCCACCCGATGGTGGACATGGGCCATACTTCGACGTTCTGCACCAGCTTGCTCTTGCGGTCGTAGCGGGTGACGATGCCGCCCACGCCCCCCGAGCCCGACGCGCTGGACCAGACCAGGTCGTCGTTCACGGTGTCCGGCGTGGCCCAGCCGCTCTCGCCGCCGCCCACCGTGCTCCAGTCACCCCGGGGGATGCCGCCGAACCCGAAGCCGCCGCCGGAACGGTTGTTGCTGGGACCCATGTAGCTGGGCCCGTCCTGACGGTTCACGTAGACCCGGTACGGGACGGCGTTGTCGGTCTCCACGTGGTACACCTGCGCGATGGCGAGCTGGATGCGGTTCCACGACTTGCCGCGGTTCTCGCTGATGGAGACGCCCACGTCGCTGCTCACGATCATGCGGTTCCCGTCGGTGGGATCGATCCACATGTCGTGGTGGTCGCCGCCGGGCTGCTCCGGGAAGGGCAGGTCCACCGTGTGCAGGCCGCCGTCCAGCGTCTTCGTGAACGAAGCGGTGAGGAAGTAGGCCTCGTTCTCGTTGTCCGGCGACGCGATCATGCGCGTGTAGTACGCGCCGCGGCCGCTCAGCTCCCGGTCGGCGTTCACCATGGTGAACGACGCGCCGCCGTTGTCCGAGCGCCACAGCTTGCCCGGCTTGGTCTGCAGGGTGCCCTCGGGGGTGACGTCGGGGGTGCCGTCACCGGCCTCGACGAGGGCCCAGACCCGCTGGGGGTCCGACGCCGACACCGCGACGCTGGTCTTGCCGAAGGGGTAGGTGGGGAGCCCGGCGCTGAGGCGCTTCCAGGTGTCGCCCCCGTCGGTGCTCTTCCAGATGCCGCTCCCGGCGCCGCCGCTGAAGCGGCCCCAGGTGTGGATGACGAACTGCCACGTCCCGGCGTACACGATCCGCGGGTTCGTCGGGTCGATGACCACGTCGTCGGCGCCCGTGCTGTCGTTGACGAAGAGCACCTTCTTCCAGGTCGTGCCTCCGTCCGTGGTGCGCCACACGCCGCGCACGGACTGGGGGCCGTACCCCGTGCCCTCCACCGCGGCAAACACCACGTTTTCGTCCGTGGGGTCGACGGCGATGCGAGCGATGCGCCCGCTCTCCTCCAGCCCCATGCGCTTCCACGTCGTGCCGGCATCCGTCGATTTGTAGATGCCGTCGCCCAGGGAGATGTGGCTGCGGATGAACGGCTCCCCGGTCCCCGCCCACACCACGTTGGGATTCGACGACGCCACCGCCAGCGCACCGATGGACTGCGCCGGCTCCCTGTCGAAGACCGGTGTCCAGTGGATGCCCCCGTCGGTGGTCTTCCAGACGCCGCCGGACGCCGCCCCGGCGTAGTAGGTGGAGCGGTCTCCCGGCACGCCCACCACGGCGGAGGCGCGGTTCCCCTCCGGGCCGATGTAGCGGTACCGGAGCGATGCCCAGGACGTGGAGTCCGGGCCGGCGGGACTCGGCGAGCCCTTCTGGGCCCCGAGGGCCGTGGGCGCGAAGGAGAGGATTGCGAGGAGGGGGAGCAGGAGGGCAGCGACACGACGCGACGACGGAGGCATGGCGGAGCTCCCGGTCAGGTGCGACGGGTGCGGGATCCTGTCGGACAGGATCCGGGGGTGCTCCGACAATTGGCGGGGATGGGCCCCGGAGCGCAATCGTCGCCGGCGCGGGGGGATCCCTCCGTAGGGGCTCGCGCCCGTGGCGGGCCACAGACGACGTCCGGACCCGGAGCTGGATGCCGAGGGAGGGTTCGCCGGGGAGGGTTTGATCGGGTTGCCGCTCCCGGGCGGGCGACCTACCGTCCCCGCCGGCTACTGCCGCACGGACAGCAACGCCCCCCTGGAGGCATCATGAGGCCCTTCCGCGTCGCCCTCGCTTCCCTGTGTGCCGCCGCCCTCTGCGCGGCCGTCGCCACCACGCCCACCTCCGCGCAGATCGAGCCCGGGCTCTTTCGAAGCCTCGGCGCCCGGAGCATCGGTCCCACGGGCATGAGCGGCCGCGTGGGCGCCATCGACGCGCTGGACTCCGATCCCGACATCATGTACGTGGGCGCCGCCACCGGCGGGCTCTGGAAGTCGGTGGACGGAGGTGTCACCTGGAAGCCCCTCACCGACGCGCTCCCGGCGGCGTCCATCGGCGCGGTCACCGTCGACCAGTCCAACCCCGACGTCGTCTGGATCGGCACCGGAGAGCGTAACCTGCGCAACTCCGCCGGCGTGGGGACGGGCGTCTATCGCTCCCTGGACGGCGGCAAGACATGGGCGAGCATGGGCCTCGAGAGCACCGGGTCCATCGACGACATCTTCATCGATCCTCGGGACGCGAACGTGGTCTACGTGGGGGCCCTGGGGAACTCGTGGAAGGACAGCGAGGACCGCGGCGTCTACAAGACCACCGACGGCGGCAGGACGTGGAAGAAGATCCTCTACGTGAACCCGCGCACCGGTGTCGGGGACATGGTCATGGACCCGTCCAACCCCAACCATCTCATCGCCGGGATGTGGGAGCACCGGCGCTGGCCGTGGTACTTCGAGTCCGGCGGCCCGGGTAGCGGCATCTACACCACGTACGACGGCGGCGACACGTGGAAACGCCTCACCTCCGCCGACGGCCTCCCCGCCGGCGAGCTCGGCCGCGTCGGCTTCGACTTCGCGCGCGGCAAGCCCGACGTGGTCTACGCGCTCGTCGAGGCGAAGCGAAGCGTGCTCATGCGCTCCGACGACGGCGGCGACACGTGGACCGTCGTCAACCGCACGCGCAACATCGACGGGCGGCCCTTCTACTACGGCCAGGTGCGGGTCGATCCCACCAACGAGAACCACGTGTGGATCGTGGAGAGCCCCGTCAACGAGAGCACCGACGGCGGCAGGACCTTCCACACCCTCCTGGGCTTCGACAAGGTGCACGTGGACCACCACGCCTTCTGGGTGGGGCCCCACGGCAAGGTCATCCTCGACGGTGACGACGGCGGCGTCTACATCTCACGGGACGGCGGCGGCACCTTCCGCCACGTGCAGAACCTGCCCCTCTCGCAGTTCTACCACATCGCCGTGGACAACGACACGCCGTACCACGTGTACGGCGGCCTCCAGGACAACGGCGCCTTCGTGGGCCCGGCCATCACCTGGCACAACGGTGGCATCCGCATGTACGACTGGTCGGAGGTGGCCTTCGGAGACGGCATGGCCACCTTCCCCGACCCCAAGAACCCCCGCTACGGCTTCTCGTCCACGCAGAACGGCGACATCCTGCGCTTCGACATCACCACCGGCGAGGAGAAGGTCATCAAGCCGGCGGCGCCGGACACGGCCACCGAGCTGCGCTTCAACTGGAACGCGGCCATGGCCACGGATCCCTTCGACGGATCCCTCTACCTCGGGAGCCAGTTCGTCCACAAGAGCACCGATGACGGTGACTCGTGGACCCGGATCAGCCCGGACCTCACCACCGACGACACCGCGCGACAGCACTACGCCACGTCCGGGGGGCTCTCCTACGACGCCTCGGGAGCCGAGGCGTTCACCACCATCATCTCCATCGCCCCGAGCCCGGTGGAGCGGGGGCTCATCTGGGTGGGCACCGACGACGGCAACGTCCAGATCACCCGTGACGGCGGGAAGACCTGGACCAACGTGGTGGGCAACGTCAAAGGCGTGCCCACCGGCACGTGGGTGCCTCACATCGAGCCCTCGAAGTTCGACAGCGCGACGGCGTTCGTGGTGTTCGACAACCACCGCCGCGGCGACGACCGGCCGTACGTCTACGAGACCACGGACTTCGGGAAGAGCTGGACCAGCCTGGTGACGCCGAGCCTCCAGTATTTCATGCACACCGTCTCCCAGGATCCGGTGGCGCCGAACCTCCTCTGGCTGGGCTCCGAGTTCGGCATGTACGTGTCCTTCGACGGCGGCAAGAGCTGGGAGATGTGGAAGGGGCTGCCCCGGGTGCCGGTGCGCGCCATCCTCACGCACCCCCGGGACAAGGACCTGGTCATCGGCACCCACGGGCGCGGCGCGTATATCCTCGACGACGTGCGCCCGCTGGAGGCGCTGGCCCGGGATCCCTCCGTCGCCGGCCAGGCGCTCCACCTCTTCCCCATCCCGGCCGCCATCGAGTACCGGGAGGCGCAGGTGAAGGGCCCCCGCTTCCCCGGCGACGCGATGTTCGAGGGCACGAACCGGCCGTACGGCGCGCTGCTGACCTACGAGGTGGGAGGCACGACGGGTGGCCGTGACGCGACGGGCGCCGGTACGATGGCGGCAGGCTCCGGGGCGGCGGGAGCCTCCGCCGCCGACACGGCGGCCACCATCACCGTCCTCCGGGACGGGAAGGCCGTCCGCACGTTCCACGGCCCCGCGGAGCCGGGGCTGAACCGGGTGGCGTGGGACCTCACCATGAACGCCTTCCGCTCGCCTCGCGGCGGCGGTGGCCGGGGAGGGTTCGGGCGAGCGGGTGGACCCATGGTGCTCCCGGGGACCTACACTGTGCGCGTCGCCGTCGGCAACGAGACGGTGACGGGTGACGTGACCGTGAGCCCGGATCCGCGCATCACCGTGAGCACGGCCGACCGCCGGGCCAACCTCGACCTGATCCTCCACGCCGGCCAGCGGCAGGGCGTGGCCGCCGAGGCGGTGGACAACCTGAACGACGCCATCCACTCGGTGGACGAGGCGGACAAGCTCCTCGGCATCCGGCACGACGCCGCTTCCGCGGCCCTGGTGGCCGCCGGCGACAGCCTGAAGATGAAGCTCGAGGGCGTGGTGGAGCTGTTCACCGGCCCCCAGGACGCGCAGGGGCTCCTGGTGAGCGAGAGCACCGTGCTGGCCAGGATCGGCTACGTGATCCGCTCCGTGGGCTCGTCGTGGGACGCCCCAACCCAGGCCGAGACGTCCCTCATGCAGCAGGCGGACGAGGTGTTGAAGGTGGCCCTCGACCGGTACAACGGCGTGGTGAGCCAGGACGTCGCGGCTTATCGGCAGCGTCTGCAGGCCGCTCGGGTGCAGGTCTTCCCCCAGCCGGAGACCCTGACCGTGGATTGGACCGGAGGAGGCGGGGCGCCCAGGCATGAACCGCGCTGAGGGGAGCCGCGGCGCCGTCCGTCGCCCTCAGGCCCCCATGTCCACCGTGACGCGCTGATGCCCGCCGGGCCTCCGAGCACCCGCCCGGTGGACGTGTGGCTCGCGCGCATCCGCGAGCCGTGCGACCCCGCCGTCCTCGGGGCGGCCCGGGGGCGCCTCGAGATGTGGGAGGAGGAGCGCCTCGGGCGGCTCCGACGCACGGAGGACCAGATCCGCTTCGCCGCGGCGCACGTCCTGGTGCGGGTGCTCCTCTCGACCCTGCGTCCCGTGCGCGCCACCGGGTGGCGGCTCGCGGAGACCCCGGAAGGGAAGCCCTTCGTGAGCTCTCCCGGCACCGACCCTGCGCTGCACTTCAGCCTGTCGCACACCGCGGGCCTGGTGGGGTGCGCCGCCGCGGCGAGCGTCCCCGTCGGCTTCGACGTGGAGGCCCTGGAGCGCCGCCTCCGGGTGGAAGGCCTGGCGCGGCACGCCCTGACCCCCACGGAGATCGCCACCCGACCCGGGGACGGGCCGCCGTCGGCGCGCTGGTTCCTCCGCCATTGGACGCTCAAGGAGGCGCTGCTGAAGGCGGTGGGCCTGGGGCTCAGGGTCTCGCTGCGGAGCGTGGAGGTCTCGCCGGGCGCCGGCGGCCCTGCGACCATCCACCACCTGCCGGAGGCCTTCGGCGACCCGGGTGACTGGCGGGCGCACACCCTGGAGCCCCTGGACACCCACGTGGCGGCGGTGGCGGCCCGGGCCGGCACCCCCCTGGACGTCCGCTGGAGGGTCCTCGAGGTCGACGAGGTCCTGGAGGCGTTCGTGTAGGGCGGAGCGGCGCCGCCCACGGTGGGCGACGCCGCATCGGCACTCCCGTCGCGACGGTGGGTTGTCGCCCGCCGCGCTCCTCCGGCCGCTTCCCTCCCTACATGGCAGGGCACCCCGCAGCATTGCCGCATTTCGGATCCAGCGGCTGCAACTTCAGGCGCGCCAGCTCCCTGTTCACCGCCGGCAGCTCGGTGGCCCAGATCTGCTGCAGCTGGTCCAGGTAGCCCTTCAGCGTGTTGCTCATGATCCCGTAGATCTCGGGCATGTTGTTGTTGGGCCGACCGTCGCCCCGCTCCGACATGGCCAGGAGGTTGGCCAGGCGGTTGTCCACCCGGATGGGGAAGTTGAGCGGGTCCTGGCCGCTCTCGTTCTTCACCTGGTAGATCTGGGCCTCCACCGCCGAGACGTCGGTGTCGAGCTTGTCCCCGGCGCGGCGGAGCCGCCCGTCCTTGGAGTGCTCGTAGCGGTCCTGGAGCTGCGCCTTCACGCGCCGGATGGCGATGACCGCGTTGTTGGCGTCGTTCACCCGGTCGCGCACCATCCTCCCGAACTCGTACTGGGCGTGGAGATCCGCGTCGCTGACGTCGGTGATCCACGGGTTCCGCACCACCGTCAGCGGCGCCGTCACCGTGTGGCCGTCCGCCGTGAGGCGCACGGTGTAGCGTCCCGGCGGGACCGCCGGTCCCATGGGACGGGCTCCCCAGAAGATCATCCCCGGGAAGCTCACCCACGGCTCCGCGCGCAGGTCCCAGCTCAGGGTGTTCAGCCCCGCCTTGTCGGAGAGCCAGGGGCCTCCGCCGAAGCGCCGGAAGCCGCGGTTCTCCTGCGTCGTGTCCGGCTGGGTGGTGTCCGGCAGGAACGTGCGGAGCACCGCGCCCACCGAGTCCAGCACCTCCAGCTTCTCGGCGTTCGCCTTGTCGGCCAGCCACCACGAGAACGTGACGCCGGTCCCGGAGCGCACCGCCACCGGCGGCGTGAAGAGCTTGGCGGCCGCCATGGTCATGCTCGGCGTCGCCTGACGCAGCGGGGCGATGTTGTCCAGCACCCAGAAGCCGCGCCCGTGGGTGGCGATGACCAGCTGGTTCTTCTCCACCACCAGGTCCACGACGGGCACGTCGGGCATGTTCAGGTGCAGGTCCTGCCAGGAATCCCCGTCGTCGTACGAGATGTACACGCCGTGCTGCGTGGCGGCGTAGAGCAGCCCCTGCCGCGTCGGGTCCTCGCGCACCGCGTGCACGTAGTCGTCGGCCGGGATCCCGGTCACCGTCCTGGTCCAGGTCTGCCCGTAGTCCTTCGTCCTGAAGATGTAGGGCGCCCTGTCGTTGAGGAGCGGACGCTTCACCGCGACGTACGCGCCGCCGTCGTCGAAGCTCGACGCGTCGATCTGGCTCACCCGGCCGAAGTCCGGCATGTCCTTCGGCGTCACGTTGGTCCAGTGCTGGCCACCGTCCCGCGTGACGTAGATCAGCCCGTCGTCGGAGCCCGTCCAGATGACGTTGATGTCCTTCTTGCCCGGCCCCACGGCGAAGATGGTGGCGTACACCTCGGGGCCGTTCATGTCGTGGGTGATGGGCCCGCCCGAGGGTCCCATGGTCTTCGGGTCGTGGCGGGTCAGGTCACCGGAGAGCGCCTTCCAGGTCTCGCCTCCGTCGGTGCTCGCCCACAGACGCTGCGAGGACGTGTACAGCGTCTTGTGGTCCACCGGGGAGAAGATGATGGGGAAGGTCCACTGCCAGCGCTCGCGGATGTCCCTGGACGGCTCGCCGGAGTAGAACCACGGGTAGGGATCCACCTCCCGGACCGTGCCGAGGCGCTTGTCGTACTTGTCGATGTAGGAGCCGTTGTTCGCGCCGGAGTAGTAGATGTCGAAGTCCTCGGGGTCCGGTGCGATGTAGCCCGGCTCACCGCCGCTCACCGGGTACGCGACGTTCATGGCGCCGGCGGTGATGTCCCGGCTCCCGCCGCGGCCGCCCCTGCCGCCGCCGCCTCCGAAGAAGCCGCGGCCTCCCCGCTCGTTCCAGTCGTAGGGCAGGCACAGGGTGCTGTTGTCCTGCTGGGCGCCGCACACGTCGTAGGGGATCTTCGTGTCGGTGATGACGTGGTAGAACTGCCCCGTGGGGAAGTCCTCGTCGGTCCAGGCGCGGCCGGTGTTCGTGGTCACGGCCCCACCGCCGTCGTTGCCCACCACCATGTGCGTCGGGTCGTCGGGGTCGATCCACAGGTCGTGGAAGTCGCCGTGGGTCCCGCTCACGCGATGGAGCGTCTTGCCCGCATCCGTGGACCGGAAGAGGGACGTGTTCTCCATGTAGACCACGTCCTCGTTCTTCGGGTCGGCGAAGACGTTGGTGTAGTAGAACGCCCGCTGCCGGATGTCGTGGCTGTCGTTCATCAGCTGCCAGTGGGCGCCGCCGTCGTCGCTCTTGAAGAGCCCGCCGTTGTCGTTCTCCACCAGCGCGTACACGCGGTTCGAGTTCGCCCGCGATACCGCGACGCCGATGCGTCCCACCAGCCCCTTCTGGGGCAGGCCCGGGTTCCGCGTGATCTCCGTCCAGTGCTCACCCCCGTCGGTGCTCTTGAAGAGCCCGCTCCCCACGCCGCCGCTGGACATCGTGTACTCGGTACGGTACGCCTGCCACAGAGCCGCGTAGACGACCTGCGGGTTGTTGCGGTCGATGGAGATGTCGATGGCGCCGGTGCTGTCGTTGCGGAAGAGCACCTTCTTCCAGGTCTTGCCGCCGTCGGTGCTCTTGAAGACGCCGCGGTCGGGGCTGGCCACGCTGTATTGTCCGAAGACCGCCGCGTAGACGATGTCCGGGTTGGTGGGGTCGACGCGGATCTTCGAGATGGCGTCGACCTTGTCGAAGCCGATGTGCGTCCACGTCTTGCCGGCGTCCGTCGACTTGTAGATGCCGTCGCCCGGCATGATGTTGCCGCGGATCGCCGACTCGCCGGTGCCGATGTAGACCACGTTCGGATCCGTCTCGCTCACCGCCACCGCGCCCACCGACGCGCTGGTGATCTGGCCGTCGGTCACCGGTGCCCAGTTCTCGCCGGCGTCGGTGGTCTTCCACAGACCGCCGCCCACGGCGCCGAAGTACGCCACCTTCGGCTGGTGACGGACGCCCGTGACGGCGATGGAGCGGCCGCCCCGGTCGGGCCCGATGTTGCGCCAGCTGTAGGCGCTGAGCACGGCGGAGTCGAGGACGACGTTCCCGCCCGGCGTCTGCTGGGCGGAGAGCGTGGGGGCAGCGGCCAGGAGGGTGACGAGGGCGGCGGCCGATACCGAGAGCACCGGATGCGAGGTCGAGAGTCGCGTCGGGAACATGGCGGGGTCCGGGATGTCGTGGACGTGCGGACGTGCTTGCGGAGGCGAAAGTAGGGGGTGGGGCGCGGAGGCGCACCTGAACCTCCCGGCACCCGGATCCGTAGTGCCAGGGAGAGCTCGCCGCCCCCGGGCGGTCCGGTCATGGACGAAGGGAACGGGAGGGTCCCCATGTACGACGAATTCGAACGTGCCCTGACGGGAAAGACTCCGCGCAAGGGCCCCTCGTCCCTGGGATGGGCCGCCATCGGCCTGGGCCTGGTGCTGATCGCGGGCGTGGTGGGGGTGGGGTACGGGGTGCACCAGGTGACCAAGCGGGTCAAACACGTGGCCCGGGAGCTGAACAGCACGTCCGTCGCCGCGACGGCGCGGGTGGTCTCGCACCTGGAGCGGAGCACGTCCGTGGTCGCCCTGGATCCCCGGGACGGCCTGTCGTTCCTGCGCGGCCTCGCCCCCGGCGACCCGGCGCAGGCGCTGGTGTCGCAGGTCGTGGGCGGGCAGCTCGACCTGCCGCAGGGCCTCGGCGCGCCCCAGGAGGGGGCCCGCGAAGACGTCGGCTCCACCACGATCCACTCCGACGACGGCGACGTGAGCATCCACCTGAGCCGCGGGAAGAACGGGGGCTCGCTGGTCATCGACTCGAAGGACGGACACGTCCGCTTCGACCTGACGAAGAGCTCCAACGGCGGCACGCTCACCATCGACTCCGACGACGGACACGCGAGGTTCGACCTCATCAAGGGTGACGACGGCGGACGCCTGGTCATCCACAGCGACGACGGCACGGTGGAGCTCGCCGTGGGCGCGCACAGCCGGAGCGCCCCGGCCTGGGTGCCCCGACCGAGCGCGATGCCCGCGGAGACCCGCCCGGTGTTCTCCCTCACGGCTCCCGACGCGACGCTGGGCGCCGTCACCTGGGAGGACGACGCATCACCCGGCGAGTGGGTGGCCGCCTACCGGACCACCCTGGAGAAGGCCGGATACGAGGTGCAGGTCGAGCACGGCCGCAGCGGGCCCGACGGGGACGAGGCGTCCCTGTGGGCGCGGCGTGATCGTGACCGGCGCACCGTCTTCGTCCTCGCCCGCCGCCTGGACGGGCGGACGCACGAGGTGCTGGGGTACGGGAGGGGCGACGACGCCGGGCGTTGAGCCGACGGGCGTCTACCCGCCCACCTGCTTCGCCGTCACGTAGAAGTTCCGGTCCACCTGGAAGGCCGCCGGGCCGGGGAGCGTGGTGGGCGCGCGCTGCCACGACTCGGTGGGGTGGATGAGCGTCCACGAGTCCGGGGCGAGGCGCACCCGCACCGGCATGTCGAAGCCGCTCACCACGTCGCTCCACCGGTACGAGAGCGTGTCACCCTCGAACCTGTACTCCAGGACCGGGATCATCGTCGTGCGCAGGTACTCGTCGAAGACCTTGTCCAGCTTCAGCCCCGACTGCCGGGAGATGTAGTCCTCGATCTGCTTCGTGGTCACCGTCTGGTGCCAGAAGGTCCGGTTCAGGCCCCGCAGGATCATCCGCCACTCGTGGTCGTCGTTCACCAGCTGGCGGATGGTGTGCAGCATGTTGGCGCCCTTGTAGTACATGTCGCCGGAGCCCTCGGCGTTGACCCCGTACGGCGCGATGATGGGACGGTCGTTCTGCACGAGCCGCCGGGTGCCGATGACGTAGTCCGCGCCGGCCTCCCTGGATCCGGTCTGGCACTCCGTGTAGAGGTTCTCCGCGTAGGCCGCGAAGCTCTCGTGGATCCACATGTCGGCCTGGTCCTTCATGGTGATGTTGTTCCCCCACCACTCGTGCGCGCTCTCGTGCACGATGATGAAGTCCCACTTCAGGCCCCACCCGGTGCCGGACAGGTCGCGCCCGAGGTACCCGTTCTCGAAGCGGTTGCCGTACGCGATGGCGCTCTGGTGCTCCATGCCCAGGTGCGGCGCCTCCACCAGCTTGTAGCCGTCCCTGTACCACGGGTACGGCCCGAACCAGTGCTCGAAGCAGCGCATCATGGGAACCGCCTGCGCCCACTGCTTCCGCGCCGCCGCCAGGTGGTACTTCAGGGGCCAGAAGTCCATGGTCAGCGGCCCGTCCTCCCCCTGGTAGACCTGCGTCCAGTGCGCGTACGTCCCCGCGTTCACCGCGACGTCGTAGTTGTTGATGGGGTCGGCGACGAACCACTCGTAGGTGGTGGTGCCGTCCCCGTTGGCGGTGACGCTGCGCAGCCGTCCGTTCGAGACGTCCATCATGGGGTCGGGCACCGTGATGGCGATGCGCTGGCTGTCGGGCTCGTCGGCCAGGTAGTCCTTGTTCGGCCACCACGCGCTGGCCCCCAGGCCCTCGACGGCGGTGGCCACCCAGCGGTTCCCCAGGCTGTCACGCGTCCAGATGAAGCCGCCGTCCCACGGGGGCCGTCGGGCCACGATGGGCTTGCCGTGGTAGTAGACCGTGACCCTGTTCAGGGCGCCGACGCGCTGGGGCTCCGGGAGCGTGACGAAGAACGCGTTCCCGTCACGCCGGTAGCTCAGCCTGGCGGCGCCGCCAGCGCTGCGGCCGTTCTTCCCATCGGCCGCATCGCCGCCGTACACCATGCTGTCCACCACGAGGGGCTTCTGCAGGTCGATCTGCATCTGCCGGTGCGGCCGGAGCACGCGGTACGTGATGCCGTTCCAGCCGCTGATGCTCGAGTCCGAGGGCATGACCCGCACGTGCAGGTCGTAGAAGGCCGCGTCCCACCAGGAGCGCCCCGGTCCGTTGCTCCCGCGCAGGGTGTCGGCATGGGTGAAGTGGCGGGTCTCCTGCGCCGACAGCGGGGTAGCGAGGAGCCCGAGCAGCGCGAGGACGGCGACTCTGTGTCTCATGGCACGAACGTCGACGAGGTCCCTGGCGCACGCAACCTCGAGCCGCTGTGGAAGCCCCCTGCGGAGGGCCTCGGCCCCGCTCCCGAGAGGCGGGCGCCCTCCGCTCCGCCGCCGGGTCCCCGACTCCTGTCCGGCTCCGGGTCTCGGACTCCTACGGCGCCGCGGGCACCGCGCCGCTCCTGGGTCCCGCCATGCGCGACGAAGCCCACAGGAGCAGCGCCGCCGTCACCGCCAGCGCCACGACGGCGCCCAGCGCCCCCGCCTTCGCCCCGCCGTAGTACCAGGCGGCCGCCAGGAGCGCGAGGCACGAGGCCACGAGCACGCCGCGGCTCCCCCGGGGGAGCGCGAACCAGAGGCCCAGGGCACCCACCGCCGCCACGGCGACCGCCGCGGTGTTCGGGCCGGCGCGCATCGCCTCCAGCGTGGTGAAGAGGCCGAAGGGGATCCACAGCACGATGCAGTACGCGAGCTGTCGCTCGTACCCCTCCAGGCGCAGGTGCTCCGGCACGCTCTCCTGTTGGCCCCACACCGAGAGCCCCGCCACCAGCAGGAGCCAGATGTCCATGGGGATCACGGCGAACCGGTCCATGTTCCAGACGATGACGCTGCTGAACACCAGGAGCACCACGGCGGCGTAGAGGAACGCAGTGAACGCGCCCAGAAGCCACTTCGCGCCGCCGGGCCGCCGCAGCCGGAACGCCGTCACCGCCAGCGCCACGACCAGGAGGCCGTCCAGGATCCACAGGCACGTCTTCACGTCGAGGGCCAGGGCACGGTCCAGGGTCTCGAACAGGAGAAGGAACGCGAGGGGGATCTGGATGGCCACCAGCGTGTCGTCCCTCCTCAGCGCGACGATGAGCGCCACCACCATACTCGCCAGCACCACGAGCCCCGCACCGATCCCCCCCGGGGTGCCGTCGGGCCACACGTTCTCCGACCAGGCGGCGGCCATGACGATCATGATGGGTCCCGCCACCTGGAGGAGGTACGACACCGCGATCCACCGGCGACGGCTCGTGAGCACCATGCCGAGCGCCAGCACCACCGCTCCGACGATGGCCAGGGCCACGGATTGCCCCGCGAAGCCCATCTCGGGCCACATCCAGGCCAGGAACGTCCCGGCGGCGATGATGAGGACGGCGCCCCCCGTCCCCGCCAGGAGGTATTGGCTCCAGCGCCGGCTCTCGGTCCACCCCTCGGCCTCCACCTCGGCGCGGAGGACATCGCCGAGAGGCGCCTGGAGCAGCCCCTTCTCCTCCCAGCGGTGGATGGCCTTCAGCGTCTCGTTCGGATTCGGGGACACGGGGACCTCCTCGAGCCAGGGGAAGGACCCCCGCCAGGTCCGACCGGAATACTCACCACCGGACCGGGGGCGAGCAAGCGAATCGACGGCACGGGACGCGCGCGGAGGCAGTGCCGTCCCGCGCCGTCCGTTCAGCCGGCGGCCGGCTCCAGCACCGCCAGGAGACGCCGACCTTCGATCTTCTTCGAGACGTGTTCCACGCGTGCGATGTCCGAGGTAGCCTCGAGCATCTTCTCCAGGGTCGCCACGCCCACCTCGGGACGGCGGAGCTCCCGGCCCCGGTAGCGCATGACCACGCGCACGATGTTCCCCGCCTCCAGGAACTTGCGCGTCCGCTTCAGCTTCGTCTCGAAGTCGTGGTCGTCGGTGCGGGGGCGGAGCCGTACCTCCTTGATCTCCGTGTGGTGGGCGTTGTGCCGCGCCTCGCGCTCCTTCTTCTGCATCTCGTAGCGGCGCTTCCCCCAGTTCATGAGGCGCACCACCGGCGGCCGGGCGTCGGGGGCGACCTCCACCAGGTCGAGCTCCCGGTCCTGAGCGGCCTCCTTGGCCTGCGCCAGGGAGACGACGCCGAGCTGCTCCCCGCCGGCGTCGATGAGGCGAACGGGGCTGATGCGGATCTGGTCGTTCACGCGTGGATCCTGAATTTCCAGTCCTCCTGTGCGGGTGTTCGGAAGCGAGCCCATCGGCTCGAGAGGCCACGAGGGCCATACGGAGGCAGACACGGGAAGCTCCGGTGTGTTCCGCGCGATGCGTGTTCCGACGAGATTGCAGCGGCCCTCCGCTCCCCCTACACGACGACCATGGCCACTCCGGACGCGTACATCGACACGCACCTCCAGAGCTTCCTGGAGGACTTCGCGCACCTCATCGCCATCCCCAGCATCTCCACCGATCCCGACCACGCCGGCGACGTCCGCGCCGCCGCCGACTGGGTGGCCGAGCGGATGCGCCGGGCGGGTCTGGACGCGTCGGTGGTGGACACCGACGGGCATCCCCTGGTGCTGGGGCGACACGACGCCGGAGCCGATGCTCCTACTCTGCTCGTGTACGCGCACTACGACGTGCAGCCCGCGGATCCCCTGGGCGAGTGGCGCTCGCCTCCCTTCGAGCTGACCCGCGACGGCGGCAACTTCGTCGCCCGGGGCGCCGCCGACGACAAGGCGCAGGTCATCCTGCAGATCTCGGCGGCGGAGGCGGCGCTGAGGACCGGCGGGCTCCCCGTGAACCTCATCCTTCTCTTCGAGGGCGAGGAGGAGGTGGGCTCCACCCACCTGACGCCGTACGTGGCGGCCCACGCGGCGGAGCTGGCCACCGATCACGTGGTCATCGGCGACTCCATGATGTTCGCCCCCGACCGACCGTCCCTGATCTTCGGCACGCGGGGCATGGCGTACATCGAGATCGACGTGCGCACCGGCAGCCACGACCTGCACTCCGGGCAGTACGGCGGGGCCGTGCCCAACCCCGCCCACGTGCTCTCCCGCATCATCACCTCGTTCCACGATGCCGACGGCCGGGTGGCGGTGGAGGGCTTCTACGACGACGTGCGCGACGTGTCCCCGGCGCTCCGCAAGGCGTGGGCCGAGCTGGGCTACGACGAGGAGGCGTTCCGGCGCTCGGCAGGCGGCGCCCCGCTCCGGGGCGAGCCGGGCTTCTCCACGCCCGAGCGTCTCTGGATCCGGCCTTGCCTGGACGTGAACGGCTTGATCTCGGGCTACACCGGGCCGGGCAAGAAGACCGTGCTCCCCGCCCGGGCCGGCGCCAAGGTGAGCTGTCGGCTGGTGCCGGATCAGGACCCGGAGCGGATCACCGAGCTGCTGAAAGACCACGTCGCGCGCCGCGCCCCCGCAGGCGTGGAGGTCACCGTGACGGGCTTCCAGGAGAACCGCCCCTGGTACGCCGAGCCCGAGGGGCCCCTCTTCCGGGCGGCGGCGGTGGCGTACGAGGGCGTGTACGGCGTCCAGCCCGTGCGGGTGTGCCACGGGGGAACGCTCCCCATCGCGGTGGACTTCTCCGAGCTGCTCACGCCCAGCGTGGCGGTGATGGGCTTCGCGCTCCCCGGCGCCAACATGCACGCGCCCAACGAGTGGATCCCCGTGTCGCAGCTCGAGCGGGGGATGCGCGTCATGGCGCGCCTGTACGGGGAGCTGGCGGCGGAAGGTAGGTAGCGGCGGCGTCTCACTCTCGGTCTTCGGCCTCGCCGCACCTGCCCTTCACCGCGCGGGTCCGCCGGGCCCGACGTGGACCGTCCGGCGGCCCATCATGTTCAGGCGTGTCGAGCGGATGGTGGCCGCCTCCACCACCCGTCCGTCGGGGTAGCGGAAGTGTAGCGCGTCCTCGGGGCACTGGACGATGCAGGCGCCGCACGCGATGCAGTCGTCGGGCCGGGCCACGCGCACCTTGCGCCGCCGCCCTTCCATGGCCAGCACGTCCCGGGGGCACACCTGCACGCACTCGGCGGCGCCGGTGCACCGGTCCTCGGAGAGCGTGATGGCCGGCGTGTTGCGGAAGCTGTTGACGTAGCTCGGGTACCACGGCGTGGTCCCGGCGAAGTCCACTGCCAGCACCCCGACGGCGGCCACCGAGGCGACGGCCGCGAGGATCAGATGCCCGCCGGACACCCCGCCCAGGAGCGCGAGGACGCCCCAGGCGAGACCGAAGCCGGCCGCCGCCGCTCCCGCGAACACCACCCACCGCCCCCGTCCCCGCACCGGCCAGTGGGGCACGGTGAGGAAGAGGCCCGGCACCACGATCCACACCTGGAGGAGCGTGGCGGCCAGCACCCTCCGCCCGCCCAGGATCCCGAAGACCGGCCCGGCCACCAGCGTCATGGGCAGGGCCCAGACCGCGGCCATCTCGAAGCGCTCCCAGGCCGGGAAGCGCATGAAGCGCCACCGCTTCACGATGCGGGAGCCCCGGGCCAGGAACGCCGGCAGGTCCTCCAGGCGCGCCGGGCCCCAGCGGGTGGCCCAGCCGGTGGCCTCGGTGATGGCGCGCCGCTCGATGCCGGTGGCGCCGAGCTGGGGCAGCACGACCTCCCGGTGACGGACCCGCTCGGCGACGCCCGACGTGCGGATGGCCGCGATGACGTCGTGATGGGTGAGATGCCCGCCGCCGGCCGCGCACCACACGTTGATGCCGCGGCTGTCCGCCACCAGGAGCCAGCAGTCGAAGCCGGCCAGATGCTCGGTGAGGCGGCGGACGGTGAGCGTGTAGTTCCCCGTCACCAGCACCGGCGCGTCGGGGCCCGGCGTGCCGACGGCACGCAGGCCGGTGCGCGTCCGATGGGGAAAGAGCCGCGTCAGGGTGTCGTAGAGGTACCCCGGCAACGCCCGCGCCTTCACGACGTCTCCTCCGCGGGGCGGACACCCTCGACGATGGCGAGGTCGCTGGACCAGGGCCGGGTCTCCCGGACCTGGGTGAACCCCGCCTCCCTCACCAGGCCGGCCAAGTCGTCCAGCACCTGCGTCGACGTCTGCGTGAGCAGCCAGGTGAGCGCCACCAGCGGCGCCCGCCGGGTCCGCTGCCAGAGGCGCGCCGCCGCGTCCGTGGGCCGCACCTCGTCGGCCACCACCAGGAGGCCTCCGGGCCTCAGGCGGCTCCACGCGACGCGCAGAGCGTAGCGCCGCCCCTCCGGGCTCATCTCCGAGAGCGCCAGGGACGAGACGACGGCGTCGAAGCACGCCTCCGCGAACCGGTCCTCGATCTCCGCCGCTCCCAGCTCCACCCACTCCACCTTCCCGCCGGCGTCCGCCGCCACCGTCTTCGAGCGCGCCACGGCCAGCATCTCGGCGTTCATGTCGATGCCCACGACGTCGGCGCCCAGCGCGGCGCAGGCGAGGGCCACGCCCCCGGTGCCGCAGCCGATGTCGAGGACGCGCCGCCCGGGCCCGGCGGCCCGTTCCGCCAGACGTTGCCAGAGCGCCTCGATGTGCCCCCCGCTCAGCCAGCGGATCCCCCGGTCGTAACGCCAGGGGGCCGACTCCAGCACCTTCATGTACACGAAGCTGCTCATGCGTCGTGGCTCATCGGGGTGGTCCGCTCACCGCGGCGGTCGCGCTCACCGGTCGTCGCGGTCGCTGCGATCATCGCACCTCCATGGTCGCGGTTCTTCCGCGGCCCGCGTGCGCCCCCCGGATGCCCGGGCACCACCCCCCTCACACCGACGGCCGTGGCGTCACCTCTCTGCAGGTCACGGCCGCGGTGGCCGAGGCGAGCCCCGGCGCGGACGCCGTGACCCGCACCTCCCCGGCCTTCTTGCCCGCCTGCACGATGGCCACGGCCAGGCCGTTGAACACCCGCCGCACCGTGCCCTTGTCCGGCGCGTGGTCGCTGGGGTCGCCGTTGCCCAGGCCGATGAGCCGGCCGCCTCCCGACACGGCGAACTCTAGCTCGTCGTTGGACACCGGCACCACGCGCCCCTGCGCGTCCACCACGCTCACCTCCACCACCGACACGTCCTCGCCGTCGGCGTCGATGGTGGTCCGGTCGGGCGCGAGGACGATGCGCACCGCCGGCCCCGTGGTCTCGCGCTTCGCCGTCAGCACCCGGGCGCCTCCCTTGAAGCCCCGCGCCTCCAGGGTCCCGGGGCGGTACGGCACCTTCCAGGAGAGGTGCCCGTTGGGCGTCACGTCCCGGGATCCCAGGCTGGTTCCGTTCAGGAAGAGCTCGACACGGTCGAGGTTGCTGTACGCCCACACCTCGATCTCCTGGCCCTCCCTCCCGCCCCAGCTCCAGTGGGGGAAGAGATGGAGCGTGGGCTCGTCGCCCCACCACGTCCGGTAGTAGAAGTAGTTGTCCTTGGGGAAGCCGCACGTGTCCATGAGGCCGAAGTGCGAGCTGATGCACGGCCACGCGTACGGCGTGGGCTCGCCGCGGTAGTCGAAGCCGGTCCACACGAACCCGCCCGCCAGGAACGCACGGGCTGCGTACTCCTTCCACCACGTCTCGGCGGTGGCGCCCCACGGCGGTGCCTGGGTGTCGTAGGACTCCACGTAGCCGCGCTCCTTGTCGTTGGCGTAGATGCCGCGGGTGGAGACCGTGCTCGCCGTCTCGGTGCCCATGGTCCACTGCTTCGGAAACGCCTTGTGGAACGCGTCGATGCGCGCGCCGTCCCCGTAGTTGAAGCCCTGCACGTCCACCACGGCGGAGAGCCCCTTCCCCCACGAGTCGGAGTTGTTCATGGCCTCCGTTATGGGCCGGCTCGGATCCAGGCGGCGCGCCAGCCGCTTCATGCTCGCGGCCATGCGGGCTCCTTCGGGGGTGCCCTGCGTGGGCTCCTCGTTGCCGATGGACCAGCAGAAGACGCTGGGGTGGTTGCGGTCGCGGAGGATCAGCCGCTCGAGCTGGCTCAGCCCCTCGTGGCTGGACGAGAACATCCGCGTCTCGTCCAGCACCAGCATGCCGAGCCGGTCGCAGGCGTCGAGGAGCTCGGGCGTGGGCGGGTTGTGCGAGGTGCGGTACGCGTTCGAGCCCATCTCCTTGAGCTTCGCGATCCTGTAGTACTGGAGGCGGTCGGGGAGCGCGGAGCCGACGCCGGCGTGGTCCTGGTGGTTGCACGTCCCCTTGATCTCCACGCGCTCGCCGTTGAGGAAGAAGCCTCTGTCGGCGTCGAAGCGCATGGTGCGTACCCCGAAGGGGGTCCGGCAGTCGTCCACCGCCGTGCCTCCGGTCTCCACCGTGGTGGCCAGCGTGTAGAGGTGCGGCGACTCCAGGGACCAGAGCTCCGCGTTCCTCACGGTCGCCTCCTGGCTCACCGTGGCGCGCCCCCAGGCTGGGACCCTCACGTTCCGAGTCGAGGCCGTGCCCACCACGGTCCCCGCCGCATCCACGATGCGCGACACCACACGGCACGTCGCCTCCGAGCCGGCGTCGTTGGCCACGTCGGTGCGCATGCGGACCCGGGCGTCCCCGCCCCGCACGTCCGTGGTGACGTAGGTCCCCCACCGCGCGACGTGCACCGGGGCGGTCTTCACCAGCCAGGCGTGCCGGTAGATCCCCGCACCCTCGTAGAACCAACCCTCGTTCTCGGTGGCGTCCACACGCGCCACCAGCACGTTGTCGGCACCGTAGTGGACGAAGTCGGTGACGTCGATGTGGAAGGGAGCGTATCCGCTGAGCGCGGTGCCGAGGTAGACGTCGTTGAGGGTGACGATGGCGTTGCGGTAGACGCCGTCGAACTCCAGGGAGAGCCTCCGGCCGGCGTCCTTCGCGGGAACCGGGAAGACCTTTCTGTACCACCCGATGCTCGTGGCCGGATACGCCCGGCCCAGGGGGTGGTACCCGTGCGAGTCCAGGGTGCGGTCGTCCACGAAGGGAAGCTCCACGGCCCAGTCGTGAGGGAGATCCACGGCACGCCAGTCGCTGACGTCGAAGTCCGGACGCCCGGGTCGGAAGAAGTACCCGGTCTTGGCGAATACACCGCTGCCACCGTGCCCGAACCCGAAGTCCTTGGCCGGGTCCGACGCGTGGCCCAGGTGGAAGCGCCAGCCGAAGTCCAGGAGGAGGCGGTCGCGGACGGTTGTGTCGGCGAAGGGCCTCGGGTCACCCGTCGGGTCGTCCCGCATCTCCCCGACCACATCGGGCCGGGTGGCCGGATGCAGCCCCTCCAGACGGGGCATGGCCGCGGCCCCCGCGGCCATGAGCCCGCTCTTCAACACGTCGCGCCGAGACCACTCGCGCATGACCGTCTCCCTATTGGTCGTGGAGGAAAGCCCACGGCGAGGTAATACCGGACGGATCGTCGGCGCGTCAAGGCGCGTCCGGTCACGCCGCATCGTGGGGCCTCGAGGCGAGGCCCGCGGCCCCCTGCACTCTCGGCGCGTCCAGGCGGGGGCGGGGCCCCGCCGGAGCCCGAAGGCTCCGGCGGGGATGACCGACCCGTCAGTTGTTCTTGACGTGGATCGTCGCGCAGGCGTCCTGGAAGGTGATGGAGGCACCGTCAGGCGTGGCCACGGGCGTGGCGGCCCTCGCGCAGAGCTGATAGCCCCCCGGCTTGTAGATCGTGACGCCCGTGAACGTCGCCACGGTGTGATAGCCGTCGCTTCCCTCCACCGTGATCGCGGTGGTGTCCGAGCACGTCGTGCCGGTGGAGTTGCAGAAGCTGGCTCCCGCAGGCACGCCGTTGTTGGTGGACAGGTAGAGATCGATGGTCACCCGCTCGATCTGCGTTCCCCCTCCGGAGAGCGCCTCGACGGTGAACGTGGGCAGGCTCTCGCCGTTCACTCCATCTGTGGGCGGCGTGACGAACTGGAGCCGGCCGGCAGGGTTGGCTGCCACCGGAGCGAAGTGGCTGAAGTCGATGGGGCTGCCGCCCGTCGCCGGAGGATTCAAGGTCGCGGCGAGCAGGGGCTGGGGCAGCAACGCGCGGCCGGCGGCGGCCAACATGCCCGCCAGCGCGCCGCGCACACCGGTACTGGCCAGCTGCGGCGGGTCCTGGCCGCAGAACGTGGGCACGTACGTCTGCAACAGCGTGCCGTTGCGTTGGAGGACGTTGGCATCACCCGAGAGGTCCACGGGGTTGTCATAGCACACACCGACGTGGAGCTGCCCGTCCTGGAATCCGGGCACGCGCGGGAAGGTGTGCAGCCGGTAGCCGAGGTCGCCGATCGTGACGTCCCCCACTGTCGTCAGCGTTTCTGGATGGCCGTAGATGAGAATCGTGGGGACGCTCGTCACCGTCGACCAGATGTCGTCGACCTGGACCCCCCAGAACGCCTCGTTGCCGCTACCGAAGGGCACCTTTCCGTGTGCCACGACGTCGGTAGCGTCGCCGCCCCGGACGGCGAACATCCCCTCGCTGCCCAGGTCCGCCGCAGTGACCAACGCCACCGTGTCCGTGTCGGCGGGCGCCGGCGTGCACAGGCCCGGCGCCACTCCGTCCTGGCACATGTACTGGATCACGCCGTTGGCCAGGCTCGCGCCGTCGTCGGCCGACCCGCCGGTCCCGGCTGCCGCGATGGTGTCGATGGCCGAGAGGACCGTCCATCCTCCGGCGACCACGTTCGTGCTCTGCCCTGCGGCGCACTCGTCCTGCATGGCCTTCAGGGTGTCGGTGGTGGTCTGCTGCTGCGGGGTCGAGAAATAGCTGCGGGCCAGCGAGAGGAGGTTGCTGGCATCGCACGAGCTGGACGTCTTCGCGAACGACGTCTCCACGCTCACGGGAGACGCCGGTGTCGAGCTGGAAGGCTCGCCGCAGCTGGAGAGCGCCACCGCGAGACACGCGACGAGAGGACCGGCATATCGACTTCGGGTCATACGAGGGATTCGCGTCATTACGAGGCTCCTCGGGAGGGAAAGGAACTCACTTCATGCCGAGCATGGCCCTGAACCCCGGCTGTTTGTTCAGACCTTCTTGGTACCAGTACGACTTGCCCGCGATGGCCCACTGCTTGTAAGCAGCCCGGACGCCCGGATTGGCGGAGAAATAGAGGCCCATGAGCTGGACCGCCTCGCTCCAGTCCCCGAGCCAGCCGCGCGTGATGGCCTCGAGCTGCGCGATGTTGCGCAGGGGGTCGATCTGGGGCGAAGCACGGCCGCGCACCGCCACGGCTCTGGCGGAGTCCGGCAGGTGGGCCCGCACCAGGGCCATGGCCATGTACTGCAGGCCTTCCTTCTCGTCGACGAGGGTGTCCTGGGGCGGGCTCAGCTCCACGGAGCGGCGCATCTCCCGCCAGGCCCTCGGAACGTCGGGCGGCACGTTCGGGAGGGCATACCACATCACCTGGCACAGATGGAAGCGGTAGTAGTCCGGGAAGCGGCGGAGGCCTTCGTCGCACCACCGTTTCGTCTCCTGCTCGTCACCCAGGTCCCAGGACGCCGTGATCAGGCGCCAGAGCGTCAGGTTCGCGCTCTTCAGGAAGGGGTCTCCGTCGTAGGAGCTCAGGGCGGCGATCTTCGCCTGCGCCGTCTCCCCGTCCCGCATGAGCAGATGGCTCAGCACCGACTCGGCGAAGGGAGTCCCGGACTGCCTGAGCAGGGTCTCGGCCTCCGCCAACGCCTGGTCGGCCTCGCCGCTGTCGTCGTAGAGGTTCAGCGCGAACTTCAAGTACAGGAGCGTCCCTTTCAGCCCCAGTGCCGAGGGGTCCTGGGGCACCCGGGCGAGCGCGCTGTCCGCGTAGACGAGGCCGGTGCCGATCCACTTCTGGTACTGGGGGCGGTTCAAGCCCGTGAGCCTGCACTGCCGGTACGCGAGCCATCCACGGCGCACGACGGGCTCCACCCAGGTGGGATCCGCCGCCTCCGCCTGGGCGAGGACGGAATCCGCGAGCAGCAGCTCCTCCGAGGCCGCTCCGACGTCGTGGCGGGCGAGCGCCTGGGCGGACTGCTCCTCGGCCAGCGAGGCCTTCTGCAGGAGCTCCCAAGCCTTCACGTTGTGCGTCGTCCGGCGGAGCTCGATCTTTCCCATCTCCTGGCCGACCTTCTGCCGCAGGAAATCAGCCACCTGCACGGACAGGCTGTCCTGGAGGTCGAAGATGTCGGCGAGCTTACTGTTGAAGACCTTGCTGTCGAACTGCGAGCCGTCCTTGGCGTCGATCATCGACACGGTGACCCGCACCCGCTTGTCCGCCACGGCCACCCGTCCGTCCACCAGCGTACCGACCTTGAGAACCCGCCCGATGCTGTCCAGGCTGGGGCGCTGGTGACGGAAGAGCTCGGAGCCGTTGCGGGAGACCACCGAGAGGGCCTTCACCGTGCTCAGCTCGTCGATGAGCGACTCGGTGAGGCCCGTGGCGAGAAGCTTCGCCTGATCTCCTCCGCCCTCGGCGGTGAAGTACAGGACCGCGACCCGGCGGGGATCTTCGTTGGGCTTCAGCACCACGGCATGGTTCGTCCGGGCGGACGCCGCCGCGCCGGAGCGCGCCACCATGACGCCAGCACCCGCCGCCAGCAACACCACCAGGCCGAGAAGCACCTTCTCGATGGTGGGCGCCTTCTGGGCACCTTTGGCTCCGTGGAACCACGACACGATGAGCGCGCCGGGGAAGCCGCACAGGAAGAGCGTCAGCGCGACACGGTAGACGATGCCGGGGACGACCCCCCGGTCGCTCACCTGGTCGATGACCTCCAGCACCGCCCATCCGGCTGCGGCGTAGGCCATGACGAACTCGAAGATGCGGCGCTGTCGAAGCTCTCTGAGGTTTACGGCCACGGGGCGCTGGCACCCATGCCGACAGTGCGATCGGCGAGGGTCCGGTCAGAGGGGAGGGTCTCGTCGTTGCGGGGGCCACCGGCTCGGCGGCCGACGCGACCCGGAATCATTCGTCTTCAAGCCGTCCGCGCAAGACTCCAGATTGCTCTGCTTCCCTACCACCACTCCTTCTGGAGCTCGGCCAGCGCCCCGCTCCCGGGACACAGGTCCTCGTAGGGCAACTCCACCAGCGGCCCCTCCACGGTGTTCTCGAAGCCGTGCATGTCCTCGCCGGTCTCCTCCAGGTAGAGCAGCCCCGTGGGCACCTCGCCGCGCTTCCGCACGTCGGCGATGTGCTCCAACGCCGCGCCGCGGTCCGTGGGGTCGTAGTCCTCGGCGACCTTGCGGAAGTGCACCACGCTGCCGTCGTGCATGGTGACCGCGTGCACGTCACCGTGACCGTACTCCGCGGTGATCTCCCGGCGCAGGGGCACGAAGTCCGTCTCCACCACCTCGTACATGTGCGTGCGCGTGTGCGCGTAGCTCTTGGTGGAGCCCTCGTGGTCGTTGAAGGTCACGCACGGCGAGATGATGTCCACGAAGGCGAAGCCGCTGTGGGCGAGGCCCGCCTTGAGGATGGGGACGAGCTGCTTCTTGTCCCCCGAGAACGACCTGGCCACGAACGTCGCGCCCAGGGCGAGGGCCACGCTCACCGGGTCGATGGGCCCGTTCCTGTTCACCTCGCCCTTCTTGGAGACGCTGCCCACGTCCGCCGACGCGGAGAACTGCCCCTTGGTGAGGCCGTACACGCCGTTGTTCTCGAGGAGGTACAGCATGTCGATGTTCCGGCGGATGGCATGGCAGAGCTGGCCCAGCCCGATGGAGAGCGAGTCGCCGTCGCCGGAGATCCCCACGTAGAGAAGGTCGCGGTTGGCGGCGTTGGCCCCGGCGGCGATGGAGGGCATGCGCCCGTGCACGGCGTTGAAGCCGTGGGCCTCCTTCACGAAGTACGCGGGCGTCTTGGACGAGCAGCCGATACCGGAGAGCTTCACCACCCGGTGCGGCTCGACGTCCATCTCGAAGAACGCCTGGACCAGGGCGGCGGTCACCGAGTCGTGGCCGCACCCGGCGCACAGGGTGGACATGCTGCCCTCGTAGTCCCGGGGCTCGAGGCCCAGGGCGTTGTGGCGCATCTTGGGGTGCCGCGCCACCGGCTTGGTGATGTACGTCATCGGATCGCCGCCTCCGCAACGGCGCTCTTCCGGCGGGAAACGTGCGGACGGATGCCGTCCAGCACGTGCTCCTTGCTCAACGGCTGGCCGCCGTAGTACCTGACGGAGACCAGCTTCGACTTCGGGCACTCGGTCTCGATGGCGAGGAGCGTGCGCAGCTGGGCGTCGCGGTTCTGCTCCACCACGAAGATCACGTCGTGCGCGTCGAGGAACTCTCTCACCGCCTCCCCGAAGGGGAACCCCCGGACGCGCAGATAGTCGGTGGGCACGCCGTCGGCGAGGAGCGTGTCCCGGGCCTCCAGCACGGCCCAGTGGGCTCCGCCGATGGATACGATGCCGTGGCGAGCCCCGCCCTCCACCGCGTGGACCTCGGGCGCCGGCATGTGCTCCGCGGCCGACTGGATCTTGCGGGCGATGCGATCCACCACCTCGACGTACGCGTCGGAGTCCTCGGTGTACCCACCGTACTTGTCGTGGCCGGACCCTCGCGTGAAGTACGCCCCCTTGGGGTGCACTCCAGGGAGCGTCCGGTACGGAATCGCGTCGCCGTCCACGTCCAGGTAGCGGTGGAAGCTCTTCACCTCCTCGATCTCCCGGGCGGAGAGCACCTTGCCCCGGTCCGGGCGGTACGCGTCGTTCCACTCCAGGCGCGGCACCATCCAGTCGTTCATGCCGATGTCCAGGTCCGAGACCATGAACACCGGCGTCTGGAAGCGCTCCGCGAGGTCGAACGCCGCCACGGCGAACTCGAAGCACTCCTTCGGGTTCGCGGGGAAGAGCGCGATGTGCCTGGTGTCGCCGTGGGACGCGTACACCACCAGCATGAGGTCCCCCTGCTGCGTACGCGTGGGCATGCCGGTGGAGGGGCCCGTGCGCTGCACGTCGATGAAGACCGAGGGCACCTCGGCGTAATAGGCCAAACCGATGAACTCGCTCATGAGCGAGATCCCCGGGCCCGCCGTGGGCGTGAACGCCCGGGCGCCCGCCCATCCGGCACCGATGACCATCCCCGCCGCGGCCAGCTCGTCCTCCGCCTGGAGAATGCAGTAGCGGTGCTTCCCCGTGTCGGGATCCACGCGGAAGCGCCGGCACCACTCCTTGAAGCCGTCCATCACCGAAGTCGCCGGCGTGATGGGATACCACGCGCCCACCGTGGCACCGGCGTAGACGCAGCCCAGAGCGGTGGCGGCGTTCCCCGTCACCATGACGCGGTCTTTCGTCGCGTCCATGCGCTTCACCCGGATGGGGAGCGGGCACTCCCACTGCTCGCGGGCCCAGTCGTATCCCATGCGGATCGCGGTGAAGTTCGACTCGATGAGGTTCTTCTTCGCCGAGAACTTCTCCTCGATCATCCCCTGGACCACGTCCATCTCGATGTCCAGGAGCGCCACGAGCGCGCCCACATAGCCGATGTTCTTCATGAGGGTGCGCTCCCGGGCGCGCCGGAAGCGCTCGGCGCACATCTGCGCCAGCGGGATCCCCAGGAACGTCACGTCGTCCCGGAGCAGGCTCTCGTCCAGCTCCTTGGTGGAGTCGTAGAGCACCCAGCCGCCGCTCTCCACCTCCTCGATGTCCCGGGCGTAGCTCTGCGGGTTCATCGCCACGGTGAGCTGGAAGACCGGGCTGCGGGCGGTGTAGCCGTCCTTGTTCACCCGGATCTCGTACCAGGTGGGCAGGCCCTGGATGTTCGAGGGAAAGACGTTCTTCCCCGACACGGGCAGCCCCATGCGGAACAGCGCCTGCAGCAGCAGGCTGTTCGCGCTGGCGGAGCCCGTTCCGTTGACCGTCCCGATCCTGACCGCGAAGTCGTTCAGACGGTCGCCAATGTGGGCCACGTTTCGTGTCCTGCGTAGGGGATGAGCAAGTCGGACTTCTTCATGTCCCAGGCGGCGGTGGGGCAGCGCTCGGCGCACAGGCCGCAGTGTACGCACAGGTCCTCGTCCTTCACCATGACGCGGTGCGTCTGCGGAAGGTCCTCCGAGACGAAGATGAGCTGGGCGAGGTTCTCCGCAGGCGCGGTGAGACGCTGGCGCAGGTCGTCCTCTTCACCGTTGTCGGTGATGGTCAGGCAGTGCAGCGGGCACACGTCGATGCACGCATCGCACTCGATGCACAGGTTGGCCGCGAAGTCGGTCTGGATGTCGCAGTTGAGGCAGCGCTGCACCTCGCGGGCGGTCTCCTCGACGTTGAAGCCCAGCTCGGCTTCGGTGCCGATGCTCCTCAGGCGCTCCTCCAGGTCCACGTAGCGCATGGGCGTGCGCGACGCCGGATTGTAGTCGTTGGAGTAGCTCCACTCGTGGATCCCCATCTTCTGGGTCACGAGGTTCATGCCGAAGGGTGGACGCTCCGTCAGCGGAATCCCCTGGCAGTGGTTGTGGATGGAGATGGCCGCCTGGTGGCCGTGCTCCACCGCCCAGATGATGTTCTCCGGACCCCACGCCGCGTCGCCCCCGAAGAAGACGCCGGGGAGCGAGCACTGCATGGTGCCCCGGTCCACCACGGGCATGTCCCACTGGTTGAACTCGATGCCCATGTCGCGCTCGATCCAGGGGAAGGCGTTGTCCTGTCCGATGGCCAGCACCACGTCGTCGCAGGGGATGAGGACCTCCTCCAGGGGGCGGGCGCGCTGCTTGCCCTCGTCGTCCTCGTACCACTCGACGATGTCGAACTTCATCCCCTTGAGAACGCCGTCCTCCACCACGAACTCCTTGGGCGCGTGGTACTCGAGGATCTCCACCGTCTCGCCCTCGGCGTCCTCCAGCTCCCAATCCGAGGCCTTGAAGTCCTTCCGGCCGCGACGGGCCATGACCTTCACGTCCGTCCCCCCCAGGCGCTTGGCCGCCCTGCAGCAGTCCATGGCCGTGTTCCCCACGCCGATGACCAGCACCCGCTCGCCCACGGAGTCGATGTGCTGGAAGGCGATGCTCTCCAGCCAGTCGATGCCGATGTGGATGCGGTCGGTGTCGTAGCGTCCGGGCAGCTCCAGGTTCTTCCCCCTGGGGGCGCCCACGCCCACGAAGACCGCGTCGTACCCCTCCTCCAGGAGCGCCTTCAGGCTGTTCACCGGCGTGTTCAGGCGCACGTCCACGCCCATGTCGGTGATGAACGCGATCTCCTCCTGGAGCACCCGCGCCGGCAGGCGGAAGGCGGGAATGTTGGTGAGCATGAGCCCGCCGAGCTTGTCCAGCTTCTCGTAGAGCACGCACTCGTAGCCCAGCGGCATGAGGTCGTTGGCCACCGTGAGGGAGGCCGGCCCGCCGCCGATGAGGGCGATCTTCCTGCCGTTCTTCACCTCCGGAATCTCGGGGAGGCGGTGCCGCACCGACTCGCGGAGGTCGGCGGCGACCCGCTTCAGCCGGCAGATGGCCACGGGCTTGCCGTCCACCCGCTCGCGCCGGCACGCCGGCTCGCAGGGGCGGTCGCACGTCCTGCCCAGGATGCCGGGAAAGACGTTGGACTCCCGGTTGAGCATGTAGGCGTCGGTGTAGCGCCCCTGCGCGATGAGCCGGATGTACTGTGGCACGTCGGTGTGCGCCGGACAGGCCCACTGGCAGTCCACGACCCGGTGGTAGTACTGAGGGTCCCGGGTGTTGGTCGGTTCCATCCCCTGCTGCGTCCCCCTCGCCCCTGTGATCGGTGCGCCTTTCCGGTCCCACGGATCGGAGAGGAAGCCGCGCCACGGCGGGGCAGGGGCCGTGGAGCGCCGCATGATGACGGCACCTCCAACCCGTCCGCAAGCGGTGCCGTCGGTCGCCTCTACACCGGACCGCAGGAAACATTCCACCCCCCCCACCCACCCGCCCGCCTCGCCGTCCCCGCCCGGGCAGAATCCCCCCACCTCAGCGAGCTATCCGTTCACCTCGAAGACGGCCCTGTCCATGACATCGAGGTACGAGAGCGACATGTCCGCGGCGCTCACGTCGCACGAGTTGTACCAGTACGTGCCGCTCTGGAAGGTCACCGGGCCGGTCGAGCCGTTGAGGCCACCGACCAGCGTTCCCTGGACGACGGGGGCGTCCGACCCCACGTCGGCCACGGACCCCGCCAGGATGATCCCCTGCCACGTGAAGCCCGTGCCCATGGTGAGGGTCCCCGTGACGATGAGCACGCCGTGACCCGCCCAGGTGCTGGTGGCCGACAGGTCTCCCACGTAGCGCACCACCGGGAAGGAATCCGCCGGGATGGAGGCCCAGTCGGGTGGTGATCCGTCGAACTCCACGGGAAAGCTCGGGTTCGACAGGATGTCCCACCGGATCCCCGCGGAGTCGATGACGGCGGCCCGGGTGCCGTAGTTCTGGCTGGCGGGGTTTCCCGTGAGGGTGGCGCCGGACTGGACGAGGATGTTGCCGGCGGCGGCGGTGCCGGCCACCCCCGTCGTGCCGCCCCCGGCGCAGTCCATGGCCGTGGCGTGGTCGGAGCCGTCCGCGACCGTCCCGGCGTTCTCGTACGTGACCTTGTTGGCCGCCATGAGCACCGCGGCCTTCTGCTTCAGCGGCGCCGTGCGCAGCCACGCGTACGTCGCCACGGTGCGCCTTGCCGGGGAGCTCGGCATCCTGGGGTCCGTGACCGTTCCGTCCGAGCGGATGTAGTACAGGTAGTTGCTCGGGTCCTGCTCCAGGACCCTGCGCGCCGTCACCGTGGCGATGCCGTCGCCGATGGCGTAGGCGACGGAGTCGCCGACGCTGCCCATCTGCTCGGCGATGAAGCGCTGAAGCCCGGCACGCGCCACCGAGAGCGCCGTCACGCTCTCACGATTCTCCCTGGAGAGCGTGAACTCGCCGCCCACCACCTCGTAGGCGGCGGCGGCGGCCACCCCGATGGCGAAGAGCAGGAAGACCACCAGGGCCAGGGCGAAGCCCTGCCGCCCCCCGGAGCGGCGTCGGCCCGTCATTTGACGTTCCTCAGGATCATGTTCACGGACCAGCCGTAGGTGATGGGCTGCGCGCCGCCGGTGGTGGCCCGCTCCTCGGCCTCCGACCTCACGCGTACGGCGTCGACGAGCGGCAGGCCCGCACCTGTGACCTGGCTGGCGTACGTGCTCCCTCCCGTCCTGTACCAGAAGCCGGAGGTGGTGTCCATGCCCGTGGCGAACTCGACGAGGCTGTCGCCGTAGATCCCTCTGAAGAGGCCCCACGTGGCGGGATCCATCTCCGACTGCTGGAAGGCGAGCTCGACGTTCCGATACAGCATCAGCACGGTGCCCAGCGCCGGATTGAAGCCGGTGTACGACCTCAGCTTGCGCAACCGCATGAAGTTGCCGGAGGCGCCGACGGTGTCGGCGCCGTTGCCCGCGCAGTCGCTGGCCGGTTGGCCGCCGGAAGACTCTATGGTGCTCCAGGACGGGATGTCGTAGTACGTCCATGCTCCGGTGAGGGGGTCGCGGAGGGCGAAGCCGCTGACCTGGCTCGTGTCCAGGCCCGCCATGCCGCCGTCGACGTAGACGGTCGTGAGTGGTCCGGGGATCTGGGCGCACACGCCCGCGAGCGCCATGGGGGAGTGGACGACCAGCTCCCGGTGGTCGGCCACGACGATCCCGTTCGCCGTCACCGAGCGCACGTCCGACCCGATGAGCTCCGTGACGCTGCGGGCGTTGTCCTGGGCCGCGGTCCTGGCCACCTGGCGCGAGAAGAAGTTGTTCTGCACAAGGAACACGGTGCTCACCAGCGCGACGATGATCGCCGTCAGCGTGAGCGCCACGATGGCCTCGACGAGGGTGAAGCCCGCCCGCGTCGGCGTGGGGGCCCGTCCGGATGCGCCCCCTACCAGATCGCCGCCCGATACGAGGTCGTCGAGTATGTGGGGCCGGCGCCGGCCGTGGCGGGAGAGAGCGTGACGTCTATACGGTAGAGGACCCCGGTCACCGGGGTAATGGCCACGATTCGGTCGTAGCTGGTGCCCTGTACGGTCAGGCCGACCGTCGTGGTTCCCACGGTGATGGAATCGAAGTCCAGCGCATCCAAAGAGTCCAGACGCTCCTCCGCCCGCACCACCAGCTCCGATTCCGTCGCCGAGTACCTCATCTGGCGCTCCAGGGTCGTGGTGAGCCGTATCACCATGAGCACGCCCAGGGAGAAGATCACCAGGGCCGCGACGACCTCGATGAGCGTGAAGCCCCGGCGCGCCGGGAGAGGAGAGCGGTGGCATGGGCATCGGCTCACCCCCTCTCGACCTTCGAGGCGCCCATGCTGTTGAAGAAGACGACATAGCTCGTCGTCCCCATGCTGAAGCGCGCCTCCCCGAGCCCGCCGCCCGCCGTCGAGAGGTCCACCACCCCACGGGAGCTCAGGGCGACGGAGTCCCCGCTCATGCGTAGATCGATGGCGCTCAGCCCTATGTCCCCGTCTTTGCCGAACCGGCGCTTCACGAGCTCCGTGCCCGAAGACTCTTCCACCACCTCGTACCAGAGGTCGGGCTCGTCGAACCGGATGACCACCGGTTGCCGGGAGCGAAGCGCCGCCTGCCGCGCGAGCTTCAGATCCCTGGCGAACACGAGAGCGGCCCGCTGGGCGGACAGGCGCCGGAAGTAACCGCTGAACGTCAGTCCGGCGTATCCGAGCATGAGCGCGCTCAGGAGCAGCACGATTGTGAGCTCCAGGAGCGTGAACCCGGACTCGCGGGGCGCAGGTGGCGTATCGTGGCTCCAGGACGGTCTCGTCAAGTTGGCGCTCTTCCGGTTCTCGTCGATCACTCAAAGATCCTCAACCGCCCCGCGCACCATCAAGAGTTGAGTTCTCCCCGGTCCCCCGTCCCGGGTCGAATGTACGGCATGCCAGCGATTTCCACCCGCGGGGCGGCCGGCGCCCCAGGGCCACAATGTAGCCCGGTACCCGGGAACTTCGCGGCTGCGACGCCGAAAAGACCGTCCGCGGAGCGAACCGCCCCGGCATTCACGGGCTCTTCCCGGCCCGCGCGCTCGGCGCCGCCCCTCGCCCGTCGGGGCCTCTCCGGCGATCAGTCCGGAGCACACGACCGTCCCCGTCCGCCGATTTTCCGGATACCACGATTACCCTGCCGTGACTATCCGCGGTTCGATCGATTTGTTATCGGATAGTCCGTTGATCTTTCTTGACAATGTTCGTTGAAATCCCCCTATTGTCGTTCAGCTCCTGCCATAGCCGGATTGAATCGCAACCGTTTCCCATCAGGGAGATAGTCCTGTGGCCAACACGGACGACAAGGTGTACGCGGCTGTCGAGGGTGCCCTCAAGAAGAACCCCTCGGCGTCGGTGGACGAGCTGTTCGACATGGCGAAGGGTGTGAGCACGGCCGTGGGAAAGCTGACCAAGCGTCAGTTCCACGCTCGCTACCCGCTGCAGGTGAAGCGCAGGATGAGCCCGAAGAAGCCACGCAGGAAGACGCGGGCCAAAGCGGCGAGCCGCGGAGGGCGGCATGCCCACTCCTCCAATGGATCCGTGAGGGAGTCGGTGCGCGCCACGTTCATGAGGTTCGCCTCCGACCTCGCCGCCGCCGAGGCACGCAAGGACGTGGTGAAGGTGGTGGCGGGCGTGGATCGCTACGTGGACGAGGTCCTCAAGGCCACGAGCGCCGCCTGATCGAGGGCGCCCGGGCCGCGCTTCAGCCCGCCGCCTTCTCCGCCAGAGCGGCCAGCTCGCGGATCGCCACGGCCGCCGCCGCCAACCCCGCACCATTCTCGTCCCGGAGATCGGAGACGATCTCGCGGAAGCGCTGCACGTCCCGCTGCCGCCTTCGCAGGAGCGCGGCGGTGGCGGCACCCGGCTCTTCCCCCTGACCGTCGCGGAGCACCGCACCCACCAGCTGGCGGTGCGCCCGGGAGAGGTCCTCGGAAAGCGCCTGCGCCGCGCGTTGGTCCCACGGCCCCGCCGCCGCGGAGGCGAAGGCGATCCCGCGCAGCCACGGCACCTCGAACGCCTCCGACACCTGGTAGAACGCCGCTCCGGCGTCCGCCTCGGCGGTGCCGGTCTCCCTGGCGATCCGCAGGACCTCCAGGAGCTGGTCCAGGAATCGCAGGGTGATGAGCCGCTCCGAGAATCCCGGGTCGGAGCCCAGCTCGCGGATCTCGCGCACGCGCTCGCGGAAGAGCGTGGCGTCGTCTCCGGCAACGAAGCGGCCGAAGCCCTCCCTCAGCGCCGCGAGGCCCTCGATGCTCTCGTTGACGATGGTCGCCGGCGAGGTGTCGGCGTCCACGTTCTGGAGCACCCACCGGGTGGTCCGCTCCAGCACCCGCGCCAGCCCCAGCAGCCAGCGGTACACCGCCGCGGGGGTCACCGCGCTCTCCTGCCTCTCCATGTCCCGGAGGAGCGCACGGTGCTCCGCGAGCCGTGAGGCCACCAGCCACGCCCGCACCACCTCTTCCGCCGAGCGCCCCGTGTCGCGCATGACCCGGTTCACGAACGTGGCGCCCATGAGGTCCACCAGGTCGTTTGCGAGCTGCCCGGCGATGATCTCACGGCGCAACCGGTGCGAGGTCAGCGCTGCGGGCCCCGCTCCCTGTACCGCCGTGGCCGGGAAGTAACCGAGGAGGTAGCTCTCCGTCACCGGATCGTCCGGGAGGCCGCCCCGCAAGAGCCGGGTCTTCAGGAACAGCTTCGAGTAGGCCAGCAGGACGCACAGCTCCGGACGGGTGAGGGACTCGCCACGCTCGGCCCGCTCCACCAGCACGTCGGTGGTGGGCAGGGTCTCCGACGCGCGGTCCAGCTCTCCGGTGTGCTCCAGAGCCACCATCAGATCCCTGAAGTCGTCGCTTCCCTCGCCGGCCCGCTGCTCGTCCAGCGACACGGCCAGGCTCTGGTATCGATTGTCGTCCAGCACCAGCCGGGCCACCGAGTCGGTGAGCTCCGCCAGGAGCCCGTTGCGCTCGTCGGCGCTCATGGCCCCCGACGCCACCGCCGGAGCCAGCAGGATCTTCAGGTTCACCTCGTGGTCGGACATGTCGACGCCGCCGGAGTTGTCCAGCGCGTCGGTGTTGATCCTCCCGCCCATCAACGCGAACTCGATGCGTGCGGCCTGCGTGAACCCGAGGTTGCCGCCCTCGCCCACCACCTTGCAGCGAAGCTCCGGGGTGTCCACGCGCACGGCGTCGTTGGAAGGGTCGCCGGCGTCGGCGTGCGTTTCCCCGGACGCCTTCACGTACGTGCCGATGCCTCCGTTCCAGAGCAGCTCCACCGGCGCCAGGAGCACCGCCCGGATCAGGCTCTCCGCGTCCAGCACCTCGGGGGCGTCGTCCGCCAGCCCCAACGCCGCTCTGGCCTGGGGCGTGAGCTCGACCTCCTTGACGCTGCGGGGGATGATCATGCCCCCCTCGCTGAGCGCGCTCCTGTCGTAGTCGTCCCAGCTCGAGCGGCCCTTGTCGAACATGCGCCGCCGTTCCGCGAACGACGTGGCGGGATCCGGGTCCGGATCGATGAAGACGTGGCGGTGGTCGAAGGCCGCGATGAGCCGGGTCTGCTCGGACAGCAGCATACCGTTGCCGAACACGTCCCCGCTCATGTCGCCGACCCCCGCCACCGTGAACGGCTCGCGCTGGATGTCCTTGCCCAGCTCCCGGAAGTGGCGCTTCACGCACTCCCACCCGCCGCCGGCGGTGATGCCCACCGCCTTGTGGTCGTACCCGTGCGATCCGCCGGACGCGAAGGCGTCGTCCAGCCAGAAGCCGTACTCGGCCGAGATGGCGTTGGCGGTGTCCGAGAACGTCGCCGTCCCCTTGTCGGCCGCCACCACCAGATAGGGATCGGGATCGTCGAACGCCACCACGTCGGGCGGCGGTACGGTCTCACCCGAGGCGGTGAGGTTGTCGGTGACGTCCAGCAGACCGCGCATGAGCGTGCGGTACTGCTCGCGTCCCTCCTCGAAGCGCGCCTCCGGATCCGCGATGTGGCGCCGGCACACGAAGCCGCCCTTGGAGCCCCCGGGCACGATCACCGCGTTCTTCACCATCTGGGTCTTCACCAGACCCAGGATCTCCGTGCGGAAGTCGTCGGGCCTGTCGCTCCAGCGGATGCCACCCCGGGCCACCCGGGAGCCGCGCAGGTGGACCCCCTCCATGCGCGCCGAGTGCACCCACACCTCGTACAGCAGGTGTGTATGCCGCAGGAAGTCGATGTCCCGGGCCGAGAACTTGAAGGAGACCCAGGGCACGCCTCCGGAGCGCGCCGACGGCGTCCGCCCACCCCGGCGGTAGTAGTTCGTGCGCAGCGTCCCCGAGATGAGCGCCTCCAGGCGACGCAGCGCCCGATCCTCAGCCAGGCTGCTCACGCTTCCCAGCGAGCTCAGGAATGCGGCACGGATGTCGGCCGCCGTCTCCAGACGATCCTCCCTGGAGGCGTCCGTGCCGGGGTCGAACCGGGTCTCGAACATGTCGAAGAGCTCGCGGGCGATGCCGGGGTACTTCACCAGCGCCCCCGACAGGGCCGTCCTGCTGGGCACCGCGCCCGCCTGGAACGCGTACGCCGCGTAGGCCCTCAGCACCTCCACCTCGCGCCAGTGGAGGCCCGCGCCCAGGACCAGCTTGTTCAGCGCATCGTTCAGGGCGTCGCCGGTCTTCACGGCGAGGATGGTCTCCGCGAGGACGGCCCCCCGATGCCGGATGTCCACCGGCCGGCCCTCGGCGTCCTGGACGGCGAAGGCATAGAGGGTGATCCCGACCTCGCCCTTCTCGGTCACGTCGAAGGGGGTCACGGCGACGACCCGCAGGCCCGAGTTCTCGAGGATGGGCATGAAGTCCGACAGGATCAGACGCTCCCCGCGGACGTAGACCTTCACCTCGGTGATGGCCTCTCCCTCCGGCACTCCCTCCAGCCCGGCGTCGGGGCGCTCCGAGAAGCGGATGGACATGCCTCGTCCCTCCGCCCTCATCGCCTCGATCTCGAGGATATCGTCCACCGCCGACGCCGGATCCGTCGCCGCCTGGTATTCCGCGCTGAACGCCTGGCCGTAGCGGCGGGCCATGCGGTGCGCTTCGTCCAGGGGGCGCGCTCGCTCGAGGCCGTCGCCGACCCGATCCGCCCACGAGCGGATGAGCCGTTCCACCGTCTGCTCCAGCTCGTCGGTATCCACCGCGCGGAGGCGCTCCGCCGGCGCCGCGATGTAGAAGTGCAGGCGCGCCTGGTCTCCGGAGCCCAGCGACAGGTGGTAGTTCAGCACGGCGCCGTCGAAGGCCGACACCAGCGCTCGCTCGATGGCCTGACGGGCGTCTCCGGAGAACCGGTCCTTGGGGAGGATGACCATCACCGAGACGCCACGGTGGAGCGGGTCCTCGCGCAGGGATACGCGCACCCCCGAGGTGTTGTAGGAATTGAGCACCGTGAGGATGTCCGCGCCGATCTCCGCCGCGGAAGTGAGGAAGAGCTCCTCCTTCGGCAGGGAGTTGAAGATCGTGATGATCTCCTTGTAGTCGTGGGAGCCCTCGCGGACGCCGGCCTCGTCCAGGATCTGATGGAGCTTGTGCCGCAGGATGGGGATGTGCTCGGCATCCTCCGCGTACGCCTTCGAGGTGAACAGCCCCAGGAAGCGGTGCTCGCCCACCACCTCTCCCTCCGGGGAGAGCTTCTTGATGCCGATGTAGTCCATGCGGGCGCGCCGATGGACGTGGGACTCGGCGTTGGTCTTGCTGATGATGAGCAGGGGGCCGTGCACGATGCGCTCGCGCAGCCCCGGGTCCAGCTCGCTCAGCCGCACGGGCCAGGCGTAGTGGGACTCGTTCTCGTCCTTCAGGAGCCCCAGGCCGGAGCCGGGCTCCACGGCGATCTGCGGCTGACCCTTCTCCGGCTCCGAGATCCGGTACCCTCTGTAGCCCAGGAAGACGAAGCCGCCGTCGCGCAGCCAGCGCAGGAAGGCCTGGGTCTCCTCCATCTCGTTCCTGCGGTCGGACAGCGCCTCGCCCTTGTACGGCAGCTCGGCCGCCACCTCGTTGACCGCGTCGATCATCACATCGAAGTCGTCGGTGACCTGGACCACCTGCTGCAGCGCGGTGGTCAGCCCCTCCTTGAGGTGGGCGTGCACCTGCGGGTCGGTGATGAGCCCCACCTCGCAGTGCACCAGCGACTCGCGCCGCTCGCCCTCGCGGGAGGGGCGCACCGCCACCACGCGGCCCTCCGCGTCTCGATCCACGTGGAGCACCGGATAGACCATGTGCTCGATGGAAACGTTCTCGCGATGGAGGAACTCGCGGATGGTGTCCACGATGAAGGGACGCTCGGACACCCGGGTACGAACCACCGTCACCGGCGCGTACCACCCCTCGTTCTCGACATCGGGGTTGGTGATCTCCACGGCCACCGCCCCGCGGTGCGCGTCCTGGAGGAAGTTGAAGGTGCCCAGCGCCATGTGGGCGAGGTCGTCGGGGCTGCGCTCGCGGAGGAACTCCGGCGGGGCCTTCGAGAAGAGGATCTCGGCGAAGGAGACCACGAGGGCCGCGTCGGGCAGCTCGACTTGACGTTCGAGCTGCCGGCACACCGCATCCACCGTGGGAGAGTCCTGACGCAGACGGCGCACTGCCGACACAGTGGTGTCGCTCATATGTCTGAAGGGGCCCGAAGCCCCCCGTAGCAAGAGGTAGAAACTGCCGATTTCCGGCCACGCCCGTCGTCCGGCGAGCCGGATTCCCGAGCAGCCTTGAAAGATATCGTTTCCCCCGGAGCGGTGAAGCGGGCAGGGTGCCGCGAGGGATCCCCGCCCGCCCGCGAATTCCCACGCCCCGTGTCGCCCACTACCTTCGCGTATGCGTTTCGTCCACGTCGCCGACGTCCACCTGGATACTTCTTTCGCGGGGCGCTCCGAGTCCGTTCGCCGACGCCTCCGGGAGGCCTCCAGGGAGGCCTTCCGCCGGGCCGTGGACCTCGCCATCCGCGAGGACGCACGCGCTTTTCTCGTCGCCGGAGACCTCTTCGACGGCGAGCGCCTCTCCTTCCAGACCGAGCGCTTCCTGTTGGAGCAGGCGCACCGGCTGCGGGAGCACGGCATCACGCTGGTGTACGCGACGGGCAACCACGACCCCGGCGCGCCTGAGCGGGGACCGAGGGCCCTGGCCTGGCCCGGCAACGTGCACGTGGTGGGCGACGGCACCCCGCGACGCATCGCCATCCCGGACCGCGACGGCAGGCCGGTGGGGTTCGTCACCGCGGTGGGACACGCCACGTCGCGGGAGCCGGAGGACCTGTCGCGCCGCATGCCCCGCCCCGTGGGCGAGCTCCCCGAGGTGGGACTCCTGCACACGCAGGTGCACGCCTCTCCCGGGGCCGACGCCCATCACGCCTACGCGCCGTCGGAGCTGGGGTGGCTGGTGCGGGCGGGTTACGACTACTGGGCGCTGGGTCACGTGCACCTCCGTCAGATGCTCGCCGAGGACCCGCCGGTGGTGTACGCGGGCAGCCTCCAGGGCCGCACCCACGCGGAGACCGGCGCGCGGGGCGCGTACCTCGTGGACCTCTCCGACCGGGGCGCGCCGGCCATCTCGTTCCGTGCCCTGGCGCCCATCCGCTGGGAGACGGTGCGTGTGGACGGCCTCCAGGACGCCGACTCCCTGGACCGTCTGGAGCGACGCGTGGGTGCGGCCTGGGAGGCCTTCCGGACCCGCGAGGCGGTGGGGCCGGGGACCGAATGGGTGCTCCGGGTCGTCCTGGAGGGGGCCACCCCCCTCTGGCGGGAGCTCCGCAGGGAGGCGGACCTGGATGTGGTGGCCCGGGAGCTCAGGGAGATCACCGGCGTCCTGGACCTCGGCGTCGTCGCCGACCGCGTGCATCCGGTGGTGTCCGTGGAGGAGCACCGCGCGCGTCCCGACGTCCTCGGCGAGGTGCTCAGGCTGGCGGCGGCTGTGCGCCGGGGCGAGGAGCGCGTTCCCGGCCTGGACCCCGGCGACCTGGCGGGGATCGCCGGCGACGATGCCCGGGCGCTGGAGCGCTACGTGCAGGGTCTGCTCCGGGACGTGGACGGTGAGCTCGCCGCGCGGTTGCTGGGTGTGGAGGGCGGCGCCCGGTGAGGATCGAGAGCATCCGGGTCGAGCGCTTCGGCCGGCTGAGGAGCTTCGACACGGGCCCGTCGGCGCTCCCGGGGCTCGTCGTGGTATTGGGACCCAACGAGGCCGGCAAGTCCACGCTCTTCCAGTTCCTGACCACCCTCCTGTACGGCTTCCACCCCGCCTCGCGGGAGGGGAACCCGTACGCCCCCTGGGACGGTGACGACGCCAGCGGGGGGATGAGCCTGCGCCTGGACGCCGGCGGGTGCGTCGAGGTGGAGCGCCGCCTGCTCTCCTCGCCCACCGGCCGGCTGGCGGTGGACGGCGGGGTGGAGGACCTGCGGAACCGGCCCCTGCCCTGGGCGGAGCACGTGCCCCGCGCCGTCTTTCGTCAGGTGTTCGCGGTGACCCTGGCGGAGCTCACCGGCCTGGACGAGGAGACGTGGGCACGCGTGCAGGACCGCATCGTGGGCTCCATGGGATCCACCGATCTCATCCCCGCCAGGCACGTCGCCGCGGGCCTGGAGCAGGAAGCGGGGGAGCTGTGGCGCCCCAGCCGGCGGGGCAACCAACGCATCCGGGACCTCCGGGAGGCGATCCTGTCCCTCAGGAGCCGCCGCCGCGAAGCCCTGGACCGGGACGCGCGCCTGCGCTCGCTGGTGGAGGAGCTCGACGCTGCGCGCACCCGCCTGCAGGATGCGCGTATCCAGCGGCACGAGGAGCGCGCCGCCGTGGAGCGGGTGCAATCCCTGCTTCCCGTCCGCGCCCAGCTGCGGCGCATCGCAGCGCTCCGTGAGACCGTGGGGCCCGAGGAGGAGCTCGCGCACCTGCCGGTGGAGCCCGCCGCGGCCCTGGACGAGGCCACCGCACGGGTGCGCGGGTTCGAGGAGGAGCTGAGGCGCCTCGGTGACGAGACGAAGGAGCCGCGCGAGGTCGCGGCCGCGTTCGGAGGCCCGGAGGGCCGGCTCCTGGAGCACACGGAGGAGATCCGGGAATTTCTCACGCGCTTCGCGGCGGTGGGCGCCGATCGGGCCCGCCTGCGTACCGTCGAGGAGGAGACGCGCGGGCTCGAGCGACGGCTGGAGAGCGTCTCGGGCGAGATCCTCGAAGCGCCGTGGGCGGACGTGGCGGCGGATGCCCTGCTGAGCATCTCCCTCTCCGAGCTCATGGAGCGAATAAGCCGCTATCAGACCGCGCGCGATGAGCGGCGGGTGCTGGAGGCCGCCCTGCGCCACGACGCCGCGGGCGCCAGCGAAGCGGCACACAGGACCTCGCTGGTGGGGAGTCTCGCGGTGCTCCTCTCCGGCGGTGCGCTCCTGACGTTCGGCGTGTTGCACGGAGACGTCCCGGCCACGGCGGTGGGAAGCGCGGGCGCCGCGGCGGGCGTCGTCCTCCTGGCCGTGAGCCGGCGGGGCCGGCGGGCGCGCCGGAGCGGCGGGGGCACGGACGACCCGGCGGCAGCCAAGGTGCGGGAGGCCCGGGGGGCCGAGGACGTGACCCGGGTCCGGGTCCTGGAGCTCCTCGGAGAGATCCCCGTGCTTCCCACCCTGGCCGCCGATCCCACGGCCATGCTGAGCACCGGCGTGGAGCGGCTCCAGGAGCTCCTCCGTGACCTGGCCTCCCGCCAGCGGGAGCGGGCGGAGCTGGAGGCCCGTGTGGGCGAAGCCGACGCGACGGCCCGGACCCTGGCGGAGCTTCTCGACCTCCAGGCCGCGTCCGACGCCGAGGCGGTGGCCCACGTGCTGGATCAGGAGCTCCGCCGCGCGGAGCGCCTCGGCGAGGCCGCCGGGGCCGCCGGCCGCGAGCTCCGCCGCCTGGAACGGGAACGAGCACGCGTGGAAGACGACCTGGCCGGGGCACGGGCGGCCCGGGACCTCCTCCACCGACGCCTGGAGGAGGCGGGGGCGGGAGACGTCGAGCGGGGGGGACGGGAGCTGCGCTCCCGCATCGAGGCGCGCGACCGTGCGCGTCAGCTCCAGGACGAGATGGAGCGGGCCCACCCCGACCTCGACGAGATCCGCAGCCGCATCGCCGCCGCCGAGGCCGACGGCGAGTCCTGGACGGTGGACGACCACGACGTGGCCCGGCGCCGGGCACGGTACGACGAGCTGGTGGAGGAGGCCGAGGAGCTGGCCAGGCGCGTGGAGGCCCTGGACAAGGACATCGCCCATCTCCGGGAGATGGAGACCGTGGACGCGGTGGACGGCGAGGCCGCGTCCCTCGGCGAGGAGGAGGCCGCCCTGGTACGGCGTCGGGATCGCCTCTGGGTCCTGGCGCAGCTGGTCCGGGAGGCGGACCGCCGCTTCCGCGAGGAGCATCAGCCCGACCTCATCCGCCGCGCCGGGGGCTATCTGGGCCGTCTCACCGGGCGCCGCTACGACCGCATCGTCGCGGACGAAGCCGGCGAGGGAGACGTGTTCTACATCCTCGGACCCGACCTCCCGGGGCCGGTCGCCCTGCGCCCGCCGGTGTCCACGGGGACCCTGGAGCAGGCGTACCTGGCGCTGCGCCTCGCCATCGTGGACCATCTGGACCAGGGCACGGAGCGCCTTCCCCTGTTCGTCGACGAGGTGTTCGTCAACTGGGACGGAAGGCGGCGCACGCGCGGCCTCGACCTGCTGGCGGAGATCGCGCAGGCGCGCCAGCTGTTCGTGTTCACGTGCCACCCCGACGTGGCCGAGGAGCTCGAGGAGCGAGGTGCCGCCGTGGTTCCACTGCCGTGGCCCTGAGCCTGCCCCTTCACGTCGAGACCCGAGGCCTCGCTCCCGGCGAGGGCGTCGACACCTTCGTTCTCGTCCACGGGTACGGCGGCTCGTCCTTCTCGTGGCGCTACTGGCTTCCGGCGCTCGAGCCCCGGGGGCACGTCGTGCTCGTGGATCTCAAGGGCTTCGGCGATGCCCCCAGGCCCGACGACGGCCGCTACGCGCCGAATGACCAGGCCGAGCTCGTGCACCGCTACGTCCTGCAGCGCGACCTCCGGCGGGTCACCCTGGTGGGTCACTCCCTGGGCGGTGGTGTCGCACTCTTGACGGCCCTCCGCCTTCTCGACGAGCGTCCTCCGCGTCTGGCCCGGCTGGTGCTCGTCGCCGGCGCCGCATACAGACAGAAGCTCCCCCCTTTCGTGAGCTTCGCGCACCGCCCCTTCCTGAGCAGGCTGCTGATGAGCGTGCTGGGGCCACGGCGTGTCGTGCGCTGGGTGCTCCGCACCATCGTGTACGACTCTTCGCGTATATCCCGCGCTCAAGTCGAAGGCTACGCGCGCACGCTGGCCATCCGGGGAACGACCACCGCGCTCATCCAGTCGGCGCTGCAAGTCGTGCCCCAGGATCTGGACGCAGTCGTCGCCCGCTACCGCGAGCTGAATGTGCCGGCCCTCCTCCTCTGGGGCCGCCAGGACCGGGCGGTCCCTCTCTCCGTGGGGGAGCGGCTGGCCAGGGATCTCCCCGACGCCACCCTCGTGGTTCTGGAGCGCTGCGGCCATCTCCCGGCGGAGGAGCTTCCCGACGAATCCGTCGCGGTGCTTCGGGCGTTCCTCGATCGTACGAGCGGCTCCCCCACCGCCGCCCCGGACGCCCACCGGACGCGGGAGCGCTAGCAGGGTGCTGAAAGAGGGGAGCACCCTGCTAAGGACGCTGCCGCGGCAGGCGGGGCCGAAGCGCCCCGGCCGGCCTTCACGTCGGCGTGTCCTTCGAGGCGCGGCGACGCTCCGGGGCTCGACGCTCACGTGTCGGGGGCCGTCGTATCCTCCTCCTCGTATCCCTCGCACTCGAGGACGGGCAGCGGCGGGTACTTCGCGTATCGCGGATCCGTAGCCCACCGCTCGCACAGATGGAACGTGGAGCCGCGGCGGTTCCCCACCTCGCGATGGTGGAGGCAGCCCGCGCACAGACCCACCTGCCGGCGCGGTTCGTCTCCGACGCCGTCCGTCACGGCGCGCGAATGCCCAGGAAGCCCGCCTGTCTGGCGCGGTCTCCCCCCCGATGCGAGAAGAGGCCCACGCCGCACCGGGTGCAGTGCGCCGACAGCGTGATCCGTCGCTCCGCGACGCCGGCCGAGACCGCCCGGAGCGCCAGCACCGCCCGGAGGTCCAGCGGCGCCGGCGACCGCGGGGCCTCCAGGCCCAGCGCCGAGAAGACCTCGGGGCCCACCTCGTAGCAGCTCCCGCAGATCGCGGGTCCCAGGTGCACGTGGACGTCCGCCGGCCGGGAGCCGGCCCGCTCCGCCAGCACGGCCACGCCTCGCTCCAGGATCCCCGCCGCGGTCCCCCTCCACCCCGCGTGCACCAGGGCTGCGGCCCGTCGGCGAGGATCCACCACGAACACGGGGACGCAGTCCGCCACCGTGACGGCCAGCAGGATACCGGCGTCGGTGGTGGCGTGTCCGTCACAGGGATCCAGAAGGTGCAGGCCCGGCGCTCCCGCACGGTGCCAGCGCACCGACGCACCGTGGACCTGGTGGGCGTGGACGATCTCGGACATGCCGGTGGCGAGGCGCAGCACGTCCCAGCGTGCCAGCACGTCGCGGGGCGGCGAGGCGTCGCTGAAGAGGCCCAGATCGAACGGCTCCGCGGGGCCCTCTCCCGGCTCCGACGTCGCGGACGTCGCGGACGTCGCGGCGTTCTCCGTCGCCCGGGTGGTCCCCTGGACGAGCCACGCGAACCGCTCCTCCCACTCCGGGTGGACCAGGGCGGGAAGCCCCGTGCGGGGCACCTCCTCGACGGTCCTGGCGAGCGGGGGCGGGGGCGGGGTGGGATGGGTCACGGTGCCGATGCTACCGAGCGGCCCACCGGCACGCAAACTCCCATCCGGGGTGATACCTTAGCACTCCCGCATGCCCCGACAGGGGCTCGATTGGACCGAGCCGTACCGATGGACGAGCCACTCTTCGACAGTCAGAACGCCGCCTACGCCCAGGCGATGTTCGAGCAATACGCCCGAGATCCCGAGTCCGTACCCCAGGCCTGGCGCAGGTTCTTCGACGACGGGGGCGCGCGGGCTCTGGCGGAAGGGCTCCTTCTGCCCGAGCAGCTCGACGGCCGCAGAGGTGCCGTCGCCGCGCCACCCCCGCAAGTGTCCGCGCAGCAGACGGTTGCGCCGCCACCGCGGAGGGACGCGTCCCCCGCACGGACGGTCGCGCCAGCTACCGAGACGGTCGCTCCGGCGCCCGCCCCGGAGGCCGAGGCTGCCGACGCCTCGGTGCTTCCGGGCCTCGAGTCCGCGGCCCGGAGCCACTCCGCGGCCGCCGAGGCGCTGCGGCGGGCTCTTCCGGTGGTGTCCCGGGCCGCCGCGCTGGTCCAGGCCTTCCGCGATCACGGTCACCGCCTCGCCCGTATCGACCCGCTGGGGAGCGAGCCCCCGGGCCACCCCCACCTCTCACCGGCGTTCCTGGGCTCCTCCCTGGACGAGCTGGCCGGAATCCACTCCTCCGCCATCCTCGAGGACGGCAAGGACCGCTCGGTAGCCGAAGCGCTCGAGGAGCTCAGGGACCTCTACGCGGGCTCCATCGCCTACGAGTTCGAGCACGTCGACGACCACGAGAAGGTCGGCTGGCTCTGGGACCAGGTGGAGACCGGCGCGCACTTCGCGGCCATGACCCCGGAGCGGCGCCGCGACCTCCTGCGACGCATCACGCGAGTGGAGGGTCTGGAGCAGTTCCTGCAACGGGCCTATCTGGGCCAGAAGCGCTTCTCCATCGAGGGCATCGACATGCTGGTGCCCATGCTGGATCTCGCCCTCCAGGAGATCATCCGCGCCGGAGGCCGCGAGGCCGTCCTGGGGATGGCGCACCGGGGACGTCTGAACGTCCTCGCCCACAACGTCGGCGTCTCGTACGGCGAGCTCCTCTCCGAGTTCGAGGGTCCGGGCTTCAAGGGGGGCAAGCTCGAGGTTCACGGCACCGGAGACGTGAAGTACCACCACGGAGCCAAGGGCGTGCAGACCTTCGACGGGCTCGGTGACATCGCCGTGACGCTCATGCCCAACCCCAGCCACCTGGAGTTCGTGAACCCGGTGGTGGTGGGCTTCGGGCGCGCCCGCCAGTTCGAGAGTGCGGGCAAGGACGCGTCGCCGAACCCCCACGCGGTTGTGCCGATCCTCATGCACGGCGATGCGGCCTTCGCCGCCGAGGGGGTGGTGGCCGAGACCCTGAACATGGCGCGCCTCCTCGGCTACGACGTCGGCGGGACCCTGCACATCATCGAGAACAACCAGATCGGCTTCACCACCGACCCCGGGGACGGCCGCTCGACCCTCTATGCCAGCGACCTCGCCAAGGGGTACGGAATTCCCGTCGTCCACGTGAACGCCGACGACCCCGAGGCGTGCCTGGCGGCCGTGCGTCTGGGAATGGCGTACCGGACGCGCTTCTGCGACGACTTCGTCATCGACCTGGTGGGATACCGCCGCCACGGCCACAACGAGGGCGACGAGCCGAGCTACACGCAGCCCCTCCTGTACCGGGCCATCGCCGCACATCCCACCGTCCGTGCCATCTATGCGGACAGGCTGCAGGCCGAGGGCGTGCTCGGCCCCGAAGACGCGCAGGCCATGGTGGACGAGATGTCCACCGCCCTGCACGAGGCCCAGGATCGCGCGCGCGACTACCACCCCGTAGGCGACGATGAGCTGGATCCCGAATACGAGCGCCCCGTGGTGCCGGAGACCACCGGCGTTCCCCTGGACGTCCTGACGGCCGTCAACGAGGCGCTGGTCCGGCTCCCGGACGGGTTCTCTCCCCACCCGAAGCTGTGGCGCCAGCTTCAGCGCCGCTCCCAGGACTTCGGCCCCGAGCACGCCATCGACTGGGCCCACGCCGAGTCGCTGGCTCTCGGCTCGCTGCTCATGGAGGGGATCCCCGTGCGGCTGAGCGGCCAGGACACCCGGCGGGGCACCTTCAGCCAGCGCCATCTGGTGCTGCACGACGTGGAGACCGGGGCCACCACGGTGCCTCTCCAGGGCGTCTCCGACACCCGCCTCGAGGTCTACGACTCGCCCCTGACGGAGACGGGAGTTGTGGGCTTCGAGTACGGCTACTCGGTGGGGGCCGACGCCGACGTGGTGCTGTGGGAGGCCCAGTTCGGCGACTTCGTCAACGTCGCCCAGGTCATGCTCGATCAGTTCCTGGCCGCGGGCCTCACCAAGTGGGGGCAGTACTCACGCCTCACGCTCCTCCTCCCCCACGGCTTCGAGGGTCAGGGCCCGGAGCACTCCAGCGCGCGCCTGGAGCGCTTCCTCCAGCTCTGCGCCGAGGGGAACATCAGGGTCACGTACCCCACCACCCCGGCGCAGTACTTCCATCTGTTGCGGCGCCAGGCGCTGCGCCGCCCCGAGAGACCCATGGTGGTCATGACACCCAAGAGCCTGCTCCGCCATCCCATGGCGACGTCCACCGTGGAGGAGCTGACCCGGGGCGGCTTCGAGCACGTTCTCGACGACCCCGGCGTGGCGGACCCGGCCGCGGTCCGGAGGCTCGTGGTGTGCTCCGGCAAGGTCTACTACGACGTGCAGGGCCACGCGCGCAGGGGAGAAGCCGCGGGCACCGCGATAGCGCGTATGGAGCTTCTCTATCCCTTCCCGACGGAGGCCCTGGGCACCCTCCTCGCGCGGTATCCGTCGGTCTCCCAGGTCATCTGGTTGCAGGAGGAGCCCCGGAACATGGGCGGCCTCACCTTCGTGGGCCCCCGGCTACGTGGCGTGGTCCCCCGCAAGGTCGTCCTCACCTACGTGGCCCGGCCCGAGCGGGCGAGCCCCGCCGAGGGGAAGGCCAAGGACCACCTCGCCCAGCAGGAGAAGCTGGTCCTGGAGGCGCTGGGGCTGGAGGAAGCGGAGAAGTAGACCGGCCGTCGGCCTGCTCCGCGGGATCGTGCGCCTCCCTTGCGGGGAGCCGTCCGTCGTACCAGGGTCCCTCCGTGACGCCCCATCACCCCCAATTCCGAGGAAACCCATGCCTGATATCGACGCCCTGAAGACCCTAGTGGCCACCAACGTGGCCACCTGGGCTCCCAAGATCGCCGGCGCGCTTGCGGTGCTCGTCGTCGGCTGGATCTTCGCCAACTGGTCGAAGGGCTTCACGCGGAGGGCGCTGAGCCGCTCCCGCGTGGACCCCATCCTGGCGCCCTTCGTGGCGGGCACGGTGCACGTCGGCCTCATCGCCATGGTGGGCGTCGCCGCCATCGCCACGCTGGGAGTGAGCACGACGTCCTTCGTGGCCGTCCTCGGTGCCGCCGGCCTGGCCATCGCCCTGGCCTTCCAGGGGACCTTCTCCAACTTCGCCTCGGGCGTCATGCTCCTCACCTTCCGGCCCTTCAAGGTCGGCGACTTCGTGGAGGTGGGCGGCAACGGCGGCAGCGTGAACGAGGTGGGGGTCTTCACGTGCACGCTCTCCACGCCGGACAACGTCCAGATCCGCGTGCCCAACTCGCAGATCTTCGGCTCCACCATCAAGAACTACTCGGCCAACGATACCCGGCGCATCGACCTGGTCATGGGTGTGGGCTACGACGACGACCTGGGTGTGGCCGTGCGGACGTGCATGGACGTGGTCACGGCCGATGCCCGCGTTCTCCCCGATCCCGCGCCCGTGGTGGCGGTGAACGAGCTGGGGGACTCCTCGGTGAACCTGGTGGTGCGGCCCTGGGTGAACGCCTCGGACTACTGGCAGACCCGGTGGGACCTGACCCGCGCCCTCAAGGAGAACCTGGAAAGGGCGGGTTGCTCGATCCCGTTCCCTCAGCGGGACGTGCACATGCATCAGTCTTAGGGCGGGTGCGTGAAATCGGCGCAGGGCTGCGTTGGGCTCCGGGCACGGACCTGCGACGTACCATACAGGTACGCCTCGGTCCTCGTCCTCGCCCGCCTACCTCTGCATCCGATTTGACGCACCCCATCGCAGGGTGACCGGGGGCGTGAAATCGGCGCAGGGCTGCGTCGGGCCGCGACGCCCGGGTGCGCGCGTCCCCCGGGCGTGGGTGGCGCCGATTTCACGCGTCCGTCAGATGTGCGGCCCCAACGCCATGCACACCACCGCGATGGCCAGCGTGGCCGCCATGAGCCGCGTCGCGAGCTTGAGGCGGCCGCGCAGGCGCTCCATCTCCGCCAGGTCCTCCGGCGTGGGCGGCGCACCGGACGCGGCAACCTTGGCGCCCAACGCCCCCATCTTGTCAACCGCGGGCTTCGACATGTGCACGCCGATGAAGAGCGCGAGGATCCCGAACAGCGCGCCGACGCTCAGGAGGATCCCCGCCGGAGAGCCCATGAAGGTGCCCGTGAAGTGGTGGGAGAGCTCCCAGAGCAGGTAGAGCCCCGTCAGGATCGTGAGCACGCCCGTCCAGATCAGGATCCTGGGCATACGGCGACGGGAGAGGGCCTGCATGACGGTGCCGCCGGCGGGGCCCGCCTCCTCCACCGCCGGCACCAGGAAGATCGCCATGAGGAACACCGATCCCGCCCAGAACGCGGCGAGGAGCACGTGGACGACGCGGAGCACGAGGTGAAGGAGGATCATGGCGTGATCCCGAGTGGAGGGGAAACGGCCGCTGCGGCGCTGCGGGCGGCTACAGTATGGGCACGTGCGGGACGAACGCCAGCGCCGCGACGGATTCCGCAGCCTCGCGCCGAGGCCATGTCGCTACCGGTCGACCTCGCGGAATGAGGGCGTGCGCCCCCGGGTTCGCCGCGGATCCTCCACTCGCTGCGTGACAACGACACATGTCGGCATCATCTTCACCGCACTTCCCCCTCGCGCACCCGAGCCCAGGAAGCACCGCCATGTTCCCGAAAGCCACCTCGGACCCGTCACGTCTGCGGAGCGCGGCCCTCGCCCTCGTCGCCACGCTGGCACTCGCCCTGCCCCTCACGGCGCAGGAGCCCGTAGACACCGCAACCATCGCCCGCATCAAGGCCGAGGAGACCGACCACTCCCAGGTCATGGAGATCATGAGCTGGCTGTCGGACGTCTACGCGCCTCGCCTCACCTGGTCCCCGAACATGAAACGCGCGGCTCAGTGGGCGATGGACCAGATGAGCTCGTGGGGTCTGTCCAACGTGCACATCGAGCCGTGGACGGACCCACCAGGGATCGGCTGGGAGAACGTGGACTTCTCGTTCATGGCCACGTCCCCGGTACCGTTCATCATCCAGGCGGTGCCCAGGGCATGGTCGGCCAGCACCAAGGGAACCGTCCGCGGTCCCGCCATGCGCGTGGAGGCGGGCTGCTCGTCCGAGCTGGTCCAGAAGTACGCCGGGAAGCTCAAGGGAGCGTTCCTTCTGCCCACGCCCGCGGTGGACCGCCCCGTCACCGACTTCGAGCCCGAGGCCAGGCGCTACACGGCCGAGGAGCTGGCCCAGATGGCGGCGGCCTCGCCCAACCAGGGGGGGGGACGTGGCCGCTTCGGCAGGGGACGGGCGCCCGTGGAGCGCTCCCCCATATGCCAGGCCCAGTTCACGCGGGATTCCGCCGCGGCCGTGGCGGCCGCGGGCGGAGGTCGTCGCTTCTTCTTCCGGGGCGGCCTCAGCATGAGCGACCCGACCCTGCTGCGCTGGATGGAGAGCCAGGGGGTAGCCGCGGTCCTCATGGGTGACACGCGTCACGCCGGCGGCGACATCGGCACCGACAACGGGTCGCCGCGCGTGGCCAACCCCCCCCAGGTGCCCATCGTGCACGTCTCCCGGGAATCGTACGGACGCATCGCACGCATGCTCGAGAAGAACGTGCCGGTCCAGCTCGCGCTGAACATGCAGAACAAGTTCTTCTTCAGCGACACGGGCTCGTTCAACATCATCGGCGAGATCCCCGGCACCGATCCCGCGCTGAAGGACCAGGTGGTGATGATCGGGGGGCACTTCGACACCTGGCACGCGGCTACCGGCGCGACCGACAACGGCGCGGGCTCGGGCACGATGCTCGAGGCCGTGCGCGTGCTGAAGGCCCTGGACCTGAAGCCCAGGCGCACGATCCGGATCGCCTTGTGGACCGGCGAGGAGCAGGGCCTGCTCGGCTCGCGGGCCTACGTGCGCCAGCACTTCGGCAGCACCGACGCCGACGGCTTCCATCCCACGGCGGAGCACAGCGGGCTCGCGGCGTACTTCAACGTGGACAACGGAAGCGGGAAGATCCGGGGGGTCTACCTCCAGGGCATCGCGGCGGAGCGCCCGATCTTCGACGCGTGGATGGAGCCCTTCAGGAACATGGGCATGAGCACGCTCACCATCCGGAACACGGGCGGCACCGACCACCTCTCCTTCATCGCGGCGGGGCTGCCGGGCTTCCAGTTCATCCAGGACCCCCTCGACTACGGCGCCGAGACGCACCACACGAACGAGGACGTCTACGAGCGTCTCCAGCCGGACGACATGAGGTTCAACGCGATGGTGGTGGCGAGCTTCGCCTGGCTGGCGGCCCAGCGGGATCAGATGCTGCCGCGGCCGCCGCTGCCGGAGGGGACGGGCAACCGCTAGGAGCGTCGGCTCCCTCGGAGCGGCAGGGGTGAGGTACGCCCCTGCCGCCCCGCGCCCCGGCCATGGGGCGGAGCGGGCGTCGCTGCCGCAGGCCGGCGGTGGTCGCCCTCCACCGAATCCGCCCCCTTCACCACTCCAGGAGCACCTTCCCGAACGTCCGGTTGGACGCCACCAGGCGGTGGGCCTCCGGAGCCTCCGCGGCCGGGAACACCCGGTCCACCACGGGCGTGAGCGCCCCCGCCGCGAATCGCGGGACCACCTCCCGGGTGAAGCGGGCGGCCAGCGCCGCCTTCTCGGACGCCGGTCTGGCCCTGAGCACCGTGCCGCGGATGGTGCCGCGCCCCCCCATGAGGGCGCGCAAATCGATCTCCGCGCGTGCGCCGCCCGGGACGCCCACCACCACCTGTCGCCCCAGCGGCGCCAAGACACGCTGATTACCCGCCAGGTACGGCCCACCCACCAGGTCGAGGATCACGTCGGCACCCCGTCCCTCGGTGATCTCCATGACCCGCGCCGGCCACGACGCGTCGCCCGGAACCGCATGATCGAGCCCGAGCGCCACGGCGCGCTCCAGCTTCTCCGGGGTCCTGGACGTGCCCAGAACGCGCGCACCCAGGTCGCGAGCCAGCTGCACGGCGGCGGTGCCCACACCGCTGCCCACCGCGTGGACGAGCAGCGTCTCCCCGGCGGACAGGGCGCACTGGAGCACCAGGGCGTCCCACGCGGTGAAGAACACCTCCGGGATGGCGCCCGCCGCGTCCACCGCCACCCCTTCGGGCACCGGCACCGCGGTGTCGGCGGCCACGCGCACGTACTCGGCGTAGGCGCCGCCCCCGGTGATGCCCATGGCCGCGGCTCCCGGCGTCCAGTCCCGTACCCCGGCCCCCACCGCTTCCACCGTCCCCGCGTACTCCAGACCCGGGATCTCCTGCGGGAACCCCTTCGGCGCCGGATAGGAGCCGCGGGTCTGGAGGAGGTCCGCGCGGTTGACCCCGGAGGTGGAGACCCGGACCAGCAGATCCCCGGGCCCGGGTTCGGGTCGAGGCACGCTCCGCACCTCGAGGACCTCGGGCCCGCCGGGCTCGGTGATGATCACTGCGCGCATCGTCTCGGACATGGACCCAGGCTATGTTGGCGGTTCCGGGCTGTCCACTCGCGGACGTCGCGGCGTTCGCCCCGGTCCCGGGCGTCGCGTTCGTACGCGGACGTCCACGTACCCCATCCAGCCGACCCGTCCACCCGGATCCAGAGGTCACACAGGTGTTCTACCAGATCGTCTCCCTCGCCGGCGCCTTTCTCATCCTCCTGGCGTACGGCCTCAACCAGCGCGGCCGCCTCACCCCCGACCACGCAGCCTACAGCGTGATCAACCTCCTGGGCGCCCTCCTCCTCCTGTGGGTGGCGGTGGTCGACCGTCGGGCCGGATTCATCCTGGTGGAGGCGGCGTGGGCGGTGATGTCCGTGGTCCCCCTCGTCAGGCGGGGTCCGGGTGCGCGTCCGCGCGCGACAGTCTAGCTTCCGCCCGTCACTCCCACGCGAAGCGCCATGGATCTTCCCTTCACCCTCGATCGGCCCCTCGTCTTCTTCGACCTGGAGACGACGGGCCTGAACATGAGGACCGATCGCATCGTCGAGCTCGCCTTCATCAAGATCACCCCGCAGGGCGACGTGATGGAGCGGGTTCGCCGGTTCAACCCGGGCATCCCGATTCCGCCGGAGGCCACGGCGGTCCACGGGATCACCGACGCCGACGTCGCCGACGAGGCCCCCTTCTGTCAACGCGCCCGCGCCCTCGCGGATCACCTGGCCGACTGCGACCTCGCGGGGTTCAACATCCGGCGCTTCGACCTGCAGATGCTCATCGCGGAGTTCCAGCGCTGCGACATCGAGTTCGGCCTCGAGGGCCGACGCGTCATCGACGTCCAGAACATCTTCCACCGCGAGGAGCCACGGGACCTCTCCGCGGCGGCTCGCTTCTACCTGGGCCGCGAGCACGAGGAGGCACACACCGCCCTGGGGGACATCCGCACGTCCGCGGCGGTGCTCGGTGCGCAGCTGCAACGCTACACCCACCTGCCCCGGGACCTCGACGGCCTGCACGCATACTGCGAGAGCTACGCGCCGTTCGTCACCGAGGTGGACCGCTGGTTCGGTCCCGCCGAGCAGGGCCGCGTCTTCCGCCGCGGGAAGCACAAGGGGCGGCCCCTCGCCGAGGTCGCGCTCCAGGAGCCCGACTACCTCCACTGGATGCTCGGTGCCGACGACATTCCCGACGAAGTGCTGCGCATCGTGCGCGAAGCCCTGGCGAGCGCGGCGCAGACGTCCCTCGACATGCCCCCGGACGG
>JAJDNC010000023.1 GCA_022340865.1 Gemmatimonadota bacterium
CGCACGCCCTGGTTCGACTACCTCTTCGTCTCCGTCGACGAGCTCAGGGTCCTGATCAGGGACAGCGGCTGGCACCTCACGAGACACGTAACCGAGGAAGGTCCCAGCTACCTCGCGATCCTGGAGAAGACCGGACAAGGAGGGGCCCTCTTGTGAAGATCGCCTTCCTGGGCAGCCACGGCGTGGGCAAGACCACGCTCTGCTTCGACGTGGCGGCGCGCCTCAAGCGCCTGGACATGTCGGTGGACCTGGTGAAGGAGGTGGCGCGCTCGTGCCCGCTTCCCATCAACCGGGACACCACCCTGGAAGCTCAGGCGTGGATCCTCCACACGCAGGTGGCCGAGGAGATCGCGGCGGCGTCGCGCTACCAGGTGGTGGTGTGCGACCGCTCCGTGCTGGACAACTATGCCTACCTGGTCCACCAGGTGGGGCGCCGTCCCGAGTACGAGGAGCTGATACGCACGTGGATGGGCAGCTACGACGGCCTCTTCAAGGTGCCCATCGTCGCGGAGCCCTCCTTCGACGGCACCCGGGACACCAGCGCCACGTTCCAGGGGGAGGTGGACCGGGTCATCGACGAGCTCCTCGATGCGCTGGGGATCGCGTGCCACAGGCTCGATCCCGCCGACCGCGAAGGATGGGTGGACGCGGTGCTGCGGGCGGTGGGGCTGCCGCTGCAGCCGCCGCAGATGGACATCTTCTCGGGGGCGGTGTAGGGCGCTCTCCCCGACTCCGGGGTCCGGTGTCGAATCCTGAATGCCTCGACCCTCGTAGGGTGGCCCATGGCCGGTAGTGGCGCTTCGGCTGCTGATCGGCTACATCCCTCCCTGGCGCATGTCCCCGCCTCCCCGACGCGATCACCGAGCACCGAATGGAAGCGATGGAACGAAAGCCGCTGGGCAGACAACCGGGCGTGATCTCGATGGTCGCCGTGGCGATCGGCCTGTCCGCCTGCAACCCCGGCGCCCGGGAGGCTCGGCGGCTGGCCGCGTCATGCTCCGGCGGTTCGGCGGCAGCCTGCGACACGCTGGGCCAGCAGGTCTCCCGCGGTGACCAGGTGCTTCGTGACTGGCGTCGCGCCAGCGCCCTGTACCGGCAGGCGTGCGACGGTGACGTGGGCGACGGGTGTCTCCGTCTCGCCGAGCTGCGCATCGACAGCCGGGGACGGGCCCACGGCGTGCCTCTGGACTCCATGGTGGCGGCGAGCCTCCTGGACCGGGCATGCGACCTCGGGACTACGCACGGGTGCGTCGAGCTGGGCGTCATGTATCTGGAGAGGGACAGCGTGGTGGCGGGCGCGGATTCCGTGAAGCCCGAGGGCCCCCTGCAGGACATCCCGCGTGCCATCGGTCTCTTTCGGAGGGCCTGCGACGGCGACGGCATGGAGGGGTGTGACCGCCTGGGCCTCCTGTACCGGGACGGAACCGGGGTGACGGCGGATCCGGTTCGCGCCGCGGAGCTGTACCGCCGGGCCTGCGACTCGGGATACCAGGTGGGATGCGCCCACCTCGGCGAGGCGTACGTCGCGGGCTCGGGCGTCGACACCGATCCCGGCCGGGCCGCCACGCTCTTCGAGAAGGCGTGTCAGACCGAGATGGTGGCGTGCTTCGACCTGGCCGGCCTGCTGGAGAGCGGCACCGGTGTGGCGCAGGACAATGGCCGTGCCGCCGAGCTGTACGAGAAGGCGTGCAGCGGTACGCTCACCCGCGACGGCGGGTCGGCGCCCGTCCCCGAGAGCTGCTTCCGCCTCGGCAACATGTACGCCAACGCCACCGGCGTGGAGCGCAACCTCGGTCGGGCGTCGAGGTTCTTCTACCGCGCCTGCAGCCTCGGATACGAAGAGGCGTGCAGGAAACGCTCGTGATGTCCCCTGTCTCCGACGTGGAGGGTGAGCCGGTGGATCCTCTGGTAGCCGCCGAGAGCCTGACGAAGCACTACGGCGACGTCGTCGCTCTGGACGGCGTGTCGTTCGGGATCTTCGACGGGATCACGGGCATCCTGGGCGAGAACGGTGCCGGGAAGAGCACGGCCATAAAGATCTTCCTCGGACTGCTCCAGCCCACGTCGGGCAGAGCCATGGTCCTGGGGAAGGACTCCAGCCGGAGCGTCACGGTGCGGGAACGCCTCGGGTACATGCCCGAGCACGACTGCCTCCCACGCAACGTGTCCGCGGCGGAGCTGCTCACGCACCTGGCGGAGGCGAGCGGCCTGCCGCCGTCCCGGGCGCGTACCCGCGCCGCGGACACCCTGCGCCACGCGGGTCTCTTCGAGGAGCGGTACCGCCCTATCGGCGGCTACTCCACCGGGATGAAGCAGCGGGTGAAGCTGGCGCAGGCGCTGGTCCACGACCCGCGCATGGTGTTCCTGGACGAGCCCACCGCCGGCCTGGATCCCGCCGGCCGCGAGGAGATGCTCGACCTGGTGCGGAAGACGCATCGGGAGTTCGGCATCAGCATCCTGCTGTCGTCCCACCTCATGGCCGACGTGGAGCGAACGTGCGATCGCATCCTGGTGCTGCAGAGCGGACGGCTGGTGCGGTCCGGGGAAGTGAGCGGGTTCACCGCGGAGACGGAGAGCGTGTTCATCGAGGTGGACTCCGGCCGCGAGGCGGTGGTGGCCCAGCTCGAGGCTCGGGGAGTGACCGTTCGGGTGGAACGGAGCGGACTGCACGTCGACGGCGCCGACGAGTCGATCTACGACCTGGTGCGTGACGCGGTGGTGGACGCGAAGGCGCCCCTGCGGCGGATGGCACCCAGACGCCGGGCGCTGGCGGAGCTGTTCATGCACGAGGGCGAGGAGGTGGAGCCGTGACCGCCGCGTCAGCGGACGCGCGAGGACGGGCGGTGGCCGCAGAGGCCACGACGGTGGCGGGGTCGGGCACCGTCTTCGACATCGGCTACCAGAGCTATGACGGACCCCGGGAAGGGCGGGCACGCGCCCGCATGGCCGTGTTCAAGGACGGGGTGCGCACGGCCCTGGGCCTTGGGCGTGGCGTACGCGCGAAGGTGCTTCCGTGGACGTTCATCATCCTGCTGGTGTCCATCGCGTTCATTATGGCGCTCGTCACGGGCGCCATGCTCCGGCTGGGGGGCCCCGACGCCGCGGCGCACATGCCGTCCCACTCGGACTTCTACGGCATCGCGTCCATCTTCTTCTTCGTCTTCTCCGCCGTCGTGGCACCCGAGCTTCTTTGTCCCGACCGGAGGGACGGCGTCATCAACCTGTACCTGGTTCGGCCCCTCACCGGATCGGACTACATCGCGGCGCGCTGGCTCGCCTTCCTGGCGGTGTCTCTCGGGGTGGCCTGGCTCCCGCAGCTCGTGCTGCTGGTGGGACGGGTCATGGGCAACCCGGACCCCGTCGGCTACCTGGCCGCGAACTGGCTGGATATCCCCCGGATCCTGGCGTCGGGAGCGGCGCTGGCCGTGTACACCACCACCCTCGGCATGCTCGTGGCGGCGTTCACCACCCGCCGCGCGTACGCCTCGGTCTTCCTGGTGGGGCTCTTCGTCATCACCACGCCGTTCACGACCGGGCTGGCATCGGAGATCGGCGGGACGGCCGGCCGGTGGATCTCGATGTTCAACCTCAGCAACATCCCCGTCCACGTGAACGACCTGATCTTCAACGACGTCAGCGGCATCACCCGGGGCGCTCCCGCCCGGGAGCTACCGGCGTGGGTCCGCGTGGCCTGGTACTTCCTCTGGGTGGTCGTCCCCGGGAGCGTTCTGTGGGGGCGGTACCGGAGGCCGATCTCGTGAGCACGAACGGTTCGGCGGCTCCGGCCGTGGGAACACCTGCGACGGGCGTCGCACCCTCGGCGCTCTCCGCGAACGCCGCGGCCTCCGCGGTCATCCGCGTCGAGCACGTGTCGCGCTGGTTCGGAAGCGTGGTGGCCGTCAGCGACGTGACCTTCGACATCGGCCCCGGCATCACGGGCCTCCTGGGTCCCAACGGGGCGGGCAAGACCACGCTGCTGCGCATGATGACCGGCCTCGCCGAGGTCTCCGACGGCACGGTGACCATGTTCGGCGAGCCCGTGCGGGACAATCCGCCGCTGTACCGGCGCGTCGGCGTCATGTCCGAGCACGAGGCCGTCTACCCCTTCCTCAAGGGCCGGGACTTCGTGCGCATGATGGCGCGTCTGCGGGGGGTCGAGGACCCGGAGGCGGCCACCGAGAAGGCCATCGGGCTGGTAGACCTCGCGGCGGCGGCGGAGCTGCCCATGGGCACGTACTCCCGTGGGATGCGCCAGCGGATGCGCCTGGCGGGGACGCTGGTCCACGACCCCGAGGTGCTCATCCTCGACGAGCCCCTCAACGGGGCCGACCCGCGCCAGCGCGTCCACTTCCAGGCTCTCCTGAAGCGGCTCGCCGGCGAGGGCCGGACCATCGTGCTGTCGTCGCACATCCTCGAGGAGGTGGAGCGGATCGCCCAGACCGTGCTCCTCATCGTCAACGGGAAGCTGGCGGCGTCGGGAGGCTTCCGGGCCATCCGGGCCGCGTTGGACAAGCGTCCCTACCACGTGCGCGTGATGGCGGACCGGCCCCGGGAGCTCGCGGCCGCCGTCGTGCGCCTGGACTCGGTGGACGCGGTGAACGTGGATCCCGACGGCGCGCTCATCGTGCTGAGCCGCAAGGTACGCGAGCTGCAGGTCGAGCTGCCCCGCCTCGCCAAGGAGGAGGGCATCAGCCTGCGGCGCGTCGAGCCCCTGGACGACTCCCTCGAGAGCGTGTTCGGCTACCTGGTGGAGCGCTGACGATGGGCGCCGTCTACTCTCTGACGCTCCGACAGCTCTCGGGCCGCTGGCGCCTCGTCATCATGACCGTGCTGGCGGCGCTGCCGGTGGTGTTCACGGCGGTGGTGGTGCGGGACTCCACGGCACCGTTCATCGAGGAGTTCGAGACCATCGTCCTCGGCACCATGCTCGTGGGTACCATCTCGCCCCTCATCGTCGTCGCCATCGCCAGCGTGGCGTTCGGCAACGAGGTGGAGGACAGCACCCTGGCCAACCTGACCCTCGCGCCCATCCCCCGGTGGCAGATCGTGCTGCCCAAGCTGGCCGCCTCGGTGACGGTGGCCTTGCCGTTCATCCTCGTGAGCGCCCTCGTCACGAGCTGGCTCGCGTTCAACCACGACGTGCTGGCGACCTGGGCGGTGACGGTGGGGGCGCTGGCCGGGCTGCTCATGTACGCGTCGGTGTTCGTCTGGTTGGGTCTCGTCACCCGGCATGCCATGGCTGCCGGCCTGCTCTACATCGTGCTCTGGGAGGGGTTCTTCTCGGGCTACGTGTCGGGGATCCGCTTCCTGAGCATCCGCTACTACTCCATCGCCCTCATGCACGGCCTGGACCCGAGGCGCTTCGTGGCGCAGCCCAACGTGGGGCTCGGCGCGGCGGTGGTGGTCGCGGTGGCGGTGTGCGTGCTCTTCGCGTTCCTGTCGACGCGGCGGCTCAGACGGATGGACGTGCCGTAGGCTTCACCTCCACCCGCGCATCTCCCTTCAGGGCCTTTGCCGCGCCGCCGTCCAGGAGCCAGTCGCGCTGAGCCGTGTCGTCGCGGAGGTATGCGTCCAGGAAGGCCAGGGTCACACGCTGGATATCCGCGTGATAGCGCGCGTCACGGGCCGTGTTGCGCCCCGGCTGGCTGCGGCCGCTGAAGAGCATGTGGTCGCCATGGTCGAAGACCACCAGCACCTCGTCCACGCCGTGGATGGACTGGAACGGGATGAGCCGATCCGACGGCTTGGTGCCCCGGCCGATGGGGTCGGCGTCGGCGGTGCCGGTGAGCGACATCACGGGGATGTGGATCCCACCCCAGACGGCCTCCTGGTCGTCGCCGGGGCGCCCCTGGGGGCTCATGGCGATGGCGGCCAGGATCCTCGGGTCGCGGAAGGGAGCTCGATCGCCGCCGAGGAGCCTCGCGCCCGGCGCCTTCGGGAAGCTCTGGCCGGCGACGGCCAGCGCGGTGTGCGCGCCGAACGAGTGACCCGCCACGGCCACCCGGTCGAGGTCCAGGGCGATGCCGAGGCCCATGCCGTCCTCGGTGACGGCGTGCAGGTGGTCCAACGCGAAGGAGACGTCGCCGGCGCGCAGCATGAGGTTCTGTCCGTTGGCCGCCTGCCGCATGGCGCGCATGCGCTGGAGGGGGCGCACGTTCTTCCAGACCGCGTCGTCGCTGCCGTGGTGCTGGAGCGCCACCACCAGGTAGCCCGCCGCCGACCAGTAGCTGCCCAGGTAGGCCATCCCCTCGCGGGTGCCGCCGAGACCGTGGGAGAGGAGGACCACCGGAGCGGCGGGAGCGTCCTGCGGAAGGTAGAGGCGCACGGGCACGTCTCGGTCGCGCTGGGCGTCGTGCCACGTCTCGTCGCGGACGGTGACCTTGTAGGTGCCGGCGGACTGGGCGGAGACGTCTGAAGGCCGAGCCGCGACGGCGCAGAGCGCCGCGATCACCAGGGCAAGACGGGGTCGATTCCAGCGAGGGGAGGTAGACATGGTTAGAAGACGGGCCGGGTGCGTGGGACGTTAACAGGGTGCTGAAAAGGGGGAGTCCCCCGCGTTGGGAGCGCCATGCCGCCCTCGCCGAGCTCGCGCTCGAGGACGTAACGGTCCGTCAGGGCCGCGTTCAGGCGCTCGAGGATGGGGGCGTCGTCAGGCATGGTCCCGCCGCGCCATGGAAGGGTCTCGTCCGCGGGCCCATCCTCCCTGTACCACCCGGAAATCCGAGCAGAATTGCGAGGAACGTGTTATGGCCATAACATCCGGCATGGCCAAGATGACCATCCGGTCGACGTTCGCCCTCGACCCCGAGACGGTGGCCGCACTCGACCACCTCGCCGAGCGCTGGGGCGTGTCGAAGTCCGAGGTCGTGCGGCGCATCGTGCACGCGGCCGCGGTCATCGAGGAGGCGGACGTGGCCTCGGACGCCGTCACTGCCCTGGAGGAGCTGCAGAAGCGCCTGGGCCTCACGGAGGAGCAGGCCGAGGAGTGGATCCGCGAGGTCCGCGCGGAGCGTGAGGCCGCCGGCCCGTGATCTCGCCCCGCACGCCGGTGGTGCACCTGGACACCAGCTTTCTGATCCGCGCGCTCGTGGCGGGCTCTGAGGAGTCGCAGAAGCTGCGTGCTTGGCTGCGGCAGCGGCGGCCCGTGGCCGTCTCCACCGTCACCTGGGGCGAGTTCCTGTGCGGTCCTCTCGGTGAAGCGGACAGGGCCACGGCCCGCAGGATAGCCCACACGCACGTGCCCGTGGGCACGGAAGAGATCACGGAGGCGGCCCGCCTCTTCAACCATGGCGGCCGCCGGCGGGGCAGCTTCCCCGACTGCGTCATCGCGGGCACGGCGATCGTCTCCGGCGCGGAGCTCGCCACGTCGAACGCCGGTGACTTCGAGCGCTTCGTGGATGCCGGCCTGACGCTCGCGGCGTAAGCCATCCCACCCTCGCCGAGCTCGCGCTCGAGGTGGTAACGGCCCGTGAGGGCCGCGTTCAGGCGGTCGAGGATGCCGGGAGGGTCGGCCATGACCGTCAACCTTTGGGCGATCAGCGCCTACGCGCCAGGGTCTCGTGGGCTCGGGACCGCCGTGCGCTGCCCTGGCAGCGCGCCCGTCGGGGTCGCGGGGATCCGGGGAGCCGCCCTCTGGATCTGGTGGTCCGTGATCCGCGGTCGTAGCATCAACACCCATGTCGGACGCCAACCCCAATGCCCGCCTGGAAGCGTTCTGCGACGGCGTCTTCGCCATCGCCGCCACGTTGCTCGTCATCGACGTGAAGCTTCCCTCGACCGCGCCCATCGAGAGCACGGCCGGGCTGTGGCTCGCCCTGCGGCACGCCGGACCCGCCATCGCGGCGTTCGTCCTGAGCTTCGCCATCATCTTCATCACCTGGGTCAACCACCACGCCACGCTCAAGCTCGTGGGCAAGTCCTCGCCGGCGTTCATCTACGCCAACGGCCTGCTGCTGCTCTCGGTGGTCTTCCTGCCGTTTCCCACTGGGCTCCTGGGCGAGTACGTGCTGACGGACCATGCGAGCCCGGCGGTCGCGCTCTACAACGCCGTCCTGGCGGTGCAGGGTGTGGCGTGGATCCTGATGAGCGAAACGGTCCGCTGGGGTAGCCTGGCCAGGAGCGAGCGCACAGCCGCCCAGATCCGGGCGAGTGGTCGCTTCGGCTGGGTTGCGTTGGTGATCTATGCTCTGTGCGCGGTGCTGGCGCTCCGCTTCCCCAGGACCGTGGCGGCCATAACGGTGGTCATCTGGATATTCTGGCTCGTCCTGGGGATCACCATGAAGCCGGAGTGACGAAGCGGGGTCGACCGGCCCGGCTCGGGCCTGCCGCCCGTTGCGTCCAGCCACCGGTCGGCCTGACCGCCCGGAGGGGGCCTCAGGCCGCCTCGTCCCCCTTCCGTCCCGCCACGTACAGGAACGCGCACAGCGCCACCCCCGCCGCGAGCGTGAGGATCTCGCCGGTGACGCCGCCCACCATCGGCGGCTTCTCCTTGGGGATCCACTGCTCGAAGGCCAGGAACGCGATGAACACCCCGGCCAGCCCCTCGCCGGCGACCAGGCCCGACGCCGCCAGGATCCCCGGATCGCTCTTCGCCTCGCCGGCGGGCGTCGTGCGCCGCTTCTCCACCACCAGCCGGACGCACCCGCCCACGTAGATGGCCAGCATGGAGGAGAGCGGCAGGTAGACGCCGATGGCGAAGGCCAGCCCGCTCACGCCGCAGAGCATGGCGGAGATGACCACGCCGGCGCCGGTGCCCACCAGCGGCCACGGCAGGTTGCCCGCCAGGACGCCCTCGATGATGGTCTTCATGAGCGTGGCTTGCGGAGCGGGCACCTCCGGCGAGCCGAACGTATAGGTCTTGCCCAGCAGGAGGATCACCGCCGCCACCGCCCAGCACGCGATGGCCGCGCCGATGTACTGGCCGAGCTGCTGCTTCGCGGGGGTGGCGCCCACCAGCCAGCCGGTCTTGAGGTCCTGGCTGATGTCGCCGGCCTTGGAGGCGGCGATGGCCACCACGGTGCCCACCGTGAGCACCGCTGCCATGGCGCCGGGGCCGGTCCAGCCCTCGTAGGCGAACACCGTGGCCACGGCCAGGAGCGTCACCAGGGTGATGCCGGAGGTGGGCTGGGACGACACGCCGACGATGCCCACGATGCGCGCCGCCACCGCGACGAAGAGGAGCCCGAAGAGCCCCACCCCCGCGGCGCAGATGGCGCGCTGCACCGGTGTGAGCGCGCCGCCGAAGATCCCCGGAATCAGCGCGGCGGCGGCGATGACGAAGGCCACGCCCACGACGATGACGATGGGGGGCATGTCGCGGTCGGTCTCCTCCACCTCGGTGGCGGCCGCGCCGGGGCGCGAGCCCAGGATTCCCTTGAAGACCGCGGAGAGCGCGCCCCACATGGTGGGCATCCCCCGGAGCACGGTGAGGATCCCGGCGACGGCCACGGCGCCGGCGCCGATGTAGCGCACGTACTTGCTCCAGATCTCGGTGGCGGTCATGTCCGCCACGAGCTTGGTGTGCTCCGGCGCCAGCGGCGTGCCCAGGTGCGCGCCCACGATGGCGATGAGGGGCGTGAGGGCCAGCGCCGACACGATGGAGCCAGCAACCAATACGCCGGACTGCCGATATCCCAGGATGTAGCCCACCGCGAACAGGGCCGGGGCCAACTCGAGGGCGAGCTCGGCCTTGGGCAGGAGGGGCACCGCGGCGGCGACGGTGGAGGGAATGAGGAAGAGAGCGGAGAGCCCGAGCTTGACCGCTCCGCCCAAGGCCATCCCCCAGAAAATCCAGGCGCCGTGCTTCGCCTCGCTCTCGGTGGCGTGCAGCACCTCGGCGCACGCGGTGCCCTCGGGGTAGGGGAGCTCCTCGTGCGCATCCACGATGAGGATGCGCCTGAGGGGGATCATCGCCGATATCCCCAGGACGCCTCCCAGGAAGGTGAGGGCGGTGATCTGCATGTACGGCGGTACGATCCCCCACAGGAATAGCGCGGGCAGCGTGAAGATCGCCCCGGTGGCCAACGCCGTGGAGGCCGACCCGATGGTCTGCGAGATGTTGGCCTCGAGGATCGTGGAGCGCAGCCGCAGCGCCCGGAACGCCACCACCGTCATCACCGCCGCGGGGATGGAGGCGGTGATGGTCATGCCCACCTTGAGTCCGATGTAGGCGTTGGCCGCGCCGAAGACGACGCCGAGCACGGCGCCGGCCACCACCGCCTTGAGCGTGAACTCCGCCACGCTCTCCCGCCGGCGTGTCATCAATGTCCGCTATCCGTGTGGTTCTGGGGTTGGATTCGCGCCCGGAGCGGGCGCCTCCGGATCAGGCGTTCGTGGCGGCCGCCCCATCGCCCCTGAGGGCGTTGTAGAGCCAGGCGAAGACGGCGCCGCCCACCAGGCCGTCCACGAAGCCGTAGCACGTTCCCACGATCACGCCGACGAAGCCGGACATGGCCGCGTAGCCGGGATAGATGGAGCGCGCCATGTCGAGGAACGCCACGCCGTATCCGGCCCAGATCAGGTTCCCGATGCCGACGAGGAAGATGCAGGCTGCCCACATAATGGCGAGCGTCAGCGCAATGCCCTTCACGGAAAGCTTCATCTCGACCTCCTCGGATTGGACGGTGTGGATCCCCGACATGCGTGGATCCGGCAACTTGGGGCCGCGGAGGGTTCCGTGTCGAGTATGCTCCGGAAGACGCGTGGGTGGTGCTCGTGACGGTGGCGCCTGCCCCGCCCATGTGGCATTGTGCACGGGGCGCCGGATGGGAGCGCCCCCTTCAGACCGGAGGTGCCTCGTGAAGCGCTTTGCCTCGAGAGAATTCGGCGCACTGGCGCTCGTGCTGTGCGCCGCCTTGGCGTCGTGTGGGGGCTCGGGTGCCTCCGGAGCGGGCGCCGGCGCCCCGAAGCCGTCGGCCAATCGCCTCACCGCTTCCGACCTGGCGCACACCGGCGCCAGCGACCTCTACAGCGCCGTGCAGCAGCTGCGGCCCCAGTGGCTGGTGGTGCGTGGCGGCGTCGACCTGCGGGGGCAGCAGGCCGCCATCGGGGTCATCGTGGACGGCCTCCGGCAGCGCGGGGGCGTCGACGTCCTCAGGAACATGCCGCTCACCGACGTCCAGGAAGTGAGCTTCTTGAGCGCCCGAGACGCCACCACGAAATACGGCACCAACATGACGGTCGGCGCCATCGTGGTCGTCACGAAGCACTGACGGTTCCGCCGTCAGGGGGGCGCCCCCGCCCCGCCGGAACGAGGGGGGACGCTCCCACCCCTTGTCGCCCCATTCGAGGGCGGTGAGCTTTCGGGGTTGGTAGGCGCCCGGGAGGTTCGGCGCGCCCGCGTCCGGCTTTCTTCAGGAGCTCCCTCCCCGCGGCGTCCAGCCCCGCCGTGAAGCCCGTCGACGCCGCCGGCGCTGCGCGCCTTTCGCACCTCGTGCGGACTCCTGCGCGCGTCTCGGTCCACGGCTTCGGCAGGGAGCGCTCCCATGAGACACATGCCTTCTCGGCCCGCCCTCGCGCTGGCCCTCACCCTGGCCGCCTCGGCGGGCCTGAACGGCCTCGCAGGGCCGGTGGCGGCTCAGCAGCAGGCCACGGCCATCCCCGCGGGATATGTGCCCGAGTTCGGCACCATGTGGACCTTCGACGCGCCGCCTCTCGATTACTGGCAGGCGCGCTACGGCTTCCGGCCCACGCAGGCGTGGCTGGACCACCTTCGGCTGTCGGCGGTGCGCCTGCCGGGATGCTCGGCCTCCTTCGTGTCCGCCGACGGGCTCATCATGACCAATCACCACTGCTCGCGCTCGTGCATCGCCCGGGTGTCGCCACCCGACACCGACTACCTGAGCACGGGCTTCGCAGCGCAGACCCCCGGGGAGGAGGTGAAGTGCCCGGGGATGTACGCCGACCAACTGGTCTCCATCCAGGACGTCACCGGGCAGATCCGCGGGAAGGTGACGGCTGCGGCTGCGGCGGAGCGGGTGGCGCAGCGCGACTCGGCCATCGGGGAGGTGCGCTCCACGTGCGAGAAGGCCACGGGCATGCGCTGCCAGGTGGTGGCCCTCTACAACGGCGGCATGTACTCGCTGTACACGTACCGCCGCTACGACGACCTGCGGCTGGTGATGGCTCCGGAGCTCCAGACCGCGTACTTCGGCGGTGACGACGACAACTTCACGTACCCGCGCTACGACCTGGACGTGAGCTTCCTGCGCGCGTACGAGAATGGGCAGCCCGTCCATCCGAAGGACCACCTGACGTGGAGCGCGGCGGGGGCGAAGGACGGTGAGGCCGTCTTCGTGGTGGGCAACCCGGGATCCACCGGGAGGCTGCTCACGCTGGCGGAGATGGAGTACCTGCGTGACGTGACGTACCCCGCCGCCCTGGCCGGCTACGCCACGCGTCTGGAGATGCTGCGGAAGCTGTCCGCGGAGAGCCCGGAGAACGCCCGGCGCTACCAGACCACGATCCTGGGGATCACCAACTCACAGAAGGCGATCCAGGGATACCTGTCGGGGCTCCTCGACCCGAAGATCATGGCCCGCAAGGCGGCCTTCGAGAAGGAGTTCCGCGCCCGCATCGACGCCGATCCGACGCTGAAGGCGAAGTACGGGGGCACCTGGGACGCCATCGCCGACGCGCAGCTGGAGCTGGCCACCTTCGCGACCCAGGCCCGGTACTACGCCATGAACGGCTCGACGCTGCTGCGCTGGGCCATCGACCTCGTTCGGGTGGCGCAGCAATCGGCGCTTCCCGACGATCAGAGGCTGCCAGGATTCCGCGGAAGCCAGCTCGACCGTGTGCGCGGCCGCCTGCTCCGTGACCAGCCTCTCGACGAGGGCATGGAGCGCTTGCAGCTCACGGCCTGGCTCACCGCGGCGCAGAAGGACCTGGGGGCCGACGACGCGCTGGTGAAGGCGCTCCTGGCGGGCCGCACGCCGGAAGCCGCCGCCGACCAGATCGTGCGCACCAGCCATCTCAAGAACCTCGCCGAACGGAAGGAGCTCACGGAAGGTGGACCGGAGGAGGTCGCCCGGTGCACCGATCCGCTCATCGTGGCGGTGCGCGACCTGGTGCCGACGGCCGACAGCTACGTCAGGAGAGCGGCTCGGCTCGATGCCGTCATCTCGGCGAACCAGGAGAAGCTGGGCGAGGCCATCTACGCGGCGTACGGCAAGGCGCTCCCCCCGGATGCCACGTTCACGCTGCGCATCAGTGACGGCGTGGTCAAAGGCTTTCCCATGAACGGGACCATCGCGCCGTACAAGACGACCTTCTACGGGCTGTACGCCAGGAGCGCCGACTTCGACGACGCACCGCCCTTCCAGCTCACCGCGAGCTGGAAGAAGGCCGAGAGCGAGGTGGACATGAAGACGCCCATGGACTTCGTGTCCACCGCCGACATCATCGGGGGCAACTCCGGCAGCCCGGTGGTGAACCGGGCCGGCGAGGTCGTGGGGCTCGTCTTCGACGGCAACATCGAGATGTTGCCCAACCGCTTCATCTTCACCGACGAGGTCTCCCGCTGTGTAGCCGTGCACTCCATGGCCATCATGGAGGCGCTGCGGAAGGTGTACGACGCGGGACGGATCGCGGACGAGCTCGAGGGGAAGGGCCGGTAGCGGCCGGGACGGCATCGGTGGACGGGCCGCGGCCGACCCGGCGCGGCCCGCCTACCCGTCCTTCTTCGTCGCGAAGTACTCCCGGAGGCCGCCGCGCAGCGTGAAGGCACGCTCCACCTCGAAGGGCTCGAGGAGCCGGCCCACCTGGGCGGGCAGGAGGGGGCTGTGGGCCGGCTGGGGCGGGCCCACCACGCTCTGGACCATGCGGTCCAGGTCGAGGAGCGTGAAGCGAAGCGGACGGGTGGTGGGCTCGCCGGAGGTGTCGACGATCACGTAGAGGCGCGCGCCGGGGGCGGTGAGCTCGGCGAGCCGCTTGATGAGCGCCGGGCGCTCCTCGGGCCACAGCCGGTCCAGGAGGTCCCACGCCAGCACGACGTCATAGGGCTGACGCGGATGCGGCGGCAGCGCCTTGAGCGCTGCCGCCCAGTCCGGCCCCCGCGGTGGATCGGTGAGCAGGTCCGCCACGCGGATCTGGCGAGAGAACCGGCCGTAGAGATCCAGGTGGTTCTCTGCGGCGGGTCCCAGGTCCAGGACCGAGTGGCTGCCGTCCGCGCTCAGCCCCGCGAACAGCGCAGCGACCCCCGGCGCCGCACGCTCCAGCGGTGGAGGCAGCGACTCGCGTGGTTTCTCGGACTCCTCGGCACCGGGGCGTTGGCCGTGGGCAGGCGTGTGCCGGAGCCGGCCCAGCCAGCCCACCTATGACATCGCCTTGCTCACCGGCCCGGACGAGCTGTCGTCCTTGGCGGACCTGTTGGCCCTTCCGGGCGCGGCGGTGGCGGAAGACGTCGGCGTGGCCTCCGATGCCTTCGTGTCGGCTCCTGAAGACGCCGTGCCCGACGGGTTCGGCTTCGAGACTGACGGCTGCGACGTCTTGCCGGCCGCGGCGGATGCCTTGTTGGCGTCCCCCATGTCCACGAGCCCCCGGAAGTTGGCGCCGTCCTCGAGCACGACGCGCGGCGCGGTGATGTCCCCCTTCACCCGTGCGTCGCTGCGCAGGACCACCTGGTCCCGGGCCCGCAGGTCACCCTCCACCTCCCCTTCCACCGTGATCACCCGGGCCTTGATGTTCGCCTTCACGCGGCCCTCGGCGCCCACGGTCAGGGCGTGCTCCTCGAGGTCCACGGAGCCGTCCACGTTGCCCTGGATCAGGAGGTCCTCGTCACCGGTGACCTCGCCGTGGATCATGATGGAGGGGCCGATCACCGCCCGCCCCGTCGGAGCGGAGGGAGTCGAGCGGGACACTTCCGGGCGTCGGGGCACTTCAACCTCACGGGGTGTGTCGGGCATGGCTTCGTCCTTCTTCCACATGCGTTGCCTCTCCTGGTCTGGCTGTAACGCGTGAATGTCGGCGCTCGAACGCGTGGCTGTATCGCAATCGAACGTCGCCACGGTACAAACCCGTGCCAATGGTGCAACAACCTTGCCAGAGATGCGAGTGTCTCGGTGCGCGCCTCACGGCGCCCCGGGCTCCGCGCCGCGGAGGATGTCCTGAGCTCGAGCGATCAACCCACGGAGGTCCGTCACGACGCCGGCGACGGCCTCGGCGGCGCCCGGATCGAGAGTACCATAGCCCACGAGCTCCGCCGGCGTGACCTCGGAGAGGGCGATCTCCGCGAAGGACAACGTCGTGCTGACGGTCCAGCGCGCGGAACGATCCGCCTCCGGGGTCGGGACGTCGAGGCGCTCGAGGGCCTCGAGCATGCGCGCGCGGATGGCCGGCACGGCCTCCAGAAGGTGCCGGACCTCCTCGGACGTCAGGTCCGCGCGTTGCCGGTCGAAGGGGGTCAGCCTGCCGTTGGCGATGCGCAGGACCCCCTCCAGGAGGTCGCTCACGTGCGTGAACGCGGCCCTCACCGCCCGGGACTGGGCCGAGTTCAGCCTCGCGCCGGCCGTCCGGCCGTCATCGGCCACGTGCTTCGGTGGCGGAAGGAAGATCCAGGAGGGCATCGAGCTCTCCCAGGGCCCGGTCCAGCTCCTCGCGGCGCGCGTCGGCCGCCACCCCCGTGCGTTGCCGGAGGGCAGTGGCGCGGCCCGCCGCGTCCGCCAGACCGTCGATCCCCTCCAGCGTCCACGTCTTCAGGTCGGCGAGGAACGTGCGGGTCGTATCCCTGGCGCGGTACAGGAGATCGCCACGCACCTGCCCGGCACCCATCTCCAGGGCCTGGCCCACCAGGCGCCTCACCCGGCTCCGCAGCCATGCCCGGTAGACCCGCCGCGGGAGCACGAGCCTCAGCATGTCGACGGTGATCTTCGGAGTGACGCCCTCGACGCTTCGGTAGAAGCCCACCGACTCCCGCAGCACGTCGGGATACGGCTCGGCCGGTGACTCGATGCCGAACGCCTCGGCGATCCAGACGGCCGCCTCGTGGCGCGCCTCCGCGGCGTCGCGGGCAGCCTCCTTCATCTCGTCCAGCACGCCTTCCTCGGCGGTGGGGCCACGCTCGCTCCACCATGCGTCGAGGGCCTCGGCGGCGCCTTCTCCGAGAGCCGCGTCGAAGCGTGCCACCAGCGCGGCGTTGCCCTCGCGACGGAGCGCTCCGGCTACCAGGCCGTGCAGGGTGGCCGTCAGCTCCGGGGCCGCGGCGCGCGTCCGCGCCACGAGGTCGTCGCCCGCGTCGGCGACGATCCGTTCGACGGCCGCCATGACCGTGGCGGCGGCGCGAACGGTGCGCTGCTCCAGCGACGCCCGAGCATTGCGCAGAAGGGAGATGCGCCGGTCCAGCTCCTCCGCCTCCAGATCGAGAGCCTTCCGCTCCACCTCCAGGCGTGCGTGCAGGACGGACGCCACCGACTGGAGCCTGCGGCGCGCCAGGTCGTCGCGGACGAGGGAGCCCTCGGACGTGACGAAGCTGACGAGCTTGCGCCTGAGCGTCGCCACGGAGGCGCCACCGTCGTCCAGCGCCGAGCGCGCCGAGACCGGGACCAGCTCGATGTCCTCGGCGGGTCTGTCCAGAGCCGACGCCAGCATCCTGCGGTTGAACGCGAGGGCCTCGCGCCATTCGCTTTCGCTGACGCGATCGATCTTGTTGAGGACGAACAGGATGTGCGGCGTATAGGACGCGAGGGTCCGCACGTAATCGGCCTCCACCTCGCCCAGGGGGGGGTCCGGCGAGAGCACGACGAGGCCGGCGTCCACACGAGGAAGAAATCCGTAGGCGCGTTCCGTGGCGCCGTGGTCGGTGGACCCCACCCCGGGAGTGTCGACGAGCACGATCCCGTCGGCCAGCAGGCTGCAGGGGTAGCCCACCTCGACGTGGGCGACGCCCAAGGCGTTCCCGGGGTTGCGGTCGTCGACGACGAAGTCGGCCAGACGCCCGAAGGGGACCTCCTCCTGGCGGCCGTCGGCGAAGACCACGGAGAGCTGCGGCTCCGGCGCCCACCGGACGAGCGTGGCGACGGAGGTCACCGGCGCCACACCGGTGGGGAGCAGCGGGACGCCCACCAGGGCGTTGAGGAGCGTGCTCTTGCCCCGCTTGAACTGCCCGAGGGCGACGACGCGGAGGAGGCCCTCGTCCAGGGGCTCGAGGGCCGCGGTCGCCTCACGGGCGAGGCCGGGCGCGTCGAGGCGCTCGCACAGTCGGGCCAGAGCCGCCAGCGCGTCCGCGACCCGCGCCGATGCCCGAGCGGGGCGCTCCGGATCCGACGCGGCCGGGGGGACCGGGTGAGGGGGGAGTGCGGCGGTGGTACCGGACCGCGAGGACATGAGAAGACTCCTGACCGACGTGTCACCGTTCAGGAGTCATCAACCGCGGACGCGGGGGTTCGCAGGGCGCGGTGGTTCAAGGCGAACTCCATCGCCTGTGGTGGATTGTCGCGTACCCCGCGTAAAGCGTCAAGGATCGCCGGCCGGGGTTCGAGAGGACATCCCCCGGGGCCGAGGGCCGCCGGTGGGCGTGGGATGAGCAGAAAACGTGTAGACCGTCACGTTTTCGCAGGGCGGGGCCTGGGCGGGCGGGAGGAGCCGGTGCCGGAGGACGGATGCCGCTCCCTCCCGCCGCGCCCCCGTTCCGGTCCCGGACGGGTTCTGGCACATTTGGGCCAGCGAGAATCTGGCTATGGAAAGGACCGCACGGTGTCGGCGTCTACGGGTCGTCCGTGTGGCGCGGAGGTCGGTCGAGGATGGCGGGACGCATGACGGGCGGGATGGGCGCGCTGATACTGGGACTGTTTCTGGCGGCCCGGCCCGCGCTGGGGCAGGTACGCGCCGTGGAGCTGTCGATGGACAACGACGGCTTCACCTTCGGGCTCCAGCGCCCCACGGACTGGTTCTACACGGACGGGACCTTCCTCGAGGTTCTCGGCGACTGGAAGCTCTCCGGCCTCGCCTCGCTGGGGGTTCACGGAGCCTCCTGCGCCACCGCGGCACAGGACCGGCCCTGCGTGGTGACCCGGGTACGCCTCGGCCAGAAGATCTTCACGCCGGAGGATCTGTTCTTCTACCAGCCGGGCGTGGTGGACCGCCCCTACGCGGGGTGGCTGTACCTCATGCTGGGCCGGCAGCGGCTGACGCCGCGCCGCACCACCGACGTGTCGTTCCAGGTCGGGGTCACGGGGAACCCCTCCCTCGCCCGGCAGATGCAGGAGACGCTCCACGGGCTGCTGGGCCTCACCGAACCCCAGGGGTGGCAGTACCAGATCCCCTTCGAGGTAGACTTCGCGGGCACGTACAGGGACACCTGGCATCTGCCCATGACGCGAGCCGATGGGCCCGTCTCCCTGGACATGGAGCCGGACTGGGCCGCCACGCTGGGCACGGAGCGCACCAGCGGCCAGGCGGGTCTGTTCCTGCGGCTCGGATGGAGGGCACCGGCCGGCTCGCTCCCGCGCGGCCCGGGATCGCGCCGCTTCTACGTGGTGGCACGCGTAGGCGAGGAAGGGGAGCTCGTCTTGCGGGATCTGTTCCTCGACGGCTCGACGTGGCGCCACAGCATCAGCGCTCGGAAGGAGCCTCTCGTGGGGCGGACGCGGGCGGCCTTCGACATGGGGTGGGACAGAATCGACGTGCGCCTCGCCGTGACGCGCTCCACGCGTGAGTTCCGCGGTCAGGACGCACCTCACCTCTACGGCACGATCGCCCTGCGCCTGCGGCGCTGAAGGGAGGCCGGGCCCCGTCCGCGGCCGCCGACCTCCCCGTCTCCTCAGGACCCGTACAGCGCCGCCACCGTGTTGTGCGCCAGCACCCGGTCCTTGGCCACCACGCACACCGCGGGGACGTGGAGGTGCGCCATGGTGGCGGAGTCGTGGCCGGTGCACTGCCCCATGAGGAGCACCAGCTCCACCCCGGCCTGCTCCAGGAGCGACGCCTGGGCGAGGGGGTTGCAGATCATCTCGGGGCGGCCCGGCTCCACCTGCTCCTCGTCCTTGATGCCGACGGTCGTCTTGGGCACCGCGCCGGTCTTGCAGCACGACGAGGAGACCCGGAAGCCGTTGGTCTCCAGGATCGCGTCCAGGTCGCGGGCCTCACGGCGGAAGCCCACACAGTAGACCACGCCCAGATGGGTCACGCCGGCGCCGCGGGCGAAGTCCATCACCTCCTCGATCCGGCAGGGAGGAGTCTCACGGCCGAGGCCGGCGTCGCGCACCTCACGGGCGAGACCGTCGATGAGCTCGTCGGTCCAGCCGTCGAACCGGCCGGGGACCGGAGGCTCCCGCACGCCGTACAGCGCCCTCTTCAGGTAGCCGTCCCGCGTGTATAGCGCCGCCGCCGGGTTGTGGGCCAGGCGGGGGTCCCGGACCACGAGGGACGTGACCGGAGCCCGGGAATGGCGGATGAAGAGGGCATCATGGCCGACGCACATGCCGGCGATGACGTTGAGATGGGTGCGCTCCTCGGCCAGGAGGGCGGCCTGTCCCACGGGATCGCAGTCCGCGAAGGGAGCGGCCACGATCACCTCCAGCCCCCGACGTCTCAGCGAGCGCGCCGCGAGATCGGCCTCCAGCCCCATATCGGGGCATCCGGCCACCCCCAGACGCCTGTATCGCATGCGCAGCGCGAGCTCCGCCACCTCGCGGATGCGCGTCCAGCGCCCGTACCCTTCCGCCTCCACCCGCGCCGCCTGGTAAAGCAGGCGTTTCGCCTCGTCGGTGGCGTAGAGCTCATCGAAGGAAGGGAAGGGCCCGCGCATGGGACAGTCGTCGGGGGTCGCGTCCAGGCGTCCCACCTGGCAGGCGTACCGGCTACAGCTCGCGCACTCGATGTCCATGGTCATGGCCTCAATATCCCTCGCCTTCGACCGACACCTTGCCCCGCATCCCCCGGTAGATGAACACCGTATACGCCGTCACCAGGATCATGCCCGGGATCCACCACCAGAACGCCACCGCCATGCCGTGGGCGGGTCCCATGGCGTTGCTCACGGTGAGGGACGCGGCGGGATCGTTGGTGGCGGGGAGCACCAGGGGGTAGAGGCCGAAGGAGACCGACAGCAGCATGCCCACCAGGAAGGCCACGGAGCCCAGGAACGCGCCGAGCTCTTTCGCCCGCCGCCGGAGCCAGAAGCTCGCGAGGAGACCCGCCACGGCGATGACCGGGAAGACGTATCCCAGGGGATGCTCGCGCAGGCGCTCGGGCACGTGCGGCTGGATGCGGAAGGTGAAGACCGTCACCACCACCACGGCCAGCACCAGCAACGGCCAGATCCACGCCGCGGCCTTCGTCGCCCTGGCACGGACAGGGTCGTGGGTCTTCAACGCCACCCAGAGCGCGCCGTGGTGCGCCAGCGCCAGCAGGCTGGTGACGCCCACCGTCACGGTGAACCAGTCCAGGATGCCCATGCGCGCCCCCTGGGTGGTGAAGTTGGTCCACAGCGGCGAGAAGAAGTAGCCGTTGGCATCCAGGGGCACGCCGCGCACCACGTTGCCCAGCGCGGCGCCCAGGAACACGGCGAGGAGCAGGCTGGCGCCGAAGAAGACCGCGTCCCAGAACGGCCGCCACACCCGGTCTTGCAGGTGGTTGCGGAACTCCAGCCCGATGGCCCTGAGGATGAGGAGCCAGAGCACGGCCATGAGCGGCAGGTAGAAGCCGCTGAAGCTGGAGGCGTACAGCTTCGGGAAGGCCAGCACCAACGAGCCGCCCGCGGTGAGGAGCCACACCTCGTTGGCGTCCCACACGGGCCCGATGCTCTTCAGCACGGCACGCCGCTCGCCGTCGGTGCGCGTGACCATGGGATAGATGGCTCCCGCACCCAGATCGAATCCATCGAGGACCACGTACATGGTGAGGAGCGCGGCTACGAGCCAGAACCAGACGGTGGCCATGGTCTCACACCTCCTGGTGGCTGGAGTGGGCGGGGAGCGGCCCGTGGGTGATCTCGCGGTGGGCCAGGAAGAGGAAGAGGATTCCCAGGACCAGATAGAGGCCCATGAACCCGATGACCGTGAAGAGCGTGTTACCCGCTGTCACCCTGCTGGAGTCGCTCACGCTGGTGCGCAGGATGCCCCACACCGTCCACGGTTGTCGACCGAGCTCCGCGGTCATCCACCCCATGGTGTTGGCGATGAACGGGAACGGCGCCATGAGCAGCACGAGCCAGAGCACCGGGCGGTTCTCGATGAGCTTCTTGCGCCAGAGCAGGAAGCCGGCCAGCGCCATCACCACGATGAAGATCGTCCCCAGCCCCACCATGATGTGGTACGCGTAGTAGAGCAGCGGGACGTTGTCGGGCCAGTCGTCCCTGGGGAACGACGTGAGCCCCTCCACGGGAGCGTCCCACCTGTGGTACGTGAGGAAGCTCAAGGCGTGGGGGACCTCCAGCGGGTTGTCCAGGCGGAGGTTGTCCATGTCGGGCTGGCCGATCATCACGAGGCCCGCGGGCTCGCCGGTGTGGAAGAGCCCCTCCATGGCGGCGAAGGACGGCGGCTGGTACTCGGCGACGTGGCTCGCCTGACGGTCGCCGGTGGGGAAGGCCATGATCAGCGACGCGATGAGCCCCGCCGGCACCGCCACGCGCAGGAACAGCCGCCCGTACCCGGTCCTGGACTCCCGCGGGGCGTCGCCGGGCGGCGACGTGTCCACGAGGACGTAGTATGCTCCGATGGCCGCCACGGCGAACGACCCGGTCACCACCGCACCGGCCATGGTGTGGAAGTACTGCCACCCCAGCCACGGGTTCGTGAGCAGGGCGCCCAGGCTCGACAGCGCCAGGTGACCCTGGGCGTCGGTCTCGTAGCCCACGGGATGCTGCATGAACGCGTTGGTGGCGACGATGAAGTAGCCCGAGATCCACGATCCCAGCCATACCGCCACCGCCGTGCCGAAGTGCGCCTTGCGCCCGAGCTTCTCGCGGCCGAAGAGGAAGAGTGCCAGGAACGACGACTCGAGGAAGAACGCGAAGACGCCTTCCATGGCCAGGGTCTGGCCGATGACGCCGCCGGTGTCCTCGGAGAAGCGGGCCCAGTTCGTGCCGAACTGGAACTCCATGGGGATCCCCGTGACCACGCCCATGACGAAGGTCAGCCCGAAGATCCGGCCCCAGAACAGGGCGGCCCGGTCGTAGCGCTCGTCGCCGGTACGCAGGCCCATCGCCTGCAGGATCACGACGAGGAGCCCCAGCCCCATGGTGAGCTGGGGAAACAGGTAGTGGTACGAGGCCGTGAAGGCGAACAGGAAACGGTGGTAGAACAGCGCCTGGTCCATGGCAAGCCGCGTGTGTGAGGGTCAGACACATACGAAGACGCGGGTGCCGGTCGGCTGGGCAGAGGACCGCCCGGAATGGCGTATCATACTGCATGGCGCCACCGCTGGCACCGTCTCCACTCCCGACGGGCCCGTCGGCTCCGCTCGTCGCCACGCCGGTTGACGTGTCCTTCCCGGCGGTCTATTTCGAGGCGGCGCGTCGGATGCTGGGCGGTCTCACCCTCCGAGCCGCACGTCAACCGTGTGAGAGCACAATGCCGGACACGACGCTCCTGATCCCCGGTACGCAGGCCACGTCGCTCGCCGACCAGGACGGCAACGTCGTATACAACGCGGTGCGCGTGAGCCTCGGCCTCCAGAAGGACGATCTGGGCGGGCGCCCACCCGAAGAATGGCAGGCGCTCCTCTCCATGGAGCACGCCCCTGACTCCTGGGAACCGGGGCGGACGTCCCGGCTTCCCGGCGTGGAGATCCGGCCGGCCTCGGTGGTGGGGACCCCCTACGACCGTATGCTGGCGTTCTCGGACCCTTGGCCGTACGACTGGCGCGCCGACATCCGCCACAACGGCCGACTGCTCCTGGAGCACCTGCGGGAGAACAAGCCCTCCGACGGGCGCTGGAACCTCGTGGGCCACTCCCAGGGAGGCCTCGTCATCGTCGCGGCCAGCGCGCTGACGTCGTCGCTGGAGGAGTTCGGCACCCTGGTCGCTCGGGCCGTGCTCGTAGGTGCTCCCCTGGCGGGTACGATGCGGGCTACCGAGGCGCTGCTCTGGGGGAGCGAGGACCTGGGTGAGGCGCATGTGGCGGCGGCGCGGGGCATGGCACGGACCTGGCCGGCCCTCTACCAGATGCTGCCCTCGTGGAACGCCGTGGTGGATGCCGACGGCAGGGAGTCGGCGGCCGGCCAGCAGCTGATCCAGCCGGAAGGCTGGCCCGGCTCGTGGGGGGAGGGCATCCAGGCGGATCACCTGCGGCGCACCCGTGAGCTCCAGGGGATGCTCCACGGACCGTTCTCGCGCATGGCCGGGGTCTCCACGCTGGCCGTGCTGGGCAACCGGCAGCTCACGCCGGTGACGGTGACGCGCACGGGCGACGACCTCCCCGCCGACCGCACGTCCATGGCGAGGCAGAAGGGTGACACGCTGGTGCCGTACAAGCGCACCCTGGAGTGGGGTGGTCGGCCGTACGCCGACAGAGTTCTGGCGTTCTCGGGGAAGGTGGAGCGCCACGCGATGCTGTGCGCCGACGAGGACGTCATCGACGCCACGCGTCGGTTCCTGGCGCAGCCGGCGCCACCGCCCCTCTCCACACCCTGACACCGGGAGCTCTCATGACGCGCACTCTCTCCCACGCTCACGGACGCCGTGCCCGCCCGGGGCGTGGTACCGTCGTCCTGGCGGCCGGTCTGCTCCTGGCGCTCCCCGCCGCCGCCCACGCCCAGTCCTGGCGCATCCAGGGGGCCTGGGTGGGCAACCGCGTCGCCGGGGCCCTGGTGGGCGTGGAGGCTCGGCATCTCCTGGGCGCTCCTCCGCCCCTGCCGGGCGCGGAGCCGGGACCCGTGGAGGCCGGCACGCGCGACTGGATGCTCACCGGGATGGCCGGGGCGGGCGTCAACCTGGCTCCGGCGGGCACGGCGAGCGTGGCCCCGATCTTCTACGCCCAGGCCGGCGTGCTGCACCGAACGGGAGAGGACCTGCTGACCAGGGTGGGCGTCCTGGCCGTGGGGTACATCCGGGCGAAGGCGGTGGGGCCCGAGCTGTTCGGCGAGCTCGAGGGCGTCGCCGACGTGCAGGCCGGAGTCCTCCACACCCCCGGCGGGTGGAGGGCGGCCGTGGGGGTGTCGGTGGCACTCCGTTTTCTCCGGGACGTGTTGGGCTGAGAAGGCCGGTCGGGGGCAGACGCCCCCGTCGCGGGACAAGCTGCGGCAGGTCGGGCGACGTTACGGGTCCGTTACATATCGTTGACGCTTCTGTCGCCGTTCCGGGCTCGATTTCAGGAACATGGTCGACGAGATCCTGGCCGGGCCTCCCGGCGAGGCGGAGGGCCCCCCGGTTGAGCCGGCGCAGCCGCGGGTCGGAATCCATGGCGGTGGCTTCGGCGACCGCATCTACTCGGGGGTGATCACCCTCTCCGCGCTGTGCGTGCCCGCGCTGCTGCTGCTGATCTTCTGGGTGATCACGAAGGCCGGCTGGCTGGCGCTCCACACCTTCGGCTTCGGCTTCCTCACCTCCTCCCAGTGGGACTCGGTCAAGCAGCAGTACGGGGCGGCGCCGGCGCTGTACGGCACCCTGGTGTCGTCCTTCGTCGCCCTGGTGCTGGCCACACCGCTGGCACTGGGGGTGGCGATCTTCCTGTCGGAGTTCGCGCCGGCCTGGCTGCGCCGGCCGGTGGCGTTTCTCGTGGACCTCCTGGCCGCCATCCCCAGCGTGGTCTACGGGTTGTGGGGCATCTTCGTGCTGGTCCCCTTCCTGCGCTCCTGGGTGATGCCTTTCCTGCGCGACACGCTGCACCTGGGAGCGACGCCCTTCTTCAGCGGGCCGGCGTACGGGCCGAGCATGCTGGCCGCGGGCGTGATCCTGGCGATCATGATTCTGCCCTATATCTCGGCGGTGTCCCGGGAGGTGCTCATGGCGGTGCCCCGGTCGCAGCGGGAGGCGGCGCTGGCGCTGGGAGCCACCCGCTGGGAGATGCTCTGGGGAGCCGCCATCCCCTTCGCCCGCTCGGGCATCGCGGGCGGGGTGATCCTGGGCCTGGGCCGCGCGCTGGGCGAGACCATGGCCGTGACCATGGTCATCGGCAACCGCCAGGAGATCGCCACGTCGCTTTTCGCACCCGGCTACACCATGGCGTCCCTCATCGCGAACCAGTTCACCGAGGCCACCAGTGACCTGAACCTCTCGGCGCTCATGGCCGTGGGCTTCGTGCTCTTCGTCGTGACCCTGCTGGTGAACGCCGGCGCCCGTTGGCTGGTATGGCGCACGTCGCTGGAGACGAGCATATGAGGTCCGTGGCGTCCCGCACGTCGTTTCGGCGGCGCTTCGTCAACGGCCTCATGCTCGGCCTGACGTACGTCGCCGCGGGCGTGGCCACGTTGCCGCTCCTCTTCGTGCTCGTCTACCTCCTCGCGAAGGGTGTCTCGGCGGTGAACTGGAGCTACTTCACCAGCCTGCCCCGCCCGCCGGGGATGGGTGGGGGCGGCGCGGCGAACGCCATCGTCGGCACGCTGGTCATCGTGGCGGGCGCCAGCGTGATGGGCGTCCCCATCGGCATCGGCGCCGGGATCTACCTCGCGGAGCGCAAGGGCGCGCCGCTGGCGGTGTTCGTCCGCTTCCTGGCCGACGTGCTCAACGGGTTGCCCTCCATCGTCATGGGGATCTTCGCGTGGGAGCTCGTGGTCGTGCCGATGGGGCACTTCTCCGCCCTGGCCGGAGCCCTGGCCCTGGGAGCCATGATGATTCCCACCGTGACCCGCACCACCGAGGAGATGGTGCGGGTGGTTCCGTCCACGCTGCGCGAGGCGGCCCTGGCCCTGGGGTACACGCGCTGGCGCACGTCGCTGCGCATCGTGTTGCCCACGGCCTTGGCCGGGATCGTCACGGGCGTCCTGGTGGCGCTGGCGCGCGTGGCCGGGGAGACCGCGCCGCTCCTGTTCACCGCCTTCGGCAACGACTTCTGGTCCCTGTCCCTGAACCAGCCCATGAACGCGCTGCCCCTGCAGATCTTCAACTACGCCATCAGCCCCTACGACGACTGGCACGCCCAGGCCTTCGCCGGTGCCCTCGTGCTCATCGCGCTGGTGCTGATCATCAGCCTCCTGGCCCGGGCCGCCACCGGTCGCGGATTCGCCCGTGCCAGCGAGTGAAGCCCTGGCCAGGGCCCGCGCCGATGCCGCCGATCTGGCGGCGCAGCCGGCGCGCATGGAGGTCCGCGAGCTGAACGCGCACTTCGGCGTGGTCCACGCCGTGAAGGACGTGTCCATGCCCATCCCCGAGAAGCGGGTGACGGCGGTCATCGGTCCGTCAGGGTGCGGGAAGTCCACGTTCCTGCGCACGCTCAACCGCATGCACGAGACCGTCCCCACGGCCCGCATCTCGGGAACCGTGCTCCTGGACGGCCAGGACATCTACGCGCCGGCGGTGGACCCCGTCTCGGTGCGGCGTCACGTGGGCATGGTGTTCCAGCGCCCCACGGCCTTTCCCACCAAGTCGGTGCGGGGCAACGTGGCGGCCGGATTGGGCGTGCTTCGTTCCGTGGGCGAGCGCGTCGACGTGGACGAGCGAGTGGAGGAGGCGCTCCGCCGCGCCGCGCTCTGGGACGAGGTGAAGGATCGCCTGGACGTGAGCGCGCTGGAGCTCTCCGGAGGACAGCAACAGCGGCTGTGCATCGCCCGGGCGCTGGCCATGAATCCCGGCGTGCTCCTCCTGGACGAGCCCACCGCGTCGCTGGACCCCCTCAGCACGGAGAAGGTCGAGGATCTGGTGCGTCAGCTCCGCGAAGACATCACGGTGGTGATGGTCACTCACAACATGGAGCAGGCGGCCAGGGTGTCGGACCAGACGGGGTTCTTTCTCCACGGCGAGCTCGTGGAGTTGTCGCCCACGTCCCAGCTCTTCACCCGGCCCGGTGACACGCGCACCGAGGCGTACATCACCGGCAGGTTCGGGTGAGCACCGCGGTCCGGGGCATGCCGCACGATCCGACGCGGCCGCACCACGGCCGTCGTCCGTTACCTGCTCGCTACGTAACGGAGCCGGCCACCGTTACCGGCGAGTCATAGAGTTCGCGCACGACAACTGGCTTCCACGACGGAGGAGTAGCCGAGATGAAAGGAGTGACCTGGGCCACGGCCGCGATGATGCTGGTGGCCTGCAGCGGAGGCGGCAAGAAGCCGTCGGGGCAGGCGTCGTCGACCGCCTCCCAGGCCGCGGCCTCCAGCGGCGGGGTCGACCTCACGGGAGCGGGAGCGACCTTCCCGGCGCCAATCTACAAGCAGTGGTTCTTCAACTACGCCGACAAGACGGGCGTGAAGATCAACTACCAGGCCATCGGCTCCGGCGGCGGCATCCGCCAGCTCACCGAGCGCACGGTGGATTTCGGCGCCTCCGACGCGCCCATGAGTGACCAGGAGATGGCGGCCGCGGGGGCCAAGGTGCTCCACTTCCCCACGGTGATCGGGGCGGTGGCCATCACGTACAACCTCCCCGGTAACCCGCAGTTCCTGAAATTCTCGCCGGACGTGCTGGCGGACATCTTCCTCGGGAAGATCACCAAGTGGAACGACAAGCGGATCGTGGCGCTGAACCCCGGCGCCAAGCTGCCCGCCATGGACATCCTGGTGGTGCACCGCTCCGACGGGAGCGGCACGACGTACATCTTCACCGACTACCTGTCGTCGGTGAGCGACGCGTGGAAGAACGGGCCGGGGAAGGGCAAGGATGTGGCCTGGCCGGTGGGGCTGGGAGGCAAGGGGAACGAGGGCGTGACCGGCCAGGTGAAGCAGACCCCGGGCGCCATCGGCTACGTGGAGTTGGCGTACGCCAACGAGAACAAGCTTCCCGTGGGTGAGCTGAAGAACAAGTCGGGGATGTGGGTGAAGCCGTCCCTCCAGGGGGCCACGGCATGCGCCGCCGGCGCGGCGCAGAGCCTGCCCGCGGACACCGACTTCCGCATCTCCATCGTGAACGCGCCGGGCGCGGACGTCTATCCCATCTCGTCGTTCACGTGGCTGCTGGTCTACCAGAAGATGGACGACGCCGCCAAGGCCAAGAAGCTGGTGGACTTCATCACGTGGGCCCTGCACGACGGCGAGCAGCAAGTGAAGGCGCTGGAGTACGCGCCGCTCCCGGAGAACATGGTGGACCTGGAGATGAAGCAGCTCCAGGAGGTTCAGTACCCGGGCAAGATGTAGGCTGCCCCGAGGTGCCGACGGGTCAGGGGCCGCGGCGGACCTCCCGCTGCGGCCCCTGTTCCGTCATAATCTGCGCATGGCGGAGCGATCGGAATTCGGCCTGGCCCTCGGCGGCGGCTTCATGCACGGCTTCGCACACCTGGGTGTGCTGGGTGTGCTGGAGGAGCACGGCCTCAGGCCCGGGTGGCTGGCGGGCACCAGCGCCGGCGCCATCGCGGCGGCCTTCACCGCGTTCGGCATCTCGGCATCGGACTCCGAGGCCGCCTTGGCGGAGCTGGGTTGGGGGGCGATGACGCGGGCCCACCCGTTCACCCAGTTCGGCTTCGCCACCAACGAGGGGCTCGAGGACATCCTGGTGGGAGCCCTGGGGGACGTGCGCATCGAGGAGAGCCAGATCCCCCTCGGCGTGGTCGCCACGGAGATCAACACCGGCAACCGGATTCTCCTGGAGCGGGGCCCGGTGGCCACCGCGGTGCGCGCGAGCTGCTGCGTGCCGGGGCTCTACGCTCCCGTGGAGATCGACGGCCGGCTCCTGGTGGACGGAGCGCTGGTAGAGAACGTGCCGGCCCGGGCCGTCCGCGAGATGGGCGCCCCCCTGGTGGTGGCGGTGGGCTTCGGCCTCGCGCTCCCCTTCCAGCCCGTGGAGAGCTGGCGCCAGGTGATGTCCAACGCCTTCGACATCGCCGTGAACAGCCAGATGCGCTTCGAGATCCTCGCGGAAGCGGACGTCCTCATCGATCCGAACGTGGACGGGATGAGCAAGGCACGCGCCCGGGACCGGGAGGGGATCATCGAGGCGGGACGGCAACGCGCGGAGGAGGCGCTCCCCGCCCTGGAGGAGCTCCTGAAGAAGGAGGAGGGCGGCGCCGTGTCCCGGTGGATGAGCGCGGTGAAGGAACGGCTGGTGAGGCCGGAGAGGTAGCGCCGGCTCAGCGCGCCGATTCCCGCAGAAGCTCCGCGAGGTACTGCTGCCACAGGACGGCCTTCGTGTGCGAGCTGTGCCCGACCGTCTCGGGGCTCTCCGGGATCACCACCGCCCGGCCGTGCTTCACCCGCTTGATCTCCTTCTGGAGGATGCCCAGGTCGGGCGGGTTGATGAGGTCGTCGGCGGTGTTCACGGCGATGAGCGGCGCCTGGATCTTGTCCAGGTCGGGCGCGGGATCGTAGTCCTCCGAGGCCGCGAACGCGTACATGACGTCGTTGGCGTCGTGGGTCCGGACGAAGTTGTCCTCGTAGCGCTCCAGCTCCCGGTCGGCGGCGGCGAGGGTGGGCGCCTGCTCGTATCGCAGCCGGGGGTTGCTGAGCACGAAGTACATGAGGCCCGCGGCGAAGCGCAGCCCCCGCGGCTGGGTCGTGTAGTCGCCTCCGTCCCAGCCCGGGTCCGTGCGGATGGCGTCGATGAGCATCTTGCGCCACACGCGGTTGCGGCCGCTGACCTGGACCGGAAGGCTGGCCAGCGGCATCAGCGCGTCCATGAAGTCCGGATACATCTCGCCCCACAGCCACGTGTGCATGCCCCCCATCGACGTGCCCATGACCAGGCGCAGGTGGTCCACGTGGAGCCCCTGGGTGAGCATGGTGTGGTCGGCGCGGATCATGTCCCGATAGCCGTAGTCTGGGAACCTGGCGTGCAGGCCGTCGCTGGGCTTGCTGGACTGGCCGTGGCCGATCCCGTCGGGCAGGATGACGTAGTACTTCGCCGTGTCGAGGAGCTGGCCGGGCCCGAAGAGCACGCCGGCGAACTCGGGCACCAGGAAGTTGGTGCCCGCGCCGGTGGTGCCGTGCATGATGTAGACCGCGTTGACGGTGTGGCCGGCGGCGTCGGTCCTGGGCCTCCCCAGGGTACGGTAGTGGAGCCTCAGCTCGGGCAGGGTCTCGCCGTCCTCGAACTTGAAGTCGTGGATGACGAAGTCGCCCTGCCTGACCGCGATTTGCTGCCTCCCGGCGCTCGCGGACGTCTGCTGTGCCGAGACCGTGGTGGCCGCGCAGGCCAGAACGGCGAGGGCTCCGAGGGTCATGCACGAACGCCGCATGGTCCTACCTCCTCATGTGAAGTCCGGGGGACGGCGGCCGGGTAGCCGGCCGCCGTCCCCCGGTAGGCCCTCATCCCGGGTTCGGCCCCTGCACGACCTCCACGAACCCCTCGGGCCGCAGGTACTTCGCGAACGCCGCCTGGACGTCCTTCGCCGTGAGCCGCAGATAGTGCCGCGCGGCGATGGTGGGCTCGTCCAGGGGCAGGCCGAGACCCGCGAGGCCGAGCCAATTGTAGGCGATGCTCGCCACGCTCGACTCGCCGAGCGGGATCTGGCGCAGCAGGATCGCCTTGGCCTGCGTCAGACGCGTCGAGTCCACCGGCGCCGTCTGCATCTCCTTCAGGTCTTTCACCACCAGGGTGCGGGCCTTGGAGACGTTGTCCGGATCGCAGGCGTAGTCCACCGAGTAGATCGTGCGCGTCTTACCCGCGTTCACCGACGAGCCCACGCTGTATACCAGTCCGGTGGACTCCCGCAGATCCTGCCCCAGCTTGCTGGCGTAGAAGCCGCCGCCCAGCACCTCGTTGCCGAGGCGGAGCGCGTAGTAGGACGGGTCGAACCGGTTGAGGTCGAGGGTCTCTGCCAGCGTCACGGCATCCTGCACGCGGCTCTTGTCCGGCACCGTCGCCGTGGACGGCTTGTTGGCCGGGACAGCGGGCAGGTCGATATCCGGCCTGGGCCCGGAGGCCTTCCATCCGCCGAAGTACTTCTCGATGACCGAGCGCGCCCGCGTGGGGGTGACGTCGCCGATGACCACGATGGTGGTCATGTCCGGGCGGAAGACGCGGGCGTAGTAGTCCTTGACCTGCTGCAGGGTGAGCCCGGAGATCGTGGCCGGCGTGGTCTGGCGGAGCGTCGGGTCACTCGCCGGGAAGAGGGCCTGGTCCTGAGCGCGGCCGGCCAGATAGGCCGGGCTCTGGAGCTGCCCCGCCATGAGGGCGGCCTGCTGGTGCTGCATCGTCCGGAAGGCGGACTCCGGCAGCGCCGGGTGCAGCTCGTTGTCCGCCAGCAGCTCCACACCCTTCTCGAAGTGGTCGGCGAGAACGTCGAGGTAGAAGCCCGTCCCGGCGGACTCGTTCGCCGCGATGGAGTCCAGCGCCGCCTGGTACTGGAGACGGTTCCGGGTGGTGGTGCCGAAGCTGAAGAGCCGCCCGAGCACACCGGCCGCACCCTCCTGTCCCTTGGGCTCCTGGATGTCCGCCCGGCTCTGGATCTGACCGTAGACGCTCACGGTCTTGCTCACCGACTCGGGCTGCACGATGAGCCTGATGCCGTTGGAGAGCGTATCGACGAGGGGGTGCACCGTGGAGGTGGGGACCGAGAGGCGGCTCAGCGCCTCGGACGCCCACGTGGGCAGGGGCACCGGCTTGACGTTCTTGGACGCGAAGGACTCACGGCCGCCGAAGGAGCTCCTGGAGGTGGGCTTTCCCGACGGCTCGGGCGGCAGGATGGCGGTGATGGCGTGGTCGAGGGTCAGGTACTTCCGCGCGACCCGTGCCACGGCTTCGGGGGTCACGGCCTGGATCGCCTGGATGTCCTCGTCGGGCGACTGCCGGCCCTCCACAGCCACGGCGTCGGACCAAGCGAAGGCCAGCCCCGACACCGAGTTCTTCTGCATCTCCGCCTGGGCGAGCTCGCGCCGCTGCGCCGCCGCCACGAGGTCCGGGGGAAAGCCCTTGGCCAGATCGTTCGAGAGGATCTGCCTCACCTGGGCCACGAGCGCTCCGGCGTCGCCGCCCTTCGGGTACCCTACGAGGGCGAGGCCCAGGCCGGCCTGCGGCTGCGACTGGAGGGCGAACTGGGCGAAGAGCGCCTTGCCGCTGGGCACGAGGGCGTAGAGGCTCCCGCGCTGGCTGCTGAGGACGTCCGCCATCACCTGGGCCGCGGCGTAGTCCGGATCGCTGGTGCCGGGCATGCGCATGGCGATGGCGGCCACGCCGAACGGGAAGTCGGAGGGGATGGTGTCCGCCTCCGCCTGCACCGGCTGGAGGTTCACCGCGGGCCGGGCGGGGAGCTTCTTCGACGGAATGTCGCCGAAGAGGTCCTTCACCATCCCCAGCGCGGCGTTGGGATCCACGTCGCCCACGACGACCAGGACGGCGTTGTTGGGGGCGTACCACGTGTCGTAGAACTTCTTGAGCATCGAGGCCGTGGTGGAGTCGAACGAGGGACGCGTCCCCAGCCCCGAGTTCGCAAGGGGCGTGCCCTTGTAGAGGGCCGCCAGCATCCTCTCCTGGAACTTGTAGAACGGGTTCGAGTTGTCCGAAGCCACCTCCTGCTCGATGGCGCCGCGCTCCTTGTCCCAGAGCGCTTCGCTGTCGTCCACGGCGCGCATGCGGATCGCCTCGATGTGGAGCGCGAGGCGCAGGTCCTCGGCCGGCGCGGAGAAGAAGTACTGGGTGACCGTGTTCTGCGTGTCGGCGTTGAACGAGCCGCCGATGGAGGCGGAGATCTCCGCCAGCTGATCCGCCGAGAGGCCCGGGCTCCCCCGGAACATCATGTGCTCCTGGGCGTGGGCCATGCCGGGGAACCCCGCCGGGACTTCGTTGGAGCCCACGAGGTAGTTCACCATCGTGGTCACCACCGGGGCGAGGGAGTTCTTGACGATCACCACGCGCATACCGTTGTCGAGAGTCGCGCGCAGCACGTTCCCGGGGGCCGCGACCCCCGGGGCCCGGCCCGCTCCGCGATCCGCTCCGGTCGTCGATGCCGCCGTGGGTCCCGCGGCGGTGGTGGCGAGGCTCAGCGCGCACGCCGTGGCGCCGACGAGCCACCGAGTTCTTCTCTTGTTCTTCTTGTTCTTCCGGCTCTGCTCCTTCCCGCGCACAATCTCCACGTTACTTCCCCGAATCCACATCCCACACCCTCCTTCTACGAGGTCTACCCGCCCTTGGGGGGCTTCAAGTGAGGGTAGACAGGGGCTCGCCCCACGGCAAGGACGCGAATCACCCGGCGCCGCGACCTCTCGGTGACTTGAAGGTGCAGCCTTTCCTCCACGGAAGAGCAACGTGCCATCTCAGGCGCTGACGTCGTTTCGCCGTCCACGTGAGTCGGCGGCTTCCCTCAAGAGCTGAAGCGGAGGTCCACGACCACCGGTCGATGCCGGCCGATGGTCCTGGACGTCTCGGGCATCAGTCCATAGGCCCGCAGAGTGTCCGCGTCCATCGACTCGGTGTCCCAGACCCGTGCCCGGAGGAGATCCAAGGTCCCCGTCGAATAGACGATGTTGTCGAGCCGACCGGCGTTGAACGGCGTCCCGCGCCCGTCCCAGGTCCAGTCCGTCCATCCGTCGAAGTGCACGGCGGGGGCACGGCGTAGCGGTCCCAGGGGTGGTGCGGCGATGGTGGCGAGCAGGGTGTCGAGGGGGGCTCGCCCGCCTACGAGGTTCATGTCTCCAGCCATCACCACGCCGGCGGGGCGCGTGCGGGCCATCGCCGCACGCGTCCGGTCACGCACGGCCGTGGCCGCCAGGCGGCGGCGCGCCTCCCGCCAGTCGTCCCGGGTGCCGCAACAGGTGAGGTGCAGGCCCACGACCAGAAGCCACCGGTCCGCCACCCGAACCAGTGCGCCGTTCGTTCGGGCCAGATCGACCGTGTCTCGCTGCGGCACCGTCTCGCCCGGCATCGGCGTCGCCCGCGCCACGGCTCGTCCCGTGTCGGGATAGGCAACCCTGTCGAATTCCGACAGCGCGCGCACCGGGTACCGGCTGGCGATGACCGTGTGCTCATAGTCGCCCTGCACGCGGGAGGTCACGAACCAGGTGGTATCCGCCGGGTTCCGAAGCCCCGCCAGCATCTCCCGGACGCCCCGCACTCCCGTCCCGCCGGAGACCTGGACGAGCACCACGATGTCCGGATCCGCGGAACGGAGCACTGCCCGGGAGGCGGCGCGGTGCCGGATCCAGGCGCTGTCCGACACGTTCCACTCGAGGACGCGGAAGGAGGGGGGTGCGCCGGGGGCCGGGGGGGCATTAACGAGCGAGGCGATGGCGGCGAGCAGAAGCGGCAGCATGGGGGGCCACGGGCAGGGGAGGGAATGTCGGACGCATCGCGGTGCGCCTGGTCACGGTAGACCGGGGGGGCGAGTCGAAGCAACCCGGAGGTGTCGTCCGGAGACGGGCACCGTGGCTCTGCCGAGCTTCCCGCTTGCCCGGATCTCCCGGCGCGCCTACCGTCCCGCTCTCAATTCCACACCGCATCAACAGGAGCGGCGAGCGATGCCTGCCTCTCGCGTCCCCCGGTGGCGCCTCACGTGGTGCCTTCCCGTCCTCACGCTCTGCGTCGGTTTCCTGGGATCCCACGCCGCGGCGCAGGAGTCCGTGCTGGAGACCCGGAGCCCCACCCAGCGCGAGGACACCGCCTTCGCCAGGCTGGCGAGGGAGTGGACCACCCACCCGGAGTTTCTCAGCCCGCTGGTGGACCATCTACCGAAGGTGGCGGGGGTGCCCTCGCCGAAGGACGTGCTGGGCTACTACATCGGGGCGCCGAAAAAGCTCACCTACTACGCCGACATCCTGAAGTACTACCGGGCGCTGGCCGCGGCCTCACCGCGGGTGAAGGTGATCTCCACCGGCACCACCGACGAGGGTCGCGAGACGGTGGACGTGTTCGTGGGCTCGGCGGAGTCCATCGCCCACCTGGAGCGGTATCGGGAGGATCTGGCCAAGCTGGCGGACCCCCGGGGCCTCTCCGAGGAGCAGATCGACAAGGTCATCGCCGACGGCAAGCCCATGTACCACATCATGGGCGGGCTGCACAGCTCGGAGACCGGGCCGCCGGAGATGCTCATGGAGCTGGCCTACCGCCTCGCCACCGAGAACTCGCCGCTCATCGAGAAGATCCGTGACAACGTCATCGTGTCGCTCACGCCGGTGGCGGAGCCCGACGGCCGGGACCGCTACATCGACTGGTACTACCGCTACCTGGTGAACGACACCTCCCAGAGCGACCGCATCCCCGGTCCCCCGTACTGGGGCAAGTACGTGTACCACGACAACAACCGGGACATCAACTTCGCCATGAAGACCATGCAGAACCTGCTGAGATGGTACCTGCACTGGCATCCTCCCATCATGCACGACCTGCACGAGTCCATCCCGTTCCTGTACGACTACAGCGGGCAGGATCCCCAGAACCCGGACTACGATCCCATCCTCTTCGGGGAGCTGCCCTGGTACTCGAACTACGAGATGGCCCAGATGACCAAGTACGGCATGCCGGGCGTCTGGACCCACGGCTTCATGGACGCGTGGTCGCCGGGCTATCTGGGCTCGATGTCGTACAACCACAACGGCATGATGCGGATGTACGAGATCTTCGGGAACGGGGGCGCCACCACCATGAAGCGCACGCTGAACCGGAGCCAGACGTCCCGGGAGTGGTACCGGCCCTTCCCGCCGTACGACACGGTCACGTGGTCCATGCGCAACAACACGAACTACTCGGAGACCGCGGTGCTCCTGGGTCTCCAGCTCACCTCGCAGTTCCCGAAGGTGATCCTGCAGAACTTCTACAAGAAGTCGCTCCATTCCATCCAGAACGGTGAGAACGAGACCCCGCACGGATACGTGATCCCCGCCGGCCAGCGCGACATGACGCGGGTGGCGCTCCTGGTGAACCTGCTGCGCATGCAGGGCATCGAGGTGGGCCGCGCCGAGAAGAAGATCACGCTGGGCTCCGACACCTTCCCGGCGGGCTCGTACGTCATCAAGCGGAACCAGCCGTACGGCCGATTGGCGCACATCCTGCTTCGGCTCCAGAACGACTACCCGAACCAGAGCGAGCAGACGTACGACGACAGCGGCTGGACCATGGGCCTGATGCTGGGTTGCGAGGTGGACTCCATCGACGACAAGGCGCTCCTCGACGTTCCGGTGACCCCGGTGGACAGCGTGACCCTCGACGGCACCGTGACCGGGGACCGGTCCCCGGCCTTCTTCGCCGTCGCTCACTTCGGCTCCGAGAACATGATCACGCTGCGGGACCGCCTGAAGGACCTGGACATTAAGGCGGCCGACAAGCCCTTCAAGGCCGGCGACCTGGAGATGCCGGCGGGGTCGTTCCTCGTCCCGGCCGCCGGGGCCGCCGACCGCATCCGGACGGCGGTGAAGGAGCTCGGCCTCACGGCGGTGGGCCTGTCGAAGGCGCCCGACGTTCCCACCCACGACCTGAACGTGCCGCGCGTCGCGATGTTCAGCACGTGGGGGAGCACGCAGGACGTGGGCTGGGTGCGCTACGCCTTCGACAAGTTCCAGATCCCCTACGACCTCATCTTCAAGGAGCGGGTGAGGCAGGGGAACCTGAAGGCCGACTACGACGTCATCGTCATTCCCACCCAGGGTCGCGGCAGCAAGAGCCTGGTCATGGGCCTGGCGCCACAAAAGGAGCCCATCGCGTACACGAGGACGGACAGCTTCAAGAACCTGGGCATGTACGGGTCCTCGTCGGACATCACCGGCGGAATGGGCATCGAGGGCGTCCTGGAGCTCCAGAAGTTCGTCGACGCGGGCGGCCTGCTCATCACGATGGGAGGGTCCAGCTCGTTCCCGGCGGACTTCGGCCTGGTGCGGGACGTCAACGCCAGCCGCCCGTCCCGGGGCTTCTACGCTCCCCGCCCCATCGTGCAGGCGGAGATCCTGCGGCCCGAGAGCCCGATCTTCTACGGCTACACGAAGACCTTCGTGCCTGTGAAGTACGACAACGGTCCCCTGCTCCAGGTGCCCCGGAACGAGCAGGACGACGAGGTGCTCATGAAGTACGTGGGCGGCGAGAAGGCGGTGCTCAGCGGGCTCATGCGCGGCGCCGACCAGATCAGGAACCGCCCGGCCATCGTGGACGTGCCGGTGGGCAAGGGGCGCGTGATCATGTACGCCACGAACCCGGTGTACCGGTGGCAGAACCACCACGAGTTCAACATGGTCTTCAACGCCCTCATGAACTTCGACGACCTGACGCTGCCTCCGAAGGAGAAGAAGGCCGGAAGGGAGAGGGGAGCGAACTGAGCATGTCCGGGTCCTCCGAGGTGCCCGTGGCCGGCGGCGCGGGGCGCGCGTCGGCGCGGGGATGCGGGTCGGCGTCGGGACGCGGGTCGGCGTCGGGACGCGGGTCGTCCGCCGGGCGCCCGTCATGCGCCGCGCGCGCGTCGTCCGCTGGGATGATGTTGTTTCTCGTGGGCCTCGCCTTCGCCGCCGGACAGCGTTCGGTCTGCGCCCAGACGCTTCCCTCCACCGCCGTGGATCCGGCCGCGGCGGTGCGCGCCGGGGGCCGACCCCTCCCCGGGCCCCTGTACGAGAGCGCCGCGTTCACCCGGGCGGTGCAGCGCGGAACGCGGACGCGCACGGGCCGCCCCGGCCCGAAGGCCTGGGTGCAGCACCCCCGGTACGACATCGACGTGCGCCTCGACCCGGCGGCCGGAAGGGTCTCGGGGAGCGAGGATGTCGTGTACCGGAACTTCTCGCCGGACACGCTCCGCCGGCTCGCGGTGCATCTGCGTCAGAACGTCTTCGCCAAGGGGAGCCCCCGGAACTCGGCGGTGCCCATCACCGGGGGGATCGCGTTGAGCCGCGTGGTGGTGGACGGTCGCGCATACACCGCGGAGCCGCCGGAGAACCCGTCGCTCTCCGTCACGGAGTCGCCTCCGGGGGCGCCGCACGCCGGACGCTACTCGGTGCAGAGCACCGTGATGTGGATCGCGCTGGAGCGGCCCCTCGTTCCCGGCGACAGCACGCGCCTGGACATGGCGTGGTCGTATGCCCCGGCTCCGGCACCCTCCGACGGGCGCGAAGGCCACGACGGCCACGTCTGGTTCATGGGCTACTGGTATCCGGAGATCGCGGTGTACGACGACGTGAACGGGTGGGTGGCCGACCCCTACCTGTTGGAGGCGGAGTTCTACATGGACCCCGCCGACTACGACGTGCGCATCACCGTGCCCCACGGATGGGTGGTGGACGGCACGGGTAGGCTGGTGAACGCCTCGGAGGTGCTCTCGCCCCGGGCGCTGGACTCGCTGAGGGTGGCGCACAGGACCGGCCGCGTGGTGCGGGTCCTGACGCCGGGGGCAGGCGCCGCCGGGGCGTTCGCGGGCTCGGGGCCGACGGCGACCTGGCACTTCGTTGCGCCGAACGTCCGCGACTTCGCCTGGGGCACCAGCGACCGGTACGCGTGGGACGCGACGCGCGCTCTCGTGGGCGACGAAGGCCACCGCGACACCGTGGCCATCAACAGCTTCTTCCGGCTGAGCGCGCCGGCGGCGGCCTGGCGGATCGGCGGCGCGCGCTTCACCCGGGACGCCATCGAGCAACTGTCGGCGTACCTGTGGCCGTATCCGTGGCCGAAGATGACGTCCATGGAGGGCGTGCTGAACGGCGGCGGCATGGAATACCCCATGATGACGCTCATGCAGCCATGGGCGGATACGCTGTCTCTGGCCGGCGACCTCATGCACGAGACCGGTCACATGTGGTTCCCCATGCAGGTGGGGTCCAACGAGACCCGGTACCCCTGGATGGACGAGGGCTTCACGCAGTTCGACGTGGCGCAGGGCATGCGCGTCCTGTACGGCGAACCCCGGAAGGGAGGCCGTGCCAACGACTCCGAGCCCGGCCAACGCAGCCTGTACCTGGCCGCGGCGCGCCAGGGCCGGGACATGGGCCTCATGCGCCCCGGCAACGAGTTCCCGCAGTCGCTGTACTTCGTGATGTACTACGACAAGACCGCCCAGGTGCTGGCCGCCCTCCGCGGCATCCTGGGGGAGGAGACGTTCCACCGGGCGTACCGCGAGTACGGGAAGCGGTGGATCGGACGCCACCCCTATCCCGAGGACTTCTTCAACGCCATGGACGACGCGACCACCGCTGGCGCGGCGGTGCCCGGCCGCGACCTGTCGTGGTTCTGGAACACGTGGTTCTATCACGGATGGTCCCTGGACCAGGCCATCGGAAGCGTGGACACCCGGGGCGACTCGACGGCCATCACCATAGAGGACCAGGGCATGGCCCCCATGCCCGTGCTCCTGGCGGTGACCCGCGCCGACGGGTCGGTGCAGCGCGTGAACGTTCCGGTGCAGGTCTGGCTGACGGGCGCGCGCCGGGACGTGGTGCACGTGGCCGCTCGTCCGGAGGTCGTACGGGTGGAGATCGATCCCGACGCGCTCTTCCCCGATGTCGACCGCGGCAACCAGGTCTGGGTGAAGCCGGGAAGCTGAGCCCGAGCTGACCGGAGGCGCCGCGCACTTCAGACGCGCGCCGGACCGCTCGGTGCCGCCCTCCGGGAGATCGCCCATGCCCCCGGCCGGCGGGGCCCTGAGGGAGGCGGCAAGGAAGCCGAGGCTTCCCCCCGGTGGACGGCCCGCTACACACGTCGTACCATGCCCCGGTTCATGAAGAGCCGTCGCCCTCTTCCCGGGTGGGGTTGTCCCATGTTCGACTTCCGAGCCGTCTCGCGTCCGTCGCCTTCGCTCCTCCTCGCCGCCGCCCTGCTCGTGGCTCCGGCGGCCTTCTCGCCGGCCCTCCGGGCCCAATCCGGACCCTCGATCCGGGACTTCCTCAGCCCGGCCTCTCCGCTGGACCTGGCCTCGGCCCGCCACACCGACCGCATCGCGTGGATGGCCTACGAGGAGGGCAAGCGCAACGTCTACACCGCGGCCGGACCGGACTTCAAGCCCAGGCGGCTCACCGAGTTCATGGAAGACAACGGCATCGAGCTCACCGACGTCTCCATCTCCGACGACGGCTCCATGATCGTGTTCGTGCGGGGCTCGGCTCCCAACCGTGAGGGCTGGATCGCGAATCCGGAGCACACACCGGAGGGCCAGCAACGAGCGATCTGGGCGGTGCGATCCTCCGGAGGTCCCGCGTGGCGGGTGGCGGAGGGCGCGAACCCGGTGCTGTCGCCGGACGGCTCGTCGGTGCTGTACGTGAAGGACGACCAGATCTACCGGAGCCGCCTCGACGGTCACGCGAAGCCCGACTCCATGGACCTGGGCCTGAAGCCGTTCCTCAGGCAGTGGGGCCGGCAGACCCAGCCGGTGTGGTCCCCCGACGGCTCCATGTTCGCGTGGACCAGCGAGCGCGAGAACCACGCCCTCATCATGGTCTATCGGCTGTCCACGCGGTCGGTGGAGTACATGGCCCCCGGCGTGGACTGCGACGGTGATCCCGTGTGGTCACCGGACGGCAAGCGGATCGCGTTCCTGCGCCGCCCCGGCGTCCCGTTCGGGGAGCAGGCGCAACAGGGCGGGGGCGGCATCGGGAACCCGTCGGGACACGCCTACCGGCCCCAGTCGGCGTCGACGCCCTCGTTCTTCGGCCGGGGCAGGGGCGGTCCCTTCTCGGGCTGCCGCTCCGGCTTCGGCTTCCGCTTCCGCGGGTTCGGCAGGGGCGGGCGGGGAGGCGGCGCCCGCGACACCACGCAGAGCAACAACTCCGCGGAGGCGGGTCTCTTCAACGCCACGTTCTCCGGCGGATACACGCTGTCGCTCATGGTGGCCGACGTCGCGGACGGCACGGCGAAGGAGGTCTGGCACAATCAGCCCGGCGACCGGGAGTTCGCGGGCATGAACGGCATCCGGTGGGAGGGGGGCAACATCGTGTTCCCGATGCTGCCGCCCCGCGACGAGTACGAGCGCTACTTCTCCATCGGCCTCACGAAGCCGTCTCCCGACCCGGTGATGCTCACCACCACGGACGGCCTCATCGAGGACCGGACGTCGGTGAGCTTCTCTCCCGACGGTGGCACCCTCTACTACTGCACCAACGCCCAGGACATCGAGCGGCGCCACATCTGGGCCGTGCCCACCTCAGGCGGCACGCCGCGGCGGATCTCCCAGGGAGACGGCGTGGAGACGTACCCGCAGCCCGTGGCCTCGGGGAGGCAGGTGGCGGTCCTCTACTTCAACGCGAGGCAGCCCGCCTCGGTGGCGCTGGTTCCGGCGAGCGGCGGCGCGCCGAAGATCGTCTTCCCGGTGCTGCCCGCGAGCTTCCCGCAGGCGGCGCACGTGGTGCCGCAGATCGTCATCACCAAGGCGGCCGACGGCACCGAGATCCACGACCAGCTCTTCCTGCCCAAGGACATCCGGCCCGGCGAGAAGCGTCCGGCGATCATATTCGTTCACGGCGGTCCCGTCCGGCAGATGCTCCCCGCGTACCACTACATGCAGTTCTACCACTGGGCCTACGCCTTCAACCAGTGGCTGCAGAGCCAGGGGTACGTGGTGCTCTCCATCAACTACAGGGGCGGCATCGGGTACGGCATGAGCTTCCGGCGCGCCCGCGACACCAACGCCCGGGGAAACTCCGAGTACCAGGACGTGCTGGCCGGCGCGCATTATCTGCAGTCACGTGCCGACGTGGACTCGACGCGCATCGGCATCTGGGGACTCTCCTACGGCGGCCTGCTCACGTCCGAGGCGCTGGCGCGGAACTCGGACATCTTCAGGGCCGGCGCCGACCTGGCCGGCGTGCACCTCTACGGCAACTCGCTGGACAGCACGGCCGTGTCGTTCCAGTCGTCGGCCGCGGCGCACGTGGATACGTGGACGTCGCCGGTCTTCCTGGAGCAGGGTGACGACGACCGGAACGTGAACTTCTCGCAGATGATCGGCCTCGTGGACCTGCTGCGGGCGCACCACGTCTACTACGAGCTCACCGTCATGCCCGACGAGACCCACGAGCTGCTCATCCACTCCAGGTGGCTGAAGGTGTTCGGGGACATCGGCGACTTCTTCCACAGGTTCGTCTGGGACAAGGAGACGCCGCCCACGGGGAGCTGACCGCCTCGGGGGCCTGTCCGCGCGGCCAGGCCCCCGTCGGAAGTCGGGAGAGGCGCCGCGGCGTTACGACGCAGCGGTGGCCATGTCCTCCTCCACGATCTTCGTGCCGAGGACCGCGAGGAACTGTGAGATCCACGCCGGATGGGCGGGCCATGCCGGAGCCGTCACCAGGTTCCCGTCGGTGACGGCCTGATCCACCGGGATGTCCTGGAACTCGGCGCCCGCCAGGGTCACCTCGGGTCCCACGGCGGGGTACGCCGTGACCTTCCGGCCCTTCAGGACCCCCGCCGCCGCCAGGATCTGCGGTCCGTGGCAGATGGCGGCCACCGGCTTGCCCTCGGCGAAGAAGTGGCGCACGGCGTCGAGCAGGGTCTCGTTCAGGCGGAGGTACTCGGGAGCCCGCCCCCCCGCGATGCACAGGGCGTCGTAGGCCTTGGGGTCGACCTCGGAGAAGGCTGCGTTCAGGGCGAAGTTGTGGCCCCGCTTCTCGCTGTACGTCTGGTCGCCCTCGAAGTCGTGGATGGCCGTGCGCACCGTCTCGCCGGACTTCTTCCCGGGACAGACCGCGTGGACCGTGTGTCCCACTGCCTGAAGCGCCTGGAACGGGACCATGACCTCGTAGTCCTCCACGAAGTCGCCGACGAGCATCAGGATCTTCTTCGACATGTTCGCCTCCATCTGGTTGGGTCGGTGGAGGTCGTACCGGTGCGCTTCGGAGGGGTTCCGGGGACGGGGGCGGAGGCGGGTGACGAGACCGTAACGGTCGCGGGACTTCGCATCCCGCGACCGCGGCGGCCGTCCGGTTACTGGAGGAGCGTGTCCTGCATCATCCTGCGGATACCCTCCGAACCCCGGACCATCCGGTGGAAGTTGCCGATCCAGGACTGCCACACCAGTACGACGCCGGCGAGAAGCAGGGCCACGGCGGCGCCCACCATCACGCGGCGGTACCAGTGCAGGGGGAGGCGCTTGTGCCCCAGGGACGCCGCCCGGGCGACGCCGACGTAGATGCCGACGAACACGAACAGGAAGGAGCCGAGGAACGCGGCGGCATGCCCCCAGCCCTGGTGGTAGGAGCTGAGGAAGAGGGGAGAGCCCACCAGGAGCCAGAACACCCAGGGCGCCGGAGACAGGACCGCCAGCATCATGCCCTCGAGGGCGCGCTGACGGGAGCTGACGTGGGGCTCCTGGTTCGGGTGGTCTGCGGCCTCTCGCCACGTGCGCGCGCCGAGGAACAGAATGAACACGCCGCCGACGATCCCCATCCACCGGAGCGCTTCGCTGGGAAGCTGGGACAGCAGAAGCGCGGTGAGCGCCATCACCGATGTCTCCGACACCAGCGGGACCAGGGCGATGCGGAGACCGGCCCAGAAGCCGTGGCGGAGGGAAGTGACGGCGATGAGCGCCGTGAACGGGCCCGGAACCACGCCCGAGAAGAGCCCGAGAAGCGTACCCAGGATGAGCGTCCGGATCATGGTCCCTTTCGGGGCGAATGGGGTCCAGGTGGTCTCGAGGCGGGTGGGGTCATCCGGGAAAAAGGGCTCCTAAAGGCCTCGATGTCCAGTCCGGGGGCTCTCCACCCACTCGCTGCGTACAAGCTGCCTTGCGGGGATCGGCGCCGCCAGGGCATTCTCCCGGTGCCATGACAAGCGGACCAGCACGCCCCTCCGGCGAGTTCCTGACCTTCCAGAAGGCTTTGGCGGGACGGTATTCCATCGAGCGCGAGCTCGGCCGCGGGGGGATGGGGATCGTCTTCCTGGCCCGCGAAGTCGCGCTGGACCGCATGGTGGCCCTCAAGCTCCTTCCCCCCGATCTGGCGGCGCGACCAGGCCTGAGGGAGCGCTTCCTCCGGGAGGCTCGCACCGCCGCCCGCCTCTCGCATCCGAACATCGTGCCCATCCATACGGTGGACGAGGCCGATGGATTCGTCTTCTTCGCCATGGCGTACGTGCCGGGCGAGAGCCTGGGCGAGAGGATACGGACGCGCGGACCGCTCTCCAACAGCGATGCCGCGCGAGTCCTTCGGGAGGTGGCGTGGGCGCTGGCCCACGCGCAGCTGCACGGCGTCGTCCACCGCGACGTGAAGCCGGACAACATCCTTCTCGAGGAAGGCTCCGGCCGGGCCCTGGTGGCGGACTTCGGCATCGCGGCCCTGGTGGAGGCGGCGAACCCGGAGGGGGGTGAGCTGCTCGGCACCGCCGAGTTCATGAGCCCGGAGCAGGCCGCCGGGGGGGAGGTCGATGCTCGCAGCGACCTGTACAGTCTCGGGTGCGTGGGCTTCTACGCCCTGTCGGGACAGGTTCCATTCACGGGTCCCACGCCCGCCGCGATCCTCGCACAGCACGTCACCCGGCCGCCGCCGCCGCTCCTGTCCGTGGCGCCCCAGGTGCAGGCCCACATCGCCGCCGCCATAGACCGCTGCCTGCGCAAGGAGCCCGAGCGCCGCTTCTCCGGGGCCGACGCGTTGGCCGAGGCGCTGGGGCCGGAGGGCCAGATCGAACGGGAGCTCCCCGTCTCACTGCGCGTGTTCATCAAGCAGAACCGGGAGCTGGAGACCGCCGTGGCATGGTGCCTCCTCGGGCTGCTCTTCGCCGTGCCGGCGATGGTGACGATGTTGCTCAGCGAGGGGCCGACCGCGGCGGGCGTCCTGATTCTGGACGCCGTCGTGGCGACCCTGCTGGGCATTCCGGTCGTCAGGCTGCTGAGGGACGTGCGCCGGCTCCTGAAGTCCGGCTTCACCCTCGAGGACGCCGGCGCGGCGTGGGCGCAGGACGTCAAGCTCCGGGACGAGGAGTTTCGGTTCGAGGTGGGCAAGCGGGAGACGTTCGTGGACCGGGTGCTCCGTCTGCTGAAATGGACGGGATACGCCGTGGCCGCCGTGAGCCTTCCCACGGTCTTGGCCGCGGGCGGCTGGATCCATACCTGGGTGGACAACGTGTTCTCCTGGTCGCTGCTCACCGGGCTGGGCGCAAGCGTCGTGGACGAGATTCGCGCGCGGGCCCGCTCCGACGTCATGGGCGAGCGCTGGCTGCGCGTGTGGGACGGGTGGGTGGGCAAACGCATCTTCAAGGTCGCCGGGCTGGGTCTGAAACGCGTGGTCAGGGCCATCTCGGGAGCCCACCGCCCGACGGAGGTCGCGCTGGGACTGGCAGCGGACCGCCTCTTCGAGCAGTTGCCGAAAGAGATACGCAAGACCCTGAAGGCGTTGCCGGAGACCGTGAAGTCGCTGGAAGAGGACGCACGGGCCATGCGGGCTCAGGTCGCGGAGCTGAATGCGATCCTCGCCGAGATCGGCGACGACGACCCTTCACGTCCCGGCGCCGCGGAGCGCGCCCGGGTGCGAGCCGGCGTGGAGGCTACTCGGGACGCGGCCCGCGATAAGCTGCAACAAGCGGTCAAGGCCCTCGAGGCCATCCGTCTGGGACTCCTGCTCATGCACGGCGGCGGCGGGACCGTGGAGAGCCTCACCCTCGACCTCGAGGCCGCGCGGGAAGTCGCGGCGGATATGGCGAACCTCCTGGAGGGCCATCGGGAGGTGGCGCGACTGCTCCGGGAGCGCAGGGAGACGGGTACGTTCGCGTTGAGCCCGGGTGAGGAGGAATCGGGAAGCGCGGACGGCCGGTAAGCGGGGCGCAGCGGAGAGGACTCCGTCGCCCGCATCGACGGGGCGGCCCTGCGCCTGCGAGGTGCTTCAGTGGAGCCGCGTCACCACGATCCTCCCCGCGGGATACAGGTCCACGCGGATCTGAGCGCCGACGCCGGTCCCGTTGGACACGAAGTCGTGGATGCGTATCCCCCACCGGCCGATGGGCCCCGCGTACGTGGCGTTGCCGAAGCTCGCCGAGGGAACCCCGTTGTTGGCGGTGACCGGCCACGGGTACTGGCCGGCGGGCTGCTGGTTCGGGTGCAGCAGGTCCGTCGCTGCCGTCACGAAGTCGTAGGTCGTGAAGGGGTGGGCCGGAGGCGGGGCTCCGGTCCCGTCCAGGCTGATGGCGTTCACGAACTGCTCGAAGAGCGTCGAGACCGGCTGTCCCGTCACCTGCTGGAAGCCCTTGCTACCGGGTGGCGTCAGCGAGTCGGTGAGTGCCCGGAAGAGGGACGAGTCGGCCATGGCCGTGGAGGCGTTTCCGTACCCGTCGCCAAGCCACCGGTGGAAGTGCCAGCCGCTCCCGTAGATGGTCTCGTTGGGGTCGGCGCCGTCGGGGGACACCACGAGACCGTTGGGCTGGCTCGACAGGTAGTACACGGTGCGGACCATGCGCAGCAGCACGCCGTAATCGTACCGGGTGACGCCCGA